>CAYGKP010000169.1:0-5438 GCA_964350605.1 uncultured Cytophagales bacterium
AACAACACACCGCGCTTCACGCTGAAAACTCGGCGACGTGGTTTGACCAACTGTACCTGGAAACCCGCCTGCTGATCGGCCCCGCGGAATCGGTCGTCGATGCGGGTTGTGGCAGCGGCGAACTCCTCGAACGATTGGCCAACGACTACCCTTCGGTCCAGGGTTTTGACCTTTCGAGCACGTTGGTCGCTGCGAGCAAAGAACGCTTGGCTGCCAGCGGTCATCCGGATGTTGTCGTCACAGAAGGTGCGCTGGAAGAAATTGATGCCTTGGTCAACGAACCCGTCGATGTCATTTTGTGCAGTGCTGTGATTCAATACCTCCACCCTCCAGCCCTGACCGACTTTCTCCAAAAATCCGCTTCGAAACTGCGGCCCGGCGGGCGGGTCGTAATGACCGCCCTGCTTCATCGACCCATGCGGCTTTACTATCAAGCGCGTGTGTTCGAAACCCGCCGCGAGTCGGTTTCACTCGTATGGCTTGGCGTTCGGTGGGCACTCCACAAGTATTGGCGTATGAAAGTGGCGTTGCGGGGTGGCGATGCACAGCGGCACAACCATTGGTACGCCATGAAAGAAGTGGAGCGCATCGGCGAAAACGCAGGGTTTCGCGTTGAGTGTTGCTTTGCGATGAGCCCGCCCTATGGGTACCGCTTTCATGCGGTGGCGCACAAGAAGTAATCCGGGTTTCCTTGGTTCGAATCCCTGGGCCAACCTCAGTGACGGGGGACTTCCAGAATGCGCAGTGGGCGGCAGTCATGCCACTGGGCGATTTCAGAATACTGACTGAATCGCTCGTCAGTTAGGGGTGTTTGATTGGTGAGAAAGACATAGCGGATTCGATGCTTCCTTAGGGTATCAACCAACGCTTGTTCCGATGGCCAGCTTTCGGCCCGCAAGTCCAATTCCGCCATCCGCAGGTTGAAGGCCTCCGATAGCCGAAACCCACGCATCGGATCGTCGCACACCAGTAGGCCCCCCGGTTCCAACTGAACTTGATTGGGTCGTGCCACATCCTCTGCCACGCAGGCGGGCGGATCGACGTATCGCGCCATGCCGTAATCGAACAAGATTCGTTGGCCTAGTGGCATCATCAGGGTCACGCCGATGAGCAACACACCCAAAAGCCGCTGTTTTCGGTGGAGTCGCTGGCTGACTTGTGCCCACAGGACAATGGTCAGGCATGCGGCCAAGAGCAGCGGCGGCCAGAAGTACCGCTCCTGGTAATAGAAAAAGAAGACAAACCCGCTGGGATAAAGCAGCGAGAAAAGCACACCCTCACGAATCACGCGGTCGTGGGGGCTTGGCGGGGCTCGCCCGAACACCTGACGGACGAACCACACGAGGACGAGAGGAAAGAAAAACAGGCTGAACCGGAGGGTCACGATAAGCCAATCCTTCAGGTTCCAGAACAGGATGGCCGCATGGTGTGCCCAGTTAAACGATGGGGCAGGGGGCAGGGGGTAGGTGCTGGGATCTTCCCAACGGTTGTGCACCTGATCGGCCGTTGGCAACAAAGGCGTTCGGGCCGGATTGGCATAGGGATGGGCCCGCCAAACTTGCTGGTACTTCTCCTGCACCAGAAAACGGTTGTAGGACCCCGAGGTGCTCCAGGTCCAGTGGCCATACTTGCCCTTCAACACTACGGTCCAGGGCAGAACCAGAATCAACACAAGCAGAAAAACACTGGCTCGCCGCTTCAGCCGCTGGCGAAACGTACCGGGCTCCTGGTTTTGCCACAACAAGCTAATCCCTTGGTGAAGGAGAAGTGCAATAAGTGCATAGGCCTTAACATAGTATGCAAATGCAATCAACCCGCCGAGAACGAACTGTCCGCGGCGAGTTGGCGCACTTCGTTGGGCGAGGTAACACCGGAAATAGGCCAGGATGAGGACAACCGCCAAGTGGTCGGGGACGACCACGGTGATGCACATCATCACGATAAGCGAAGCCAAGGCTGCGCGTGCCACAAATCGGGTCGTTCCCTCGGCCAGCCACTCGGCCGTCAGCCGCCAGACCATCGCCCAACTCAACAAGCCGCACCCCGTCGACAACAGGATAAGTATGAGTGGCTCGTTGTCGCTAACGAGCAGGCCCAGTGCCATCAGCCACACCAACAGCGGCGACCAATACCCATTCACCGATCCCTGAAAGTCACCGGATACCAAGGCTTTGGCGTTTTCGAATTGTGCGAGGTAGTCGATCAGTGGCACTTCGTTTCCCCGCAGCCAGAGTTGGTAAGGGAAAACGACTCCGACAAGGAGCGCCGCGCTCAGCCAGAAGCCCCGGGCTCCGGCCGTCCAGCGGTGTGCGTTGATTTTCATTGGCCCGGACATCTCACGAAAGTATCAGAGTCGTGCCGTAGTTTCGCTTCATGCGCGTCATCTCCTACAACGTCAACGGCATCCGCGCGGCGATCAACCGCGGCTTCCTCACCTGGCTCGAAGCCGCAGCGCCCGATGTCCTCTGCCTGCAAGAGGTCAAGGCCCTGCCCGAACAAGTACCGGTCCTCGATTTTCAGGCCCTGGGCTACGAGCTGTATTGGCACCCCGCCGAAAAGAAAGGCTACAGCGGCGTGGCCATTTTCTCGAAGCAAACCCCGGACAATGTTGTGGTGGGTATGGGCCACCCGACCTACGACCGGGAAGGGCGCGTGATCCGCGCGGACTTCGGCGACCTCTCGGTGCTGAACACCTATTTTCCTTCGGGCACCTCGGGCGACGAGCGCCAAGACTTCAAGTATCGATTCCTGGACGACTACTTCGACTTCGTGCAGACGCTGCGAGCCAGTGAGACGCCAAATCTCTTGGTGGTCGGCGACTACAACATTTGCCACCAGGCCATCGACATCCACAACCCCCTTTCAAACAAGAACAGCTCGGGCTTCTTGCCTGAAGAACGGGCCTGGATGGACAAGTGGTTCGACTCGGGGATGATTGATACGTTCCGCGAATTCAACCCCGATCCACACCACTACTCCTGGTGGTCGTACCGCGCTAATGCCCGCTCGAACAACAAGGGCTGGCGCATTGATTACATCAGTGCAACCGAGGGGTTGCGCGACCGTTTGCAGCGCGCGTTGATCTTGCCTCAAGCCGAACACTCCGATCATTGCCCAGTTTTCCTGGAAATCGTCTAAAAATTTCGCGTACTTCTCCGATTATTACGGGAAAGGCAACCAATGGCCTGAAACCTTATCACTTGTTTTTCGTAGTGGTAGGTGAGTTACTACGCTTCCTACCCTCGCACAGCTCGCATGAAAGCACGCATTATCGGATTCCTGACCACCATGGTGGGAGTCGTTCTCTTCCTGATTCTCCCGCTTGGCCTACCATCTTGTGGCGGTGATAGCGATCCTTCGTCGTCCAGCACGCTAACGGCTGTGGAAGGTGGCCGCTGGCGCGGCGGTGTCTTCAAGCTCAACGAGCCGGAGTTCATCAAAACCTTGTTCCCGCCGAACATCATCGATGCCTATTCGTACCGCGTCGCGGCACAGATCTACGAAGGCCTCTTCAAGTTCGACCAGTCGGATCTTTCAGTGAAGCCTGCGCTTTGCGAGAAGTACGAGGTCGATGCCTCGAACACCGTTTACACCTTCACGCTTCGCCAGAAGGTCTTCTTCCATGACAACCCAGCCTTTCCCGACGGCGTGGGCCGCGAGATGAAAGCCGCCGATGTTGCCTATTGCTTTTCACGTCTTTGCAATGGGAAAGATGTGTATCAGGGCAGCGTGGTGTTCCTCGATGTGGTCAAGGGTGCGCGCGACTACTTCAATGCCACCCGCGCAGGCGAGAAGCCTTCCGGTGTTTCGGGCATCAAAGTGACGGGCGATTACACACTTGAAATCACCTTGGAGCGGCCCAGCTCGGTCTTCTTGTTTGGCCTGGCGGGTCCGAACACGATGATCTACCCGAAGGAGGCTGTCGACAAATACGGCAAGGACATCCGCATCAACCCGGTGGGGACTGGCCCGTTTGTGCTCGATCCTGAGAACGTGGACGAGGACATCAAAATCATCCTGACCCGCAACGAGAAGTATTACCGCGTCGACGAATTCGGTAACAAGCTACCGCTTCTCTCAGCCATCGACATCTCGTTCCTCAAGGACAAAAAGACCGAGATGCTCACCTTCAAGAAGCAGGGGCTGCACATGCTCTACCGCCTGCCGACCGATGACATCATCAACATCCTGACCGACACCAAGGCGGGCAGTGGCGAATACGGCGACTACATCCTGCAACTGAAGCCCGAAATGGCCAGCCAGGTGTTCGGTTTCCTGCACACCGACCCGGTCTTCGCCGATGTGAACGTTCGCAAGGCCTTCTCGTTCGCGCTCGACCGCGAGCGGATTTTGGAATACGTCCTCCAAGGCGAGGGTGACGGCCCGGGCATCCACGGCATCACGCCGGCCACTTTCAAGGGCTACGCCACCAAAGAAATCAAGGGCTACACCCTGAATGCCGACTCGGCGCGCTACTACCTGGCGAAGGCGGGCTTCCCCAACGGAAAAGGCTTCCCGAAAACTTCGTTGGACCTGAACACCGAAGGCGAGCGGAACACTGCTGTGGCCATCGAGGTGCAAAAGCAGATCAAAGACAACCTGAACCTCTCGATCGACATCAACCCCATGCCCATCGCCCAGCACAGCGAAGGCATGCAGGCGGGGCGCAGCAAATTCTTCCGCACCGGTTGGCTCTACGATTACCCGAACCCCGAGAACTTCCTGATGGCCTTCTACTCGAAGAACTTGCCAGAAGATGCCACGGCGCTTTCGTTCCCCAACATGTGGCGTTACAAGAACCCCAAGTTCGACGCGTTGTACGAGCAAGGCCTTCGCGCGACGACCGTCGAGCAAGCCTACGAGTATTTCCTTCAAGCCGAGCAAGTCCTGATGAACGACGCCGCGGTGATCGTCCTGTGGTACGATGAAGGGTATCGCCTGCTCCAGCCGTTTGTGAAGAATTTCCCCTCGAACCCGATGCAGTACCGCGACTTCTCGGAAGTCTACCTGGACGGCGCGATCCTGGGGGTAGAAGAAAAACCGGCCTCATGATCGGCAGATCTTCATAGATAACTGACAGAAAGGGGCACCGATGGGCCCCTTTCGTGCGTTAACACAATTCGATGAACGCCCAGAAACTCCGCGAGAACCTGCGTGCCTACAAGCGCAAATTTTTCCTCCATCGGTTGATGAAGGGCGGATTGCTGTTGGCCTCGATTCTCTTGGGGGCCTATTTCCTGCTCGCGACCCTCGAACACTTCGGCCATTTCACGCCCACGGTACGCACGGTGTTCTTCTACAGCTTCGTGTTACTGGCCGGGGCTTGCCTGGCGGTTTACATCGCTGAGCCGATTCGCCAACTGACCCGTCTGGACAAAGCCTTGAGCGACGAGGCCGCCGCCGCGCAACTCGGCCAGAAGTTTTCAGCCGTTAAGGAC
>CAYGKP010000170.1:0-5388 GCA_964350605.1 uncultured Cytophagales bacterium
GAGCTCCATTGATGAATCGATGCTCACGGGCGAATCCGTCCCTGTCGAGAAAGCGAAGGGCGACAAGGTCATCGGGGGTTCGGTCAACGGCCATCGCAGTCTAACCGTACGCGTCGAGAAATCCGGTAAAGAAAGCTACCTGAGCCAAGTGGTCAAACTGGTGCAGGATGCCCAAAAGCAGAAGTCCAAAACCCAACGATTGGCCGACCGGGCGGCGGGTTGGCTATTTTATCTCGCTCTTGGTGCAGGCATCATCACGACTGTCGTATGGGCCGCTTTGGGCGATGACTGGTCGTCGATCTTGGAACGCACGGTGACTGTCATGGTCATCGCTTGTCCACATGCCTTGGGCTTGGCGATCCCTTTGGTTGCCTCGATTTCTACAAGTCTTTCCGCAAAGCGAGGTCTTCTGATCCGCAACCGGACAGCGTTCGAGCGCGCCAACAAGGTGACCACTATGATCTTTGACAAGACAGGCACGTTAACCGAGGGCAAATTTCGCGTTCAATGGGTCGAGGTCTTGCAGAAGAATCTCAGTGAAGAGGAGCTACTTCGTTTGACTGCTGGATTGGAACAGGCCTCCGAGCACCCCATTGCTTCGGGCATCGTACAGTCTGCCAAAGATCGAGGCCTTTCTCCCCCCACTTGTCAGGACTTCCAGACGATTGCTGGGAAGGGTGCTCAAGGTAAGGTGGAGAGAAAAATGATTGGAGCTGTCAGCCCCGGTTATCTAAAAGAGAAAGGCATCGATGTTCCCGACCTCACCGAAAAAATCAACGACAGTCAAACGGTCATCTACGTATTGATTGAAGAGCAACTGGCAGGGGTCATCGCTTTGGCTGATCAGATTCGTAGTGAATCTCAGGAAGCCGTCTCGCAGCTTCAGGCGCAAGGCATTCGTGCGGTGATGGCAACGGGCGACAACGAACGGGTCGCTCGCTCGGTGAGTGAGCAGCTTGGTCTCGACGAGTGGCATGCAGGTGTGCTACCCGACGAGAAACAGACGCTAATTAAGGAGTTGAAGAAACGTGGCGAGGTTGTGGCCATGACAGGCGACGGTGTGAACGACGCACCCGCTCTTGCCGCAGCCGATCTCGGCATTGCGGTGGGCTCAGGTACTGACGTTGCTGCTCAGACAGCAGACATCATCTTGGTGAACAGCAACCCGCTCGACATTGTCCGGATGATTGCACTGGGTAAAGCGACCCGCCGAAAGATGATCCAAAACCTGATTTGGGCCACAGGTTACAATGTGGTAGCCCTCCCCATCGCGGGTGGTGCGCTCCTTTGGGCAGGCATCTCGATCTCTCCTGCCATTGGCGCGGTGCTCATGAGCCTCAGTACAATCATCGTTGCAGCGAATGCGCAGTTGCTTCGTAGAGCAGCGAGTTAAACGATGTGTCAGTTTGACTGCCGTCAAGTAGCTCTTTCAACTGGTACAATCTCTCAAACTCCGCCAAGTAGGGTTTGAACTGGCTCCAGTCATCCTCCCCGACGAGAAAAAGACGGCGACTTCATGAAAATGGGGTTGCCGTTTTTGCTTTCAGGGCTTTGTTGGTTATACCAGAAGCAGGGGTGGAGTTGCCGACGGGAGTAGCGGAAAGGCAACCACATGGGTTAAGGTCTTTCTTAAAGACCCCTCATCCTTTCTTAAGACTTATCTCGTATTGTTTGGGGAGATTGCACCCATCATGCGAATCCTACTCGTCGAGGACGAACCCAAAGTGGCCGCCTTCGTAAAAAAAGGCCTGGAAGCCCATCAGATTCACTGCGAGGTGGCTTTCGATGGAACCATCGGGTATTCGATGGCCCAACGCCAGCCCTTCGATGTGATCATCTTGGATGTGAACCTGCCAGGCATTAATGGCTTCGACTTGTGCGCCAAGATTCGCGGCCTCGATGCGAGCCAGCCGGTCCTGATGTTAACCGCCCTCGACAGCCTCGACGACAAAGCCCAAGGCTTCGGCGCGGGGGCCGACGACTACTTGGCCAAGCCGTTCGAACTGCGTGAACTAGTCCTGCGGTTGCAAGCGCTTTCGCGCCGACGGGGCTCGGGATCTTCTCCCACGCAAACGGTGCTTCGCTTCGAGGATTTGGAACTGAACACTTCAGAGAAAATGGCCCACCGTGGTGGTCTGTCGATCACCTTGGCCCCCAAGGAATACATGCTGCTCGACTACCTGCTACGCCACCCCGGACGGGTGATCAGCAAGAACGAATTGCTCGAACGGGTTTGGGAGGTCGACTACGACCCGGGGACCAACGTGGTGGAGGTCTGCGTCAACAACCTGCGCAAAAAAATCGACCGCGATTTCGAGCCCAAGCTGCTCCACACAGTCTACAAAATGGGGTACGTGCTGCGCATCACCTAACTTAGGTTTATGCCCATTCGCCTACGGCTCGCCTTCCAGTTTACCCTGATGGTGGGGGTGCTACTCGCCGCTTTTTCGGTAGTCGTCTATTTTCAGTACGCCGCCAGCCGCAGCGGGGAATTTTACAGCCGCCTGGACGCCAAGGCCAGTGTCACCGCAGGCTTCGTCCTCGAGGGCGACAGCATCTCGACCTCCCAACTCGCCCGCCTGCACAGCGAAGACTTCGTGACCCTATTCGATGAGGAGGAAATGCTCATCAACGTGCGCGAGAACGTGGTCTACTCCCTGCACGACCAAGCCCATCACGATCACATCAGCCTAAGCCCCGAGGAGATCCAAAAAGTCGAACAACGCGGCACCATCAACTACCGGAAGGGCGACCTACAAGCCGTTGCGAAATACGTGCATGGGATCGTGGTGGTGGCCAGTGCCGTCGATCGCCATGGGCTTGCGCGGAAAAAGCGTTTGCGCGACGACCTGCTGGTGGCCAACGGCGGGGCCTTGCTCCTGATCTGGGGGCTGGGGTATTTGTTTGGCTGGCGAGCGTTGCGCCCCATTGCCTCGATCAACAAACAGGTCCAAGAAATTTCGGCCGAAGACTTGAGCCGCCGCCTGCACGTGGGCCGCGAACGTGACGAGCTCGCGCAACTCGCCCAGCACTTCAACCGCATGCTCGACCGCATCGAGGAAGGCTTCCGGATGCAGCGCAGCTTTGTTTCGCATGCCTCGCACGAGCTACGCACCCCCCTGACCACCCTTCGCGGGGAGTTGGAGGTGGCGTTGCTTCATCTGCATGACCCAAAGGAGGTGAAAGAAGGCCTCGAAGCGGCCCTTGAATCCATCGACCGGTTGGTGAAATTGACAAACAGCCTCTTGAGCCTCGCGCGCTACCAGACGGGTAACGTGGCTTCCTCATTCGACCCACTGGACCTGGTGGGCGAGGTGCGCGAAGCCATCGGTCGCACCGAGCAGAATCACCCCACTCGTTCCATTCACCTGGACGTCAAAGCACGCAACGCGGTCATCATGGGCCAGCACGAGTGGCTGCAAACGGTCCTTGGCAATTTGCTCGATAACGCCTGTAAATATTCCCCTGATACCACCCCAATCAAGGTGGCCATTTGGTCGGAAAAATCAACCATCGTCCTGACCCTTCGCGACCACGGAATCGGGATTCCAGAGGAAGATCTCACGCGGATCTTCGAACCACTTTACCGCAGCACGAACGCTCAAGGTGCTAAAGGGTTCGGCGTGGGGCTGGCCCTCACCCAAAACATCACCAGGCTGATGAAAGGGCACCTGACGCTGGAAAGGGCCAATCCAGGAACCCAGGCGCGTCTCATTTTTCCACTGGTAGATGAGCCCCGAGTAAATGAATCATGAGGGATTTCTAAGTGCAGGGGCCTTTGTGGTCTGATTTTCAATGGATTAAGACCGTTTTTCTATGCTTTCGAGCCGGTGAATCCTCACCAAATGCTCATCGAAATCACAGACCCTCACCAGCTTCCGCTGCGTATTTCGCATCAGTACTTCCACGTAACTGACCTCGCGCCATGGATATGCACGCATTGGTGGACAACATCAGCCACCCACCCATCCTCTTCTTCCTTCTGGGTATGCTGGCGATCCTCGCCAAGTCGGACCTGGAGATTCCGCCCCAGATCGCAAAACTGCTTTCGCTCTACCTCTTGTTCGACATTGGCTTCAAAGGCGGTGTTGAATTGTCGGAGAGTGGCCTCACACCAGTGGTTGGCGAAGTCATGGGGGTCTGCATGGCCTTCTCCTTCCTGATCCCCATCGCCATGTACCGCGTGCTACGCCTTAAGCTCGACGTGTACAATGCCGGTGCCATTGCCGGAACATATGGCTCGGTTTCGGCTGTAACCTTCGCCACAGCCACTGCCTACCTAAGCAACATGGGTGAGCCTTTCGGCGGCTACATGGTTGCTGGGATGGCGCTGATGGAATCGCCTGCCATCATTGCGGGCCTGATCCTGATCCGCTGGAACGTTCAACGCGACGCCCGAAAAGTCAGCCAAGAAGGCATGCTGGTTGAACAACGTGAATCGGTTGCGATGGGTTTTGTGCCCGCCAAAACCAAAGGTATCAACTGGAGCCACATCCTGCAGGAGGCCCTGTTCAACGGCTCGGTCTTCTTGTTGATCGGTAGCCTACTGATCGGCTACACCAGCGGTCACACCGGCAAAGAAGAACTCGCACCCTTCACTGAAGACATCTTCAAAGGCATGCTCTGCTTCTACATGCTTGACATGGGGATGCTCGCCGCCCGTCGCTTTAAAGACTTGAAGAAAAACGGGGCCTTCCTGACCCTCTTTGGCTTGGCCTTCCCGCCAGTGATGGGCATGGTCGCCATTGCGGCGGCCTATGCCATGGGCTTGCAGCCCGGTGATGCCTTGCTGCTGACCGTGCTTGTCGCCTCGGCCTCCTACATCGCTGTGCCTGCGGCCATGCGGATCTCGGTACCGGAAGCCAACATGAGCCTTCTGCTACCCATGTCCCTTGGGATCACCTTCACCTTCAACATCGTAGTCGGCATTCCGCTGTATTACACCATCATCCACGCCATATGGTAACCCAACTGCTTAAACTCGAACTGGTCTTTCCCGAGCCGTTGCTCGAAACCGTCCGCGAACAACTCGAAGCCGCCGGTGCGCCCTTCGACACGATCTACGCCCCCAAGGGCGGGCGTGGGCCGCGCAGCGGGGAAACCCAAGCCTCTGGTCTGGGTAGCCTGGATACCCTTCACTTGATTACCCTTTGCGAAATCCGCGTGCTCGACGAGCTGCGCGCCTTCCTCGAAGACATGGTCGAGAAATACGGGGCCTTGGTTTACTACCAAGTGGTCGACTGTCTACAACCTCAAGCCCATCGGGTGGCTTAGTCTATCTCAGTGTACTCCTCTATCATTGACTATGTGTGATTCTTCTTCTTTCGCAGACAAGCTACTTTCTCGCAACTGCGAGTGGTCCGAACAAGTCAATCGGGAGCAGCCCGA
>CAYGKP010000171.1:0-5380 GCA_964350605.1 uncultured Cytophagales bacterium
GGGCGAGGCGCGGCTTCAGGGGGTGGTTCGGCTGCCGGAACCCAGTCTGCGCCCCGGAAACCTGGAGGGTCAGAATTACCGCCGGAATCAACTGATCGAAGGGCGGGTGCTTCCCTTGGGCAACTCGCACTCGTTGAATTGGGATCAGAAAACCAGCGATTGGATTGATGCCCTATTTCGCCTCAGCCCGCTGCCTGCACCTGATCAATCAGACACACTACTTGGCGATCCCTTCGGCGAGCCGGCGGTCTATGAGATGGTCTCGTTTCAAAACTTGGTGATCCGCGGGCCGGTGATTTTTGTGTCCCCCAACCCAGTAGTTCTTGAGGGGCCATGCGACCTTGAGAATGTGATCGTGGTTGCGCCATCCATCCGAATCGAAGGCGACTTCCGTGGCAGCATTCAAGCCTTCGCTCGCGATTCCCTGGTAGTGGAAGGAAGGGCGGTCCTTTATGCGCCCTCTTCAGTTACCGTATGGAACGAGCGGCCCAATGGTTCAGGGGAGAGGGTCGATCACGCGCGGTTGCGCATCGAGGAGAACGCACGAGTCGAAGGCATCGTCGCCCTGCGCTATGGTTCGGGCGATCGGACTGCCTATGTTCAGATTGACAAGGAGGCACAGGTCTGGGGGCAAGTGATAGCGGATGGCTATCTTCAGTTGCAGGGCATGGTGTACGGACAAGTCCTGGCGAGAATGCTGTTGTACCGGGGCCGAAAAGGGGGGTATGAGGGTGTGTTGCTCGATGGGCAGTGTCTTAGGCCAAAACCGGGCATCGAGGTGTTTTCCAGCAAGCTGATCCAGGGAAGCAAAGAGGGACTGGTCTTATCGAGAAGCGATGCGAGGTAGGCTTAGCGGGTTTTCTCTCTTGGAGACGCTGGTGGCGACCATCGTTGTACTGTTGTTGTCAGCGGTGGCCAGTTTGGCCTATGTCAACCTGACCAAAAGCGCCCATTCACCCGCAGAGGCCAAGGCGCACTTTCTGTGCCGTGCGTGGTTTGAGGCCGCCCGAAGTCCAGAGGGCTTAACAGATGCTGAACAAGCCTTGGGTCCGTTGTGGGTTAGCCGAACGGTACGGCCTTATAAAGACCATCGCGGGGTGTTTTGGGTGCATGTAGAGGTCTTGGGTGCCGATGATCAGGAACTGGCCCACTGGGATGGATTGGTGGAAGAAACGGATGCCAATGCGCCGCGCTGAAGGATTTACGCTCTTGGAGTTGACAGTGGCGATGCTTGTCTCGTCGCTTGCAATCGCTGGTGGCTTTTCGGTGTACCGTTTTGTGCGGGGGGAAATGAAAGTGTTGGACGCTCAAACCCAAAAGGCTCTGTCCTGGCAGACGGCAAGCGCCACTTTTCATCATGATGCATTTCGCGCCCGATGGATTCGCCAGGTATCACCCGATGAATTGGTGTGTGAGTCCTCGTCGGGAGAAGTGGTCGGGTACTCGCTTCAATCTCCGTACCTGATCCGTAGGGTTGAAGGTTATGGGCCCGACACGCTATCGAAGGAGCTGATTGACTGGGCGTTTGAACCATTGGATTTTGCCCCTTCGCTTGCGCGGCGAATCATGATTACCTTGGGTGAGCCTGAATCGCCGAAAGAGTTAGTCATCCATAAGGAGTACGCCCAAGCCGACCTCATGGAGCTCTATCGGGAAGACGCCGCCTACTAGCCATGAGCCAGATTGATCTTCGTTCACTTCGCGAAACCCCTGCCTCTGCGGGTAAGTCATCTGCCCCCAAGAAGTCGAGCGGATTGTCCGAATTGCTGAATCGCGACATCTCGTTTTCGCGTGGCGGCCTCTCGCTCCGCAAACGAGAGCGGTTGTACCACGAGCTGAGCATCCTACTCGAAGCAGGATTGGACTTGAAGGCGGCCTTGGAGTTAGTCGAGCAGGAGCAAGCCAAAGAGAAGGAACGCAAACTGATCGGTGGTTTGAAGGACGGTTTGATCGCTGGCGCTACGCTTTCAGGAGCGATGAGCAAGGCCAAAGTCTTCTCGGCCTACGAAGTCTTTTCGGTCCAGATCGGGGAGGAGACAGGTCGGTTGGCCAGCGTGCTTTCGCAACTCGCTTCCTTTTATCAACGTCGCGCCAAGCAACGGGCCCAGCTGATCGGTTCGCTCACCTATCCGGCGTTGGTGGTTGCCTTTGCCTTTGGTGCGATTGCCTTTATGCTGCGCTTCATCGTTCCGATGTTCGAGGAGGTCTTTCAACGCTTCGGTGGAGAACTGCCAACGCTGACCCAATACGTCATCGACGCCTCCGAAGGACTTGGGCGAAATGCCCAGTGGATTGGACTCTTCTCGCTGGGGGCGATCGTCACGCTTTACCTCACCCGAAAAGCCATTTGGATGCGAAGGTTCTCATCAGCGGTGTTGCTACGCATTCCCATCATCGGGTCCATCTCTCGCAAGTCGTACCAGGCCCGCTTTGCGCAGTCGATGGCGCTGCTCTGTGGTGCGCAGGTGCCCATCCTCCGCTCGCTTGGCCTGGTTCGTCAAATGATTCCGTTTTATCCGTTGAGCACGGCCTTGGCAGATGTGGAACAGAAGGTGATGCACGGCGCGCGACTGCACGAAAGCTTGCGGGAGCACAAGTTCTTTTCCTCGCGACTTGTCTCGATGATTCGGGTGGGCGAGGAGGTCAATCGATTGGATGACTTCTTTCAGAAAGTGAGCGATCAACTGGGTGATGAGGTGGAACGGCAGGCAGGCAACCTAGGGTCGCTGCTTGAACCGCTGCTGATCATTTTTCTTGGGGTGTTCGTTTCCATCATTTTAGTGGCCATGTACTTGCCTTTGTTCTCGATGAGTACGGGAATGGTGGAATAGCTCGGACAGGTTTGCTAGATTGGATGGCAATTGGTTTACTCATGAAACTGAATCGACGACTTGACGGCTATACGCTGACCGAGCTACTGGTGGTGCTGGTCATCATTGGTATTTTGGTGCTCATCGCACTGCCCAACTTGATGCCTGTGGTCACCAAAGCGAAAGCGACCGAGGCGAAAGTGCAGCTCGAACACCTTCACAACTTGGAGAAGGCCTACTTCATGGAGTACTCAAAATACTCTTCCAATCTATCTGAGATCGGCTTCGAGCAGGAGAAGCTCAGCACCGATGGCGGGAACGCGAACTATCGCATCGACATCTCCTCCTCGGGTGGTGGATTCGAGGGTCGCGCGACGGCGGTGGTTGATTTTGATGGCGACGGCACGTTGAACGTCTGGACCATCGACCAAGACAAGAACCTGCGCGAGGAAGTCGCCGACTAGTCATGATGTGGGCTGCGCTGGCGGTGGTGGCCCTGGGTCTAGTGGGGATTGTGTGGGAGGACTTCCGCACGCAGACCATTCCACTTTGGTTGCTCTTGGCTGTCCCGGCGGGTCTGTTTGGCTTTCGACTATTAGTAGAAGGGTTGGATGGCTACTGGTTGGGCCTATTCTTCAATCTTGCACTTCTGGGGGTCAACCTGGGTTTGGCGTTTCTGTTACTTCGGTTGCGCGGTCGGGCCAAAGTAGGTCCCAAGGGCATGATCGGTATGGGCGATTTGGTGCTTCTCGTTGGGCTGGCCATTGCTATGCCCCCGGTGATCTTCATCCTCACTTGGCTCGGCGGAGCGCTTTTCGCGATCGTTGGTGAATTGATTCGTCGAGGAGGGCGAGTCACCGCGAACCAACGCATCCCATTTGCTGGGTGGTTGTCACTCTTCTTGTTGCTACTTGGCGGTATCCAAGCGGCTGTTGGTCATCGACCGCTCGACTCCAACACATTATTGGCCTTTCTCTCCAACTGATCGTGTCAACCTACGAGGCCATCCCCACCGAATTGCTCCAACTGCTTAGTGCGGAGCAGGCCTGGCATTACCGTTTGGTTCCCGTCCGTCGGGAGGGTAATGCGGTTGCCTTTGCTTGCGCTCGTTCGGAGGGACTGGAGGACTTGCTCAACGAGCTGGAGATGATCGTGGGTGTGACGCCCAAAATTGAGTTTGCGGAGTCGGCGCAAGTGGATCAACTGCTGACGCTTCATTACCGCAGGCGAAACGGGGAAGGAGCGCAAGCGCCCACCAGAGTGGGCGATCAGGCCGGGTCCGAGGACTTTGTTGTTAAACTGATCGAGGAGGCCAATTCGCTTGGCAGCAGTGACATTCACATTGAAACCTACAAGGATCGCGCCCGGGTGCGCATCCGTGTCGATGGGCATTTGATCGAGCGCTATGTGTTGGATCAGGCGACGTATCCCGCGTTGATCAACAAGGTGAAGATCCTCGCGCAACTCGATATTGCGGAGCGCCGCTTGCCCCAGGATGGGCGCATCTTCTTCGATCGGAATGGGAAGGCATTTGATCTGCGGGTCTCAGCCTTGCCCACGTTGCATGGGGAGAAAATCGTGCTGCGCTTGCTAGCAAAGGATGCGACAAAAGTAGAGTTGTCAATCCTGGGCATGGCCAAAGGAGAGCAGGACCGCTACTTGGAAGCCGTCAAGCGGCCGCACGGGATGATCCTAATTAGCGGCCCGACGGGCTCAGGGAAGACCACGACGCTGTACGCGACACTGCGCCATCTCAACGACGTGAAGCGCAACATCTTGACCATTGAGGACCCCATCGAGTATACCTTGGAGGGGATCAATCAGGTTCAGCTTCGTGAAGGGATTGGATTGGATTTCGTGGCTGCGATGCGCTCGTTCCTACGCCAGGACCCAGACGTCATCATGGTCGGGGAGATCCGCGATACGCCCACCGCACAGATGGCCATTCGTGCATCACTGACTGGGCACTTGGTCTTCTCGACGATCCACACCAACTCGTCCTGGGGCACAGTGACGCGCCTTGTGGACATGGGCATTCCGGCCTATCTGGTCGCCAGCACACTGGTGCTCTCGGTTGCGCAACGCCTGGTTCGAACCTTGTGTCCCAGTTGCAGAGAGAAGTCGGGAATGGATCCCGACTTGCTTCCGCCCAACTATCGCCCAACAAATTTGCCCGACCATCATTTTGTTGCCAAAGGATGTGAGCAATGCCACTACACAGGCTACAAGGGCCGTCGTGCGGTTTATGAGGTGCTGCCCATTGAAACCGAGCTTGTTGATCAAATAAGAAAGCAAGAAAGCGCGGTCGGCGAGTTGCTAGAGTCGCGCGGGATTCGCAGCTTGTCACAAAATGCCTTTGCACTACTTGGCGAAGGGATTACGAGCGTCGAAGAGATCTACCCCATTCTGGCTGTGCCTTCCTGGTCATGAGACAATATTACGTGGCGATCCTTCTGCTCGGCGCGCTGCTTGCGCCCAGCACACTTTCGGCTCAGGCGGATCGCTTTGACGAGATCGATCGTCGGCTTAAGCAGTTGGCCACGACGACCGGTTCGGGCCTAAAGGGACAA
>CAYGKP010000172.1:0-5365 GCA_964350605.1 uncultured Cytophagales bacterium
GCCCCTCTTTTGAAATCAAACGGAAGCCCACTTTCTCCAAGGCTTTGATGGTGTTCGGGTGCATCGCCGTGGCTTCGGTGCCCGCCGAGTAGGTTTCCAGGTTTAGGTCGGCTTTCGCCAAGAGGGCGACGGTCAACAGGTGGCCCAGGTGGCTGCGCCGCGAATTGTGGGTGCAGATGTAGATCAGCGCGGGTGAGTTGCCCTTTGCCAGCTCTTTTCTGAGTAGATCGGCAACGGGTTGCAAGCGAGCCTTTCGATCAGCAGGGATTTGATCGGTTTCCGCGGCGCGGGCCGTGAAATAGGCTTCCAGTTCGGGGTAGAGGTTCATCGGAAGGAGGACTGTTTTCGGTTGGCGATCCACACCAGCGAGAGCATGATGGGCACTTCGATCAGTACGCCGACCACGGTGGTGAGCGTTGCCCCCGAGTCGAGGCCGAAGAGGGAGATGGCGACGGCCACGGCCAGCTCGAAGAAGTTGCTCGCGCCGATCATCGCCGAGGGGGCACAGGTGTTGAAGGGCAGTTTCAGCCACCGCCCGCCGATCCATCCGAGGGCGAAGATCAGGTAGGTCTGGATCGTCAGGGGTACGGCGATCAGCAGGATGGCCAAGGGCTGCTTTAGCAACGCTTCGCCTTGGTAAGCGAAGAGCAAAATAAGGGTCAACAGCAGTGCGGTGATCGAAATGGGCCGTAGGGTGGGCAGGAACTTGGTTTTGAACCAATCGGCTCCCTTGGTTTTGGTTAGCCAGCGGTAGACCAGCCAGCCCGCGAGTAGGGGAATGACCACGAAAGCGACCACCGAAGTGAGTAGCGCATCAAACGGAATGGAAAGGCCATTGACCCCAAGCAGCAACTCGACAAGGGGAATGAAGGCGACCAGCAAGACCAGGTCGTTGACCGACACTTGGATGAGTGTGTAGTTTGCATCGCCTCGCGTGAGGTAGGACCACACAAATACCATCGCCGTGCAGGGCGCCGCCCCCAGCAGAATCGCTCCGGCGATGTAGTCCTGGGCCGTCTCGGGCTCGATCCAGGGCGCGAAAATCACTTTGAAAAACAGCCACGCCAACAAAGCCATCGTGAAGGGTTTGATCAGCCAGTTGATCGTGAGAGTCAGGGCCAAGCCCCGGCGGTAGGGTTTCCATTGGGTAATCGAACCGAAGTCGATTTGGACCATCATCGGAAAGATCATCGCCCACACCAGGATCGCGATCGGCACATTGACCGTCGAGACGTTCAGGGACGAGAGCAGGGCCATCCGGTCGCCGAGTAGCTGCCCCAGCCCGACGCCAGCGGCGATGCAGAGCAGGACCCAGAGGGTTAAGTAGCGTTCGAAGAATGCGATGCGGGGGGTAGACATGGTTAGTGGAAATAGAGGAGAGGCACCGCGTTTGGTGGCCTCCCCTCAGCCCTACTGAACCCTCGCGGATTCAGCGTTGTGAAAGGTGAATTAGCAGCAGCCGGAGTCGGGTTCACAACTGGCTTCGGCGGCTTGGGCCTGGTGGTTCCAGCGCATCTTTTGTTTGGGCTGTGAGGCAGGCACGCAGCAAGCTTCGCCGTCGCCACCGGAGGCGTACTTGGGGTCGTTGAAGGTCGCGTCCTCGCGGAAGAGATAGACTTCCCACTGTACCCCGTCGGGGTCGGTGGCCCAGAACTTGTCCTGGATGGCGTAGCAGCACGAGACATCCTTCTCCTCGACAATGGGAAGGTCCAAGGTCTCCAATCGGGCTTGCCAGGCGTTGACTTCTTCGAGGGTCTCCACTTGGATGCCCAGGTGACCGAAGTTCTCCTGAACTCGTTCGGGGTTCTCGACAAAGGAGATCACCAGCGCGGGCGAATTGAACAAGAACTTCGCGTACTGTGGCTTCACCTTTTCAGGTGCTTGGCCAAAAAATTGCTCGTAGAAGGCCAGGGTCTTCGTCAAATCCTTGACGTAGAGGCTCACGTGCATGCGGGGGAAGGGGGCAGTTGTCATGTCGTTCGTGTTATGGGGTTGTACAATTAGCAGCAGTCGCAATTCAGCTCGTCGCCACAACCAAACGGCTGTTGGCCCAGCAGGTCGGTCAACAGGCCACCTGCTTCCGTCCAAGCCGTTGGATCGACGCAGTAGCAGACCCGCGGCCCGTCGATGGTGCCTTGGATCAAGCCGACTTCCTTGAGTGCCTTGAGGTGTTGGGACACCGTGCTTTGCGAGAGGGGCAACACGTCGACCAGCTCGCTGCACTGGCAATCCTTGGTGCGCAGCAAGTGCGAAAGGATGGCGATGCGGGCGGGGTGGCCCAGGGCCTTGGCCAGTTCGGCGGTCCGCACTTGGGTGGCGGAGAAGTCAAGGGTTTTTGCGGTTGCCATGAGTCCTTAATTGTATATCGTAAATATACGATGAATAACCGAAAACAAAAGCCTCGCGTTCCACTTGGCTCGCGAGGCTGTCTGATTGTTCGGCTGAGGCCAGGACTGGACGAGTCGGTCGGCTAGTCGACCAATGTCGTTGTCTTGAACTTATAGTAGCCTTTGATGCCTTCCACACCGGCAAAGGCATTCTTGAAGAAGGTCGCCGCATCGAGCACGTCTTGAAGGGTTTCGATGGGATAGACGATGGTTTCTTCCTCGAAAAACTCATCGGCTTCAAAGCCCGCGAAGTAGTAGCGCCCCACGAATGACTGCTTTTCGGCGTCGAGCGTGACCTCCATCCGTCCTGGCAGAATAGCGGGGCTGGGCGTGGGCTTTTTGGTCTGAATCTCCAAGGTGGAAGCTTGGTACACGTACTTGGCGGTTCCTTCCTCGCAGCGAACTACAAAGGCGATGTCCGAGTAGTAATCCTCTGGGTTCTGTTCGCCTTCGAGGTAGACCTCGCAGCCGTTTGGCAAGGCGAAATAGGGCTCTTGCGCGAAGGCCGCGAGTGGAAGGAAAAAGAGGAGGAGAAGGAAAAGGTGTTTCATGGGGGGAAGTGAACAAAATGATCGCATAAAATAAGAGAGTTTAAATAAGTATCTTAAAGTATGTCCCGTTTTCCCTTTTTGATGATGCTGGTGGTGGTGCTGGCACTGAGTGGTTCAGTGACGATGCCTCAGTGTTCTTGTGATATCAATATTGGTATCGAAGAGGCAATTGAGGCTGTGCGCTATACCGACGTGATCTTCAGCGGTACAGTGATCGACGTTGCCTCAATTGAGGGCGACACCGCGTATCGTGACAGCCATGATGCCTTTAAATATCACTTTGTCATTGATGAAATTTTTAGTGGATCCTCGGAAGTCGACGGTGATACGATGATTGTGACTTCGGGGTACGGGAATGGAGATTGTGGGTACCGATTCAAGGAAGGCGAACGCTACATTGTCTATGGGTATTGGCATGAAAGAATCTTGTGGGATCCCTTGGACTTTGTGATTAGGAAGGATTTGGGATTAGGAACGAACAACTGCACGAGCACGAGAACTTACTCTGAGCGCGGAGCCAACGATACTCGGGAGTTCATCGATAAATACCTGCCGGAGTTGCGCTAACCAGTCTGCTAGACGAACGAACCATTTCTTGCTGAAGTGCGTCTTTCCCTTTGCCTTGACGGACTTGGGGAAGTGACCAGGGACGCGCGCATGTTGTGCAGTTCCCAGTAGGTGCGTTCGACTCCCCCCTTGGCGGGCCGGCCCTGCTCCCTGTGAGTGGGATCGGCTTTTTTCGGGCCGAGTCACCCGCGTGGCACTTTCGGTTCTTACCTTCGCTTTCATGAACCTCGACTTCTCGATTCTTGCCACCGCCGACGGCTGGATCTCACTGGCTACCCTGACCTTGATGGAAATCATCCTGGGGGTCGACAACGTCTTGTTCATCTCCATCCTGGTCGGTCGCCTGGATGCCAAACACCAAAGCCGCGCCCGCCTGGTGGGCATCTCGCTGGCCCTGCTCATTCGCATTGGCCTACTCCTGGCCATCAGCTGGGTGCTGGGGCTTCAACAGCCACTGTTCCACCTGTGGGGTTGGCATGCCACTTGGCGTGGCTTGATCCTGTTGGGAGGGGGTTTGTTCCTGCTCTACAAAGCGACTACCGAAATCCACGACAACGTGAAGGGCATCGAGGAGGGCCACACCCATGAAACGGGCCCCAAGCTCTCGATGGGGTCGGCGATTCTTCAGATCGTGGCCATCGACATTGTCTTTTCCTTTGACTCAATTCTTACGGCCGTTACACTGGTCGAAAACGTGGCCCTGATGGTCATTGCCGTGGTCATCTCGATGGCCATCATGCTCTGGTCGGCTAAACCCATCGGCAAGTTCATCGAGAAGCACCCGACGGTCAAGATGCTTGCCCTCTCGTTCCTGATGCTGATCGGGGTACTCCTGGTGCTCGATGCGTTCGAGGTCGAGGTGCCGCGGGGCTACATCTACTTCGCGCTGTTCTTCTCGCTGACTGTCGAGGTGCTGAACATGCGCATCCGCAAGCGAACTACGAAGCAACGGGTGAAAGATTAGCCATACAGGGCTTGATCAGGTGGTGTCGCTCGTAAGAGCAAATTGCCTCACGGCAAACCCCACCGATTCAGCGGGTTTTTCTTGGTAGCCGCTCAAATGATTGGTATACTAAGGTTCATTACCTACCAAAACATACCATGAAACGCATTCACCTGATCCTCTCGCTGGCCTTCACCGCCAGCCTCGTCCTATCTGCTTGCGGCGGCGAAGAAGCCCCCGAAGGCGAAGAGAACCAGGAGTCCACCGAAGAAACAACCGGCGGCGAAGAAGCCGCAGGAATGGACCTCGAAGCGCTCAAGAGTGCTTTCCCCAACATCTTGCTGGGCGCGCCGATGGCCGATGAAACCGTTGTTGAAGGCGATCCGACCACCATCACCAAGGTCCACAAGACAGGCTCGGGCGACCGCACCTACAAGGTGATCATGAGCATCTATGGCGAGCCGCAAGTCAAGTCGGTGGAAGAGCACGTTGGCGAGGACATGGATAGTGATGCCAAGATGGTTGCCTCCAAGAAGGTGGGCGACTACCACGGCATCCTGACCAAGGACAAGGAAACCGGGGGCATGGCCTTCGACTTCTTTGCGACCCCCACGGTCAATTTCCAGGTGACGATGGAAACCGTCGAGGGCGAGTTTCTGGAAGGCGACCTGCGCCGCCTGCTCAAGAAGCTGGACCCGATGGCGCTGGCCGAGCTCGCCAAGTAGTCACACCTTGACAACCCAGAAGTGCAAGCGCAAATCCCGCCAACGGGTGAAAGACTGGTCAGCATTGCTGAAGTTTTAGTTGCGCCGTTGGGGTGGGCCGAGTAGTTTACATCCGTCAAACACCACCTCACGCTAATCCCCGTCCCCGTGGCAGCGAAATTCGAAATCAAAAAAGCCAAGAACGGCCAGTTC
>CAYGKP010000173.1:0-5361 GCA_964350605.1 uncultured Cytophagales bacterium
CCTTTTACGCCCTCTCCGAAGCCTTGGAAGAAACCCCGCCGGGGATCATCGCCGAGTGCAAACGCCGCTCGCCCTCGAAGGATTGGATTTTCGAGAACGCGAACATTCCGGCCATCGCGGCGGGCTATGCCCAAGTAGGCGCCGCTGCCGTGTCGATCCTGACGGACGAGAAATATTTCGGTGGCTCGATGGAGTTTGTGACGGCCGCGCGGCCACACCTCAAGTGCCCGATTCTGCGCAAGGATTTCATCGTCGATGAATACCAAGTGATCGAATCGAAGGCCATCGGTGCCGACGTGATCCTTTTGATCGCCGCGTGTTTGGAACCTGCCCAAATCAAGAAGTTCGCGAAGCTGGCCCATTCGGTGGGGCTCGAAGTGCTTTTGGAGGTCCACGACAAGGAAGAGCTGGAACGCAGCCTGAACCCGGAGATCGACGTGGTGGGGGTGAACAACCGCAACCTGAAAACCTTCGAGGTGAACCTGGAAACTTCCCTGGAACTCCTGGAGTTTATTCCCGGCGACCTGCCGCGCATTTCCGAAAGTGGGCTGCAAAACCCCTTCGACCTGATTTATCTGCAAGAAGCGGGCTTCGACGGCTTCTTGATCGGCGAGGCCTTCATGGCCACCGAGAACCCGCCCGCTGCGCTCAAACAACTCATCTCCACGCTCCGTGCCATCGCCTAGCTGCCCGAAAGTCAAGGTTTGCGGCTTGCGCGAGCCGGGGAACATCCGCGAGGTTGTGGAGGCGGGGGTGGACTACATTGGCCTGATTTTTCACCCCGGATCGCCGCGTTTCGTGGGCGACCTGGACCCAGCCGAACTGTACGAGTTGAAGGTCAAGAAAGTCGGCGTGTTTGTCGATGCCTCGATTGACGAGGTGCTCGATTTGGCGGCACGCTATCGCCTCGACCTGCTCCAATTGCATGGCAGCGAATCCACCGAGGACTGTGCTCAGTTGCAGGCTTTCGGCTATGGGGTCATCAAAGTCTTTGGTGTGGACGAGCAATTTGACTTCGAAACGGTAAAGCCCTACCACGCCTGCGCGGACTTTTTTCTCTTCGATACCAAGACCCCCAAGCACGGCGGCAGCGGCCAAACCTTCGATTGGTCGGTGCTCGACAAGTACGATCAGCAGACGCCGTTCCTTCTGAGCGGTGGCTTGGGCCCCGAGCAGGTGGAACAACTGCCCCTGGACCGCGGTTGGAACTTGCACGCAGTCGACTTGAATAGTCGACTCGAAATGGCCCCCGGCCACAAAGACCCCGCCCTTTTGGCTACCTTCCTCACCCAACTCCACGTGCGATGTCAGAAGTAACATACTCGGTCGACGAGCACGGCTATTTCGGTGCCTTCGGTGGCGCCTTCGTGCCCGAGATGCTCGAACCCAACGTCCGCGAACTGCGCGAGAACTACTTGCAGATTCTTGAATCCGAGGAGTTCCAAACCCAGTGGCAGGACCTGCTCCGCGACTACGTGGGCCGGCCCACGCCGCTGTTCTATGCGGGCCGCCTCAGCGAGCGGTACGGCGCGAATATCTACCTAAAGCGCGAGGACCTTTGCCACACCGGGGCACACAAGATCAACAACACGACGGGCCAGATTCTTTTGGCCCGCAAGCTGGGTAAGCAGCGCATCATTGCCGAAACGGGCGCAGGTCAACACGGTGTGGCCACGGCCACGGTCTGTGCGCTTATGGGCATGGAGTGCGTCGTCTACATGGGCGAGGTTGACATGCAACGCCAGAAACCGAACGTCGAGCGCATGCGGATTTTGGGCGCAGAGGTTCGCCCAGCCACTTCGGGCAGCAAGACCCTTAAGGACGCAACCAACGAAGCGATCCGGGACTGGATCAACAACCCGGAGACCACGCACTACATCATCGGTTCGGTGGTGGGGCCGCATCCGTACCCCGATTTGGTCTCGCGATTGCAGTCGGTCATTTCCGAGGAAATGCGTTGGCAGTTGAAGGTCTACACCGGCAGCGAATTGCCTGACTACGTCGTCGCGTGTGTTGGCGGGGGCAGCAACGCAGCGGGGGCCTTCTACCATTACCTCGACGAGCCTTCGGTGAAACTGATCGCGGCGGAAGCGGCGGGAAAAGGCGTGGACTCGGGCAAGTCGGCAGCGACAACCTATTTGGGTACCCCTGGCATTTTGCACGGCAGTAAGTCGCTGGTGATGCAAACGGCCGACGGCCAAGTGGTCGAGCCCTATTCGATTTCCGCAGGACTGGACTATCCGGGCATCGGGCCGCTTCATGCGCATTTGTACGAATCGGGCCGGGGCGAGTTTTTCTCGATCACCGACGAGGAAGCCTACGCCTCGGGCGTGGAAGTGGCGCGCTTGGAGGGCATCATTCCTGCCCTGGAAACGGCCCATGCCTTTTCGGCCCTCGACCGCCTCGATTTAAAAACCTCGGACGTATTGGTAGTCAACCTTTCGGGCCGGGGCGACAAGGACCTTGAAACTTACATGAAACGTGGTGGCTACTAAGGTCGACAACCGCCTGACTCGCTTGATGGCGAGTGGCAAAGAGAACTTGCTCAGCGTGTTCTACACGGCGGGCTATCCAAAGTTCGATGATACCCTGACGATCCTCGAAGCATTGGAAGACGCGGGTGCCGACATCGTTGAGCTGGGCATGCCCTATTCCGATCCCTTGGCCGACGGCCCGGTGATCCAGGAGGCGAGCGAGCACGCCCTGCGCGGCGGCATGTCGATCACCCGCCTGTTCGAACAACTTGAGGATCTACGCCCGCGCTTCGAGATGCCCATTGTCCTGATGGGCTACCTGAACCCCGTGATGCAATACGGCATCGAGGATTTCTGTCAACGCGCCTCTGAGTTGGGCGTCGACGGCTTGATCCTGCCCGACCTACCACTCTACGAGTATGAGGAGCAGTACAAAGAGGTCTTCGAGTCCCACAACCTCTCGGTCATCTTTTTGGTCACGCCACAAACCCAGGAAGACCGAATCCGTCTGCTCGACAATCGGAGCTCGGGCTTTCTCTACGCAGTCTCGTCGTCCTCGACCACCGGAAACGTTTTGGCCGCCCAGCGGAACAACACGGCCTACTTCGAGAAGCTGCAAGGCATGGGCCTTCAAAACCCCATCCTGATCGGCTTCAACATCACCGATCAGGAAAGTTTCGAGAGCGCTTGCCAGTACGCGCGTGGCGCGATAATCGGTACGGCCTTCCTTCGTGCCCTGGCCAGAAGCAGCAATTTGCCCGAGGATGTGCGGGCCTTTGTGCGCCAAATCAAGGGCTAGCGGGCCCTCGCGGGGATTCCCGAAAAAAAACTTTGTTGGTCTGGGGGGAATGCCAGTACCTTCCGCCCCATATGGGAAGCGAAATGCAAATTCACGGCCACCGCGGCTGCCCGGCACTGTACCCGGAAAATTCATTGGAAGGCTTTACTGCGGCCATCGAGTCGGGGGTTTTTGCCATCGAGATTGATGTGGTGGTCAGCGGCGACCGCCGATTGGTGGTCTCGCACGAACCGTGGTTCGACCATCGGTATTGCCTGGGCCCCAACGGCAAACCGATCAAAGCGGAGGAGGAGCAGAAACTCTCGATCTACTCGATGCCTTACGACCAGATCAAGCGCTTCGACTGCGGCTCGATCGGCCACCCCGACCACCCCAAACAAAAGAAGCTCAAGACCCGCAAGCCGCTTCTCATCGACGTGATCGACGAGATGGAGGCGTACATGCGCGAGAACGATTTCTCGGAGTTTTACTACACCATCGACGCCAAGTCAGACCCCGCCTGGTACGGCAAGCATTGCCCACCGCCCGAAGAATTTGCTCGCTTGCTCGGCAAAGTGATTGACGAGTACGGGATGGAGGACCATGCGATGGTCTGCAGCTTCGACAAGCAGTTTCTCAACGCCTTCGCGAAGGCGGTGCCGACGGTGACCACCGGGCTCATCATCGACAAGCAAGGCACGCTGGACCAGTGGCTGGCCGATTTAGACTTCAAGCCCGATTGCCTGAGCATTCGCGAGGACTTGTTGACCGAAGAGTTGGTCGAGGACTTGCAGGACGAGGAGTTCACCGTTCTGGCCTGGACGGTCAATGAGAAGCCCCGTGTCGAGCAGCTTCGTAAGATGGGTGTGGACGGTGTGATGACCGACTACCCCAACCTGATTGCCTAGTTCGGATTGACCAGGCGGGCTTAGTCCCAGTGGGGCGGTTCGCCCAGAAAAATTTCCTTCGGATACAGCACCTGGGTGAGGAACAACCCTTGTGCAGGCGCGGCCTTCCCTGCAGCCTCCCGGTTGCGAGCGGCCAGAATTTCCGGCAGTTGATCCGCCGGGCGTTGGCCCCGGCCCATTTCCAGTAGGGTACCCACAATGGCACGTACCATGCCGCGCAGGAAGCGATTCGCCGCGATGTGAAAGCGCAGGCCGTCCGGCTCCTCGGTCCAATGGGCATGGAAGACTTCGCAGACGTAATGGGTCACGTCCGAATGCGTGCGGCTGAACGACTGAAAATCCTGCTTGCCGAGTAGGCCCTTCGCCACTTCGTTCATCATCGCCACATCCAGGGGCGTGTGGACATGGGCGTACAGGCCATGTTCGAAGGGGCTGTGGATGTAGCGCAACACGTACTGGTACTCGCGCCGAAAGGCCCGAAAGCGGGGGTTGGCTTCGGGCTGGACTTCGTATATGCCGAGAATCACAATGCTGGGCGGCAACAGGCTGTTGAGCGAGTGCGCGAATTTCTGCGGCTCGGCCAACTCGCTCTCGAAAGCATCGAAGCTGGCGAATTGCTGGGCGGCGTGAACCCCTGCATCGGTCCGTCCGCTGCCGATGGTCGATACCTCGCGGTTCAGAATGGTGGAAAGACCCTCCTCCACTTTTCCCTGCACGGTCGCTTGGCCGGGTTGGACTTGCCAGCCATGCCAGGTGCTGCCCTTGTAGGCGATCTCCAAGAAGAATCGGCGGCGGGGTTGCGGGTCGGCCACGATCGAGTTGGTGGGTGGATTGGCTAAGTTTGCGGGGCGGGCCCCTTGACCTCAAAGCTAGCCAACCCAATCTCATGCGCCGAATTCCCCTGTTGACCCTGGCCCTCACCCTCGCGCTGGTGGCCCTCTCGTTATTCCTGCCCTTTTGGAACAAGACCGGCGAGACCGAGCGGCTCTACCTGGATGCCTGGTCGATGGTCCACCAAACCGAGGGCGCCGACATGCCCCAAGTCCGCGACATGTGGTTCATGGGCGCCCTGGGCGTGGTTGCGGCATTGATTGCGCTTTATTCCCTTGTCCGCTACGGAAACTGGGTGCTCCAGATGAAGCTGGGGGCCTTGACCAGTGTGTTCCTCGGCGGCTATTTGGGCATCGCGACCTATCAGATC
>CAYGKP010000174.1:0-5324 GCA_964350605.1 uncultured Cytophagales bacterium
TTGCTGAGCGGTTCGCCTCATTACCTACCTTTGGCCCTCTATGTCACGGACCCTTACCTCAGTGAGCCTCGAAGGCGTAAAAGATGCGGCCCGCCGCTTGGAGGGCATCGCGGTGCGTACCCCATTGGAACGCAGTCGGATTCTTTCCGAGCGATACGGCGCGGAAGTGTGGCTGAAGCGCGAGGATTTGCAAGTCGTTCGCAGCTACAAACTGCGCGGGGCCTACAACAAGATTTCCAGCCTGCCGCACGCCCAACTGAAGCGCGGTGTGGTCTGCGCCAGCGCGGGTAATCATGCCCAAGGTTTTGCCTACGCCTGCAATGCGCTCGGCATTCCGGGAGCCATTTACATGCCCTCGACCACGCCGAAACAGAAGGTTCGCATGGTCGAATACTTCGGCAATGGACACGTGGATGTGGTCCTGGTGGGCGACACCTTTGATCAATCGCAGGCGCAGGCCGTGGCGTTTGCCGAGGCGAATGAGCGCACCATCATTCCGCCGTTCGACGACCCGATGATCATTGAGGGCCAAGGGACCGTGGGCTTGGAGATCATGGAGGACCTACCCGAAGGCGTCCAACCGGATTACGTCTTTGTGCCCATCGGTGGCGGTGGCTTGAGTTCGGGTCTCTCGGTGGTGTTCGACGAACTGTTGCCTGATGTCAAACTCGTTGGTGTCGAACCGGAAGGTGCACCCGCGATGTATGAATCCATGCGGGCGGGCCATGTGGTCACCTTGCCCAAGATCAACCGCTTTGTGGACGGTGCTGCGGTGCAACGCGTCGGCGACTTGAACTTTTCGATCCTTTCTCAGCGGTTGGATCAGGTGGTGCTCGTGCCCGAAGGTAAGGTTTGTTCGACCATCATCGGGCTCTACAACGAGGTGGCCATTGTAGTCGAACCTGCGGGTGCGCTTTCCATCGCAGCTCTCGATTCGATGGCCGATCAGATCAAGGGGAAGACGGTGCTCTGCGTCGTCTCTGGGTCGAACAACGACTTGGGCCGCATGCAGGAGATCAAGGAGCGCAGCCAGCTTTTTGAGGGCCTCAAGCACTATTTCATCATTCGCTTCCCGCAACGGGCGGGCGCGCTTCGCGAGTTCCTCGACAACGTCTTGGGTCCCAACGACGACATCACACGCTTCGAATACGTGAAAAAGAACGCCCGCGAGAGTGGTCCGGCCTTGGTGGGCATCGAACTCAAACGGCCCGGTGACTACGGGGCATTACTGGAACGCATGACAGGCCAGGGGATCAATTACACAACCATCAACGAGGACCCGAATCTTTTTGAGTATTTTCTCTAACCAGCCCCCGCAGGGAAATTTGTAGTTTTACCTTCCGAGTCACCAATCCAATTTACTGTGAGCTCACCTGCCAACCCCATGGTCGACGTTTTTAAACTCTACGAACGTATGCAGGACAACAACATCATGTTGTCCTTCAAGGGCGAGATTTCGTTCGATCTTGTCCAAAGCGTACTCGACATCATCGAAGGCAAACTCGAACAGATCGAGGGCAGCACCAAGACCAAAAAACGGGTCTACAACGTGCTGGTCGAATGTTTGCAGAACCTTTGTTACCACGTAGAGGAGCAGGCCGACCAAGCCCAGAGCTCCTCGGCCTTGGGCGACGGCTATTTCGTCCCCGACCGCTCGGCGCTTTTGATGATCTGGACCGATCCGGGGATCTATCACGTAGCCACCGGGAATTACATCCCCAACGAGAACGTGCAGAAGCTCAAAAGCTGGCTCGACGAAATCAACGGCATGGGCAAAGAGGAATTGCGCGAGCGTTATAAGCAGATTCTGGGTAACGAGCAGTATTCGGAGAAGGGCACCGCGGGCCTCGGCTTTCTCGACATTGCCCGCAAGAGTGGCCAACAGTTGCACTACGAATTCAGCCCGATTGACGAGCGCTACTCGTTCTTCAGCTTTCAGATCAACATTCCAAAGGAGTAGAACGGATGAACGCGTTGAACCTAGAAGCCACCCAGCAGACCCCCAAGGTCTCCTTTGACTCCACGAGCGGACAGCTCGAGTTGCGTGGCCGTAGCATTCCCGAGGATTCCCTTGGGTTCTACAAGCCACTTTACGAGTGGTTGGATGAATACATGAAGGGGCCAGCGACACAAACCGTTGTGCTTGTGGAACTTGACTACTTCAATACCAGTTCTTCCAAATGCATCCTGGACATCTTGCGCCGGGTCGACCGATTGTTCCAAGCGGGCAACCAAGTGGTTGTCAAGTGGTGTTATGACTCGGAAGACGAGGACATGATGGAAGCCGGCGAAGATTACAGCGACTTATTGGAAGTGCCTTTCCAGATCGAGGAAAAGTAGGCGAACTACCCACCGATGGCCAAGCGCAGCAGCCTTTTCGAGCGTGAGAACGCAATTCTCCGGCGAGCCCGGGAGGCTTCGCTCGACGATAAGGCACCGACTCCGCAGGTCCGCTCGGAATTCAACGCACTGTGCGCCGAATATGAGGACTTGCTCGACCAGCTTCGGTTAATCACTAAGGTGTCTGACCGGTTGCAGAACAAGCTGCAAAGCGCGAACGGAGCCCTCGAGCAAAAGAACGTTGAGCTTCAGGAGACGCTTGATCGCCTGACCCAAGCGCGCATCGGTCGCCGTGCGGCGACCATCACGCTGGTCTTGGCCGTGGTGCTGTTCCTGGTTTCAGAAGCACTGATTGAGCCGCAGATTGAGGCGTATGTTCAGACCAATTACGGTACCAACATGGGTGCCGCACTGGCCATTGAATTGACGGTCAAGGGCTTTTTGGCCTTGATGTTGAAGCCGATTGAGGTGATTGTCGAGCGCACGCTGATGAAGCGCGCGATGAAGGCCAAGGCCCTCGGGAAGAGTCAGGAGGCCATCGCGGCGTAGTCCCCGTCCGACTTAAATCCCCAATTCCATAACGATTCGCTGGACCTTCGCGTCCAAGGCCTTTTCCGTTTCCAGGAACGCGGCGCGGTCCTCCAATACGCCCTTCACTGCAAAGTAGAACTTGATCTTCGGTTCGGTACCCGAGGGGCGGGCCGAGACTTTTGTGCCGTCTTCGGTGAGGAGTTGAATGACGTTCGACTTGGGCAGGTCGATCTTCTCGCTGGCACCAGTCTTGAGGTTTTTCGCCACCGAGTTCTGGTAATCTTTCATCCAAACAACAGGCGATCCAGCAAGCGACTTCGGCGGGTTCTCGCGCAAGTCGACCATCATCTGGGCGATCTCCTCCTGACCTTTCGCGCCCTTGCGGGTCAGCGACTTGAGGCGTTCGAGGTAGAACCCATACTGGATGTAGTGGTCCACCAGAAGCTCGAACAACGTGCGGCCCGAGTCTTTGGCCCAGGCGGCCATCTCGGCGATTAGGCAGCAGGAAGCCACCGCGTCCTTGTCGCGCACTTGGTCACCGACGAGGTAGCCATAGCTCTCCTCGCCGCCGCAGATGAAGGTCTTCTTGCCCTCGAAATCTGCGATCAGCCCTGCGATGAACTTGAAGCCCGTCAGCACGTCATACATCTCCACGCCGTAGTTCGCGGACATGTCCTTGATGAGTTCGGTTGTGACGATCGTCTTAACGACGAATTCGTTGCCCGTCAGCTTGCCCGTGGCTTTCCAGGCGTCGAGCAGGTAGCCGAAGAGCAGCGCAGCGGTCTGGTTGCCGTTCAGTAGTTGCCATTCACCCGATAGGTTCTTGACCGCGATGCCCACGCGGTCCGTGTCCGGGTCGGTGGCCATCAGGAGGTCCGCATCCCAAGCCTTGGCTTTCTCCAAACCGAGTTTCATGGCCTCGGCCTCCTCGGGGTTGGGGTAGACGACCGTCGGGAAGTTGCCGTCCGGGGTGGCTTGGCTTTCCAGTACGTGTACGTTCTCGAACCCAAAGGCCGCGAGGGCCGGGGGGGTCACCGTCACGCCCGTGCCGTGGATGGGCGAGTAGACGATCTTCAGGTCCTTCTGGCGCGCAATCACATCGGGGCGCACCGAGAGGCCCGCAAGCATCTTGATGTACGCCTCGTCGATCACCTTGCCGATGGGCACGATCAGTGACTCGTTGCCTTTCCATTTCACCTGGTCGGGGCTGGAAATCTTCTGGACTTCGTCCATCACGCCTTTGTCGTGCGGCGCGATCATCTGGGCGCCGTCGTCCCAATAGGCCTTGTAGCCGTTGTACTCCTTGGGGTTGTGCGAGGCGGTGAGGACAACACCAGTATCAGCCCCCAACTTGCGGATGGCGAACGACAATTCGGGGGTCGGGCGCAGGGCTTCAAAAAGGTAGACCTTCACGCCGTTGGCCGCCAGAATTTCCGCGACAATGCGGGCGAACTCGGGTGAGTTGTTCCGCGAGTCATGCGCGATGACTGCTGATGCACCCGAGGGCTTGAATTTTACCAGGTAGTTGGCCAGGCCCTGGGTCGCGATGCCGACCGTGTAGCGGTTCATGCGGTTGGTGCCCACACCCATGATGCCGCGCAGGCCGCCGGTTCCGAATTCGAGCGATTGGTAGAAGCTGTCGGTCAGGGCTTCGGTGTCGCCCGCGTCGATCAGGGCCTGGATTTCGGCTTTGGTCTGGGCATCGTAAGAGCCCGAAAGCCAAGCATCGACATTGGATTGGACAGTAGGCGACAGGGCGAGCTCGGTGGACATAAAGAAAGCGGTTGGCTAGAGGAGTGAAAACTAGCCAACCGCCGCTGGGTGCGCAAGGTTATTGCGCTAAATCAGCTTTCCAGATCTCGCATCCGAAAAAAGCGTCGAGCACCGTGCTGTTGAGTTCGGTGTCGTCCGTGTCGATCTCCAACTTGGCGGGCGAGACACCGCACGAGGTGGTCGAAGCCGGGATGTAACGATACTGTGTCTTCACCGTATCGATAAACGAAACGCCCGGATCCCAATAGATGAACGACATCAGAACGGTGTCTTTTGCCTCGAACTCACCCGATAAATCGAATTTGCAGACGGGGATGTAGCGCAGGTAGAGCTTGTCGCCGTCCTCGACCCAGTAGTAGATATCGTCGGGGTGGCCTTTGGTGATGATTGCGTCGGCTGTGTCGTGGGTCGAACTGCCCGGATAGGGAAGTGGGTACCAAGCCTCGCTGTCCGACTCGTCGACGGCCGTCAAGTCAAGGCTGGGGGTGCAGAGGCCGCAGGTGCCATCCGCCTGAGGACAGTCTTCTGAATCTTTGGTACAGCCAAAGAGTAGACCGATGGTGGCGAGCAGCGTGAGGGGTAGAATTCGCATGGGGGGTAGAGCTTTGCTGAGAATTATGTTTCAGCACACGCAGAGAGGGATCTGTTTCTGCATCCCCACGCCCACCCGTAAGTAACCC
>CAYGKP010000175.1:0-5303 GCA_964350605.1 uncultured Cytophagales bacterium
CCCCTCGGTTTCGGCTCGCTCCAGGCAGGTGCCGACCGTGTCGACATGGCCTTGGACGATGTGTCCATCCAATCGCCCATCGGCACGAACGCACCGCTCCACGTTGACCACGCTTCCCTCCTGCCAATCGCCCAGGTTGGTCTTGTCCAAGGTCTCCTGAATTGCGACCACTTCGTGGACATCGCCTTCGACGGCCGTCACCGTCAGACAGACGCCCGAATGGCTCACGCTTTGGTCGACCTTCAGCTCCGCGCTGATCGCGCTTTGCACACGAAAGATCACGTTCCTCCGATCCTTACGGATCGAAACTACGGTGCCCAGCGTTTCAATGATGCCTGTGAACATGTGACAATCAGCTATTTACCCCGCCCTTGAACGACGGTGCGAATGGTGTAGAGAATGATCCGAAAGTCCATCGCCAGCGACATGTTCTCCAAATAGAGCACATCAAACTTCACCCGGCGCAGCATTTCCTCCACGTTTGAGGCATAGCCAAACTTGACCTGCCCCAGCGAGGTGATGCCGGGGCGCACCTTCAAAAGGCGGCGGTAATGGGGGGCTTGCTCGGTGATCAACTCGATGAAGTGTTGGCGCTCGGGCCGGGGGCCGACCACCGACATCTGACCAAACAGAACATTGACAAACTGGGGAAGTTCGTCCAGGCGGGTTTTGCGCATGATCCGACCCCAGGGGGTGATGCGCGGGTCGCGGTCGGTGGCCAAGGCCGGACCCGACATGGCCTCGGCACTCACCTTCATCGAACGGAACTTGATGATGCGAAAGGGTTTTTCGTAGCGCCCGATTCGTTCCTGGGTGTAGAACACTGGCCCCTTCGAACTGAGCTTGGTGATCAGGCCGATGAGCAACAGGAACGGGGAGAAAACTGTAAGGAACACGACCGAGAAGCACAGGTCGAACAGGCGTTTGATGACCCGCTGGCGCCAGGGGATGAACGCGAGGTTTACCTCGATCAAGGGTACCCCTTGCAAGTGATTCATCCGGGCGGTGCCCAGAAGGATTTGATAGAAATCGGGGACGACAAAAATGCGAACGTCGTAGCCCTCGAGGATGGCGATCATGTGTTGAAGCCGCTCATGGTCCTCCGGCCGGGCGGCGATGATCACTTGTTCAATCCGAGCCCGACGGACCCATTTGGGCAGGTTTTCATACCCACCAAGCGAGCGAAGTTGGCTTTCCAGCGGGTGCTCGCCCGTCGCCTCCACGCGCAAGCAACCGATAATGCGCAGGCCGATTTCCTTGCGAATCCGTTCGAGGTCCTGGTAGACTTCCAGTGCGTGGGCACTGGTGCCCACCATGAGCGTATTGAACCAAATCTTCCCACTGGCCAAGCGGGCCTTGATAATCGTCAAGCCGATGTTTTTCGCCAGCAGTCCGAAGAGCAAGTGAAGCCCCACAAACGCCCCGAAGGTCTTGTAATACAGGCGGTAATCCTGCACGCCAGCGTCGTCGAGCAGGACCAGGAAGAACAAAATGACCGCCCCGACCAAACTGGTCCCAATCAGTCGGCCCGACTCGCGGGTGCGCGACTTTCGGAAGGGTTCCTTATAGAAACCCGCGAAGGCATAGAGCACCACCCAGAACCCCGCAATCGCGCCGCCCTTGGGAAAGGCTGCCACATCGAGTACTACCAACTCGCCCAACAATTCCTTGCGGACCAGATAGAAAAGCAGGTAGCCCACAAAGGCCGCGAGCAGATCGAGCCCAACCAGCAACAAGATGTACGGCGCGCGTTTCACGATCCCAAAGGTACACGAAGGGATCAGGCTTCCCGCTTCGTACCTTGCAGTGTGCTTTCCGATGACTACCGCCACCAAGGCCTGCGCCGCCGTCTGGTCGACGAGCTGGAGCAGAAGGGAATCAAGGACCTCGAGGTGCTTGCGGCCATCAGCCGCGTGCCCCGCCATGTGTTCTTCGACCCGGCCCTCCTCTCCCACGCCTACCAGGACAAAGCCTTCCCCATTGGGCAGGGCCAAACCATCTCGCAACCCTACACCGTCGCCTACCAAAGCGAACTGCTGGAAGTAAAGCCCGGCCATAAGGTTCTGGAGATCGGGACGGGTTCAGGCTACCAAGCCGCCGTGCTGGCCGAAATGGGTGCAAAGCTGTACAGCATCGAACGCTACGCGGCGCTTCACCGCAAGGCCCGCCAAATGCTCGACCTGATGGGCCACCGCACCGTGCGGCTCTACGTCGGCGATGGCACCGAGGGCCTTCCCAAACTGGCCCCCTTCGACCGCATCCTGGTCACCGCAGGGGCACCCGAAATTCCCGTTTGCTTGATCGACCAATTGGCCCCCGAGGGCATCTTGATCATTCCGGTGGGCGACCGGGGCAGTCAAGAGATGATGCGCCTCCAAAAGGGCGAAGACGGGCAAACGCGTCGCGACTCCCTGGGTCAGTTCAAGTTTGTTCCGTTAATTGGAAACCAGGGCTGGGCCCGCTAGTCATGCGCACGCAAAAACATCCCCGGGAATCGGAAGCCATCATGACCGAATTGGTCTTCCCCAACGACACCAACTCGTTTTCGAACTTGATGGGGGGGCGGCTGATGTACCTGATGGATGTGGCCGGAGCCATTTGCGCCCAACGCCATTCGGGGCAAGTGGTGGTGACCGCCTCGATCGACCAACTGGATTTCAAGAAATCGATCCCCACGGGCGCGATTGTCACCCTGCGGGCCCGCGTGACCCGATCCTTTCGCACCAGCATGGAGATTCACATTGTGGCCTCCTACGAGCGAATCAGTCACAAGGAATTCTCGCATTCGAACGAGGCGTTCTACACCTACGTGGCTGTTGGGCCGGATGGAACGCCCATGCCTGTGCCCGAACTTGTGCCAGAAACCGAAGCGGAGGAGGCCCTCTATCAAGGGGCCTTGCACCGCCGCCAGTTGCGCCTGGTCTTGGCCGGAAAGCTGAGCCTGAAGGAAGCCCCCGAGTTGAGCGAGCTCCTCGGTGCGACCGACATCATAAAAGACCCCAAGGACTAGTGGAGGCAGGGGAATTGGCCGTTCTCTTCCGCGAGCCGTTGTATCTGGTTCGCCCTGCGACTTCCACCAAAGCTGCTGAAGTCACAGAGCCGGAGGCAAACAAGTCAGCCGCAACACATGCGCCAGAAGCACCTACTTCCACTCCTACTCAGCAAGTCGACCCGCCCCGCGAGGTGCCCGCCTTTGGGGTCGTCGTTTTCATTGCCGGGGGCGGGGTCAATGGGTCCGACAAAGCCTTGCTTGGTAAAATCCTGGGTGCGATTGACCGCACGTTGGAGGATACCCCGCTGTGGACCAGCGGCGAGGGTTGGCCCGAGGGTGCGGTCGCGAAGGCAATGCTCGTGTTCGGCGGAGATCCGCAGGCCACGTTCCCTGACCTGCCCATCAAACTGAACCACACGATGCAAGGCCCTGATGGGCATTTGCTGTGGACTTCTCCGCTTGGAAAGCTTCAAGAGGACGTAGCGGCCAAGCGCAGCCTGTGGGAAGCACTTAAGCGGCTGAAATAGAGATACAATCCGGGTTACAATCCACCCTAAAGCGGGATAGAATCCTGAGGCCAACTCAGTAATAAATTGTATCTTTAGGGGTATTTATATCACGCAGCCGCACAGCACCCATCCGCCGATGCCGTTTTCTACCCACCCAAGAAACTTCCTGGTTCTTCTTTTTTGGTTGTCCGCCCTCTGCATTAGCGTGGCCCAAGTGCCAGCAAACGTCAATTCAGGGAACCCCAATTTTCCCTTTCCGCAGTTCCTTGACTATGCGGGGGGCACATCACTAGGCACAAACAACCCCGAAGGTGTTCCACATGCCGAATTGGAGCAACGCACCCGCGATGCCTACCAGATTCTTTGCAACAACCTTTCCTATCAGGGTACCACAGTGGACGGGGTTCAATACATCCAGCCCACTGCGCCATTTACGTGCGATTGTGTAGAAGGCGACGGCTATTACTTGCTGGCAGCCGCCTACATGGGCGACAAAGAGACCTTCGACGGGCTATACATGTGGACCCACGATCGTTCGTTCAACAAAGTCCAACGGTTTTTCGACGGGGCCATGAACAGCCCTGGCTATCTGTACAGCGTTGGGCTGTCTGGTGCGGGTGGCTTTGGCGCCCCTACTGGGCTTGCCGGGGGTGCGGCCGGAGGCAACTCCGCAGCTGATGGCGATGTGGACGTGGCTTTAGCCTTGCTGGTCGCCTACAAGCAATGGGGCGAGTTCTCGGGCATTACACCGCCAGCCACCGGGGTTCAGATCAACTACAAGACCGAGGCACTGCGCTACATCATGGGCATTTCGGACACGGTTCGAAACCCAACGATCAACACGCCCGACAAGTACAACTCGGGCATTTTCGGTCTGGATGGCTACATGAAAGGTGGTGATACTTGGAATGAACTGACTGCCTGGGCCACTGGTGGCTACGCAGGCGCAGGGGGTATTATCCCCGAGTTCGCAGGGCCACGATTGCAGCACATCGATTATTACGCACCCTCTTACTTCCGCAGCTTCCGCGAATGGATGCAGGACCCCGCGGAATTCGGGGCCTCGCCTTGCATCATTTGCGAGCGGCAATTTCTTCGGGCTGAGGCCAGCTCAGACTGGTTAATGGGCGGCATGTATACCCAAGGATTAATCGCCCATGCTGGTTGGGTCGGTTTGGATGCAACAGGCCTAGTTCCCGCCTACACCAACTTCGCGGATGGAGAGGATTTTAGAACCGCCTGGCGCACCATCCTCAACCACGTCTGGAACGGCAATCCAAGCTACAGTTGGAACCCAACGACACACGAAGTCATGCTGGGCACACCCAACACCTACGAGTACGACATTTCAACCAACCACGCCGACTACCTGGAAAACCCCCAGGGGGCACCTTGGAACAACTCGTGCATGAATCCAGGCAGCTCGCCAATCGACTTCTTCGGCCCTGCTACCCTTCTGTACGTCAACACACCTGACGGGCAAAACATGTCAAGCTTCCCACTGAATTTCACCCATGGAGTAGGTTCTCCGTCGGCGGTGATCAACGGCGACCGAGATTTGATGTCGGCCCTCTGGCGGCACTGTGTCATTGAATGGGATGCGGCGGGCGACCCAGGGGGTACTCAGCTTTACCTCACTTCACGCCCTCGGTACTTCCACGAATTTTTTCGCCTATTGGGAATACTCGTCCTCACGGGCAACTACCATGACCCACTCGACATGGAACCCGCCACCAATTTGGGGGTCTACGCTTCGGTCGACAAGACATTCGCCTACCCGACCGATACCGTTACTTACTGGA
>CAYGKP010000176.1:0-5275 GCA_964350605.1 uncultured Cytophagales bacterium
GAAAACTGTTGTTTCCGTTCACGGCTCGTGGGCGGTTCTACATCAAGAAATTCATCCGCCAGTTTGGGAAACTCATTTTCGGTGGGCGTGAACCTTCTTCCTGGGCGGATCGTGCCAAACGCGGGGGCGACATCCGCGAGATCTACAATCAATTGTTGGCCCGCGAGCCCGATCCGAAGGAATTTGTTCGCCTCCACCGTGACCGAGTCAAAAGCTGGGGTGGGCACGTACCGACTGTTGCGCTGACTTGGTTGGGCCGGGTGGCCGAAAGGGCACTGGCTGGAACACGGGACGATTTGGACCACCAGGTGCTCGACGAGTTGCCCGAGCGGGCCTTGGCACATGTTGCAAGTGCTTCGGAGGAGTTCATCTGGCTCATACGACCGGGGGACAACTACGACCCCACCTTGCTTTACCGCTACTTGGAACGCCTTCGTGTCGAGCCGGATTTGCGGGCGTTGTATTGCGACTGGGACCACCTGACCCGCGATGGCCTACGCGAAGCCCCCCACTACCTAACCTCGCCCCAACCGGAGCTCTGGACGACGTATCCCAAGTTCTCTTCTGGTCTTTTAGTGCGCCGTAAGGCACTTGTCAAAGCGTTGGCGCATGGACCACTTAGCGAGGAATGGCCCTATTGGGATCTCATGCTCCGCTTGTTGGACGAGGGGACAAAAGGCCTCGCACACGTGCCGGGCATCTTTGTTCACGAGTGGGAGGCGGGCCGTCCCTTGACCGAGGCTCGATTGAAAGCGGGTGTGCCAGTTGTCGAGGCGGCGATGGCGCGCTGGGGTCGCCCGACCCGAAAGGTGGTGCCCGACCCGGCACGGCCGTTATACCTGCCACGCTTCTCGGTGCCCAACGATGCACTGGTGTCGATTCTGGTGCCCACGCGGAACAAATCGACCTTGTTAAAGGAGTGCCTAGACTCGTTGTTCGAACTGACCACAGGGGTGGACTACGAGGTCATCGTGATCGACAATGGAAGCGACGAGAAGAAGCTCTTCGAGCTGTTCGATCACTACCGCGAGACCCAGGGCCATCGGTTCTCGGTCCTGCGCGACGATGCGCCGTTCAACTTTGCGGCACTCAACAACAAAGCCGCACGTGCCGCGAAGGGGAACTACTTGCTGTGCCTGAACAACGACACAGTCATTCTGCATGAGGATTGGTTGGCGGCGATGGTGGAATACGCCCAGTGGCCAGAGATTGGAGTGGTGGGGGCCAAGCTGCTCTACGAGGACAACACGGTCCAACATGCGGGCGTGCGCTTATTCCCTGGCGGGCCTGCTGACCACATGTACTTGGGCTACCCCAAAGACGCGCACGACGTGCACGACCTTTTGCAACGACCGGTTAACTACACAGCGGTTACGGGTGCCTGTCTGATGCTTCGCCGCGAGGTGTTCGAAGCCTTGGATGGGTATGACGAGCGCTTCCATGTCGCCCTCAACGACATTGATTTGTGCGTGCGGGCCGTTCATGCGGGGTCTGGGAACCTCTATCTGCCTCACGTCGAGGTGCGCCATCTCGAATCAAAATCGAGGGGTGCGAGTTATGCCAACCCCATTCATCGGGCCCAACTGCAGCGCGAAAATGCACTGTTCATTGGCCGATGGAACGCCTGGGTCGAGCAGGATCCAGCCATCAACCCCTTGCTTGACGTTCACACCACCGACATTCTGCCCAGATTGTTGTAGCCCCGACGCGCTTGATCCGTTTTCCTCTCTCGTTGGTCGTTTTCTTGTCCCTGGCCCTCGGGCAGTTGTGGGGGCAATCGACTGTGGTTACCGGGGTGGTGTGGGACGATACCTACGACGAGTCCATGGCCCTCTCGAAGGTCTACTTCAAGGGAACTGATAAGGCGACCATTACCGACTTTGATGGCCTGTACCGCATCGAATTGACGGGCCAAAAGGCCGACACCCTGGTGTTCGAATCGGTGGGGTACGCGACCGAGTACCGCGCGGTGCGGCCCGGCGAGACCCAAACGATCAATGTCGGGCTGAGCGAGGTGATCAACGAGTTGGAGGAAGCGGTGATCGAAGGGCGTGAGAACCCGGCCTTCCCGATCATCCGAAAGTCCTTGGATCGCAAAGGACAGAACGACCTGCGCCGATTGGAGGCCAGCTATTCCCAAGAGAGCTACAACCGCCTGGAGTTGTACTTGACCAGCTTGTCGGAAGGCTTCAAGGACCGCAAGGCCATGAAGCAACTCCGCGAGGTGCTCGGCGAGAACTACCTGATGGTCGACAGCGCGGGGAACGAGCGGTTGCCGGTCTACCTCTCCGAGACGATCTCGGAGCTGCACTGGCAAATGGACCCCCAAGAGCAGAAGGAAATCGTGCGGGCCACGCGCATCACGGGGGTGGGGGTCAGCGACGGGAGTCTGGTCAGCCAAATGGTCGGGGCCTCGTTCCACCTCTACAACTTCTATGACAATTGGGTCAACATCCTGGAAAAGGAGTTTGTCAGCCCCCTGGCCGAAAGCTGGCGAACGACCTATTGGTACATCCTGGAAGACAGCTTGACGTCCGATTCGCAGTTGGTTTACCGCATCAGCTTCGAGCCCAAGCGGCCTTCGGAGTTGGCCTTCACCGGCACCATGTGGATCGACGGGCAGACCTATGGCCTCCAGCGCATGCGTGTGGGCATCAGCCCCGATGTGAACCTCAACTGGCTCGACACCATTGGCTTCGATTTGACCTACGCCCAGTCGCCAGGGGGCGCGACGTTTGTGGAGACCAGCGACATTGAAATCAAGTTGACCGACCTGGGCGGTGCCACGCAGGCGGTTGTTGTGCATGCCCGCCAAGAGAACAACCTGATGGGAGCGGGCGAGCCCTTTCCGCGCAAGTTCTTTGATGTGCCCATCGAGGTGGACCCCGAGTCGCAAGACCGAACGCCGGAGTACTGGGCCGAAAAGCTGGGCCAGTTGACCGAGGCAGAGGAAGAACTCTTCGCCCGCATCGACACGCTGAAGGAATTGCCCGTGGTGCGCTCCTACATCGAGATTGCGAACACGATCATCTATGGGTTTAAGAAGCTCGGTCCCGTCGAGGTGGGGCCCTATGCCTACCTTTTGGCCCTCAACGACATCGAGGGCGTCCGCATGCGGATCGGGCTTCGCACGAACGAAGACTTCTCGAAGAAGTTCGAGGTGGGCGCGTTTGGGGCCTATGGCACGAAGGATGTCCGGTGGAAAGGGGATGGGTATGCGAAGTGGATTCCCTCAAAACGGCGTTGGACCGAAGTGGAATGGAACAGCCGCCACGACCTGGACCGCCTGGGCTTGACTGGTCGCTTAGCCAACCCACTAAACGAGGCAGCAGCCCGCTGGGGCATCCAGCGTGGCGGGTATTACCACACGCGCCATCGCTTTTCGGTGCTCCGACAAGTCTCCAAGTCCCTGGAACTGAAAGTGGCCGGGCAATGGCGTTTCCTGGACCCCCAGTTTGACTTTGCCTATCAGTCTGGCGTGGGGGAACGGTTCACATCGATCACAACCAGCGAACTGGTGATCGAGGCCACCTATGCCTGGCACCGCCTGTACCTGCGCAACGGCAACCGCCGCCTCGACCTGGGCCCCGACAAAGGACCGGAACTGAAAGTTACCTATACCCGGGGGCTCAAAGGCGTGCTCGGGGGGCAGTTCGACTACAACAAGCTGGACGTTACGATTGAACAAGATGTGCCGATGGGAAAACTTGGCCAAGCGAAGTACGTCCTGGGTGGGGGACAGGTGTTCGACCCGGTGCCCTACCCGCTGTTGGAGGTTCACTTGGGGAATAACAGTCCGTTTTACAACTACTTGGCCTTCAATTTACTGCGGCCCTTCGAGTTGGTGTCCGACCGCTATGCCTCGTTCCAATACATCCACCACTTCGAGGGCTTGATCCTCAGCCGGATTCCCGTGCTGCGCCGCACCAATTGGCGGCTGGTGGCCAACTATTCGGCCCTGGTTGGGGAGTTCAACAACCAGAACCGCGTGCTGACCGCGACCGACGTACCACAACTGGGCGGACTATCCGAGACACCGTACATGGAAGTCGGGTACGGCATCGAAAACATCTTTCGATTGCTTCGAGTCCAGGTGTTCCATCGGTTGACCTATCGGGACGGCCCCGACCCGCGCAACTGGGGGGTATTGGGCACCATCCAATTGGTCCTGTAGCTTTGCCGACGATGCTGCGTTTGGGATTCCTTTTGGCGATGTGTGGGGCCTTGGTCGGCCTCGGGGGCTGCGGTTCCTCACCTTTGGAATCGGGGCCGGATCTGTTTGCCTTTCCGACCAATGCCGATTCCTTGGAGCGGGCTCAGATCGAGGCCTTAACCCACCGCTTGGGCATCGAGCGTGGCGACCCGGAATTGTTGCTTCGCCGTGGCCGCTTAAAGGCTGGGTTGGGTGAGCCACTGGAAGCTCTCAGTGACTACAGCGCGGCCCTGGAAGCCGCTCCAAACCACCAAGGGGTGTGGCTGGCGATGGCGGAAGTGTATTGGTCGATCGACTCCTTATCCGCTTCGCGCGAGGCGTTGACGAAGTTGGATACCCTCGCGTTGATCGAGTTGCCTGCGGCCTTTTTGTCCGCCCAACACCACTTCGAGGAAGGTGATCGCAAGGGACTGATCTTCGCTAGCATTCAAGTGCGCTATCACAGCCCACGCACGTACGAGGCTCTGGTTTGCGAATCGCTGGAAGCCTGGATGCGCGGCGACACGCTGGTGGCCTTCGCCAAATTGAAAGCCGCCCATCGCCGGGATCGTCGTCAGCCACAGGCACCCCACTACGGGTTGGAATTGGCGTTGTTGGCCGCCGACACAGTACGAGCGAAGGACTGGCTGGAGGCAATTCAAGCCAGCTACCGCCCGACGGCGCACCGAGCGCAATTGGCCGAATACTACTGGCGCGTGGGGCAATGGGAAACAGCCAAAAGCGAAGTCAAAGCCACCTTGGCCCGCGACCCAGCGAACCTGCGGGCCCTTCGCATCAACTTGTATCTCGCGAACCGCGAAGTCGATCCGCTGGTCGCTGCACGGGCCGCAACGCGCTTGAAAGAAACCGATCCGACCCTGACCAAAGCCGATTGGTTGCGTGTCGGCGCGGCCTTTGAACGGGCGTACCAAACCAAAGAGGCCTTGGCTGCCTACCGCCTGGCGGCCAAAGGTCAAGCGATTGATCCCTGGCTTCGCGATAAGATCGATAACTTGGACCTTCGATTGGCCCGCGAAGAACGCGCCGCGCTGGATCCAGCCCGCCCCCAAGTCTCCGCTCAAG
>CAYGKP010000177.1:0-5208 GCA_964350605.1 uncultured Cytophagales bacterium
CCGTCGCTGTACACATCGGGCTTCGCGAGGGCGGCTTCCAGGCTGCCTTTCTTGCGTTCCAACTCGGCGACTTTGGCCTCCAGCTTCTCCAAGCCTTGTTCGAGGGCCTTCAGCTCACGCTGCTTCTTGGCACTCTGCGAACGGCGCTCATCAGTGGCTGGTTTTGGTTCTGCCTTTTTTGGTTGAGCAGCTTGTGTGGTCCCCGCCATTCGTTCGGCTTGGATCACTTGCCAAGCCAAAAACTCATCGTAGGTGCCTGGGTAGGTCCGAAGTACCCCGTCTTCAATCCACCAGATTTCGGTGGCCACCTCGCGCACAAAATGCCGGTCGTGCGAGACGATCATCGCCGTGCCCTCGTACTGCTGAACGGCTTGCTTGAGCATCTCGACCGAGGCAATGTCCAAGTGGTTGGTGGGCTCGTCAAGCAAGAGGAAGTTGGCTGCCGACAGCAGCACTTTGGTCAATGCGACCCGCGAGCGTTCGCCCCCCGATAGGACCTTGATGTTCTTCTCCACATCCTCGCCCGAGAACAGGAAGTTGCCGAGCAGTTTGCGCAACTCTAGCTCGGTATGGTCAGGTGCGGCCGAGTTCAGCTCTTCGAGAATGGTGTTTTCCAGGTGCAGGGCCTCAAGTTGGTGCTGGGCAAAGAAGGCTTGGTTCAGGTTGTGCCCCTCAATGCGCTCGCCACCCATGTCCTCGTCGCCTGCGACCATGCGCATCAGCGTGGATTTGCCCTTTCCGTTGGCCCCGACAATGGCGATTTTCGAACCGCGCTCGACCAAGCAATTGGCCTCTTTGATCACCTCCAAGTCGCCGTAGGACTTCGAGGCGTCTTTCAACTCGCAAAGGACTTTTCCCGAAGGCTTGCCGACTCGGAAGCGGAAGCTGATCTGTTGGCTGTGGTCCTCCACGTCGTTGACGCGGTCCAGCTTGTCGAGCTGTTTGATCTTCGACTGCACCTGGCGGGCCTTGGTAGCCTGGGCCCGGAAGCGCGAGATGAACTGCTCGGTTTGCTTGATCTGCTGTTGCTGGTTGCGGAAGGCGTTGCGCTGGATCTCCTCACGCAGGACTTTCTCCTCGACGTAGAACGAGTAGTTGCCCGCATAGGTATCGAGCTGGCCGCCGTAGATCTCAGCGGTTTTCTCGGTCGCCTTGTCGAGGAATTCCCGGTCGTGCGAGACGATGATCACCGCGCCGGGGTAGTTCTTCAGGTAGACTTCCAGCCACTCGATCGAGGGCAGGTCCAAGTGGTTGGTCGGCTCATCAAGCAGGAGCAAGGCAGGCTTCTGAAGCAGAATCTTCGCGAGCATCACGCGCATCCGCCAGCCCCCTGAGAATGTCCGCAGCGGACGGGCGAGGTCCGCGGTCTTGAAGCCCAAGCCCTCGAGGACCTCGTCGGCTTTGCTTTGCATGGTGTAGCCATCCAAGCGCTCGAACTCCTCTTGCAGGTTGCCGAGCTTCTCGACCATCTGGTCCGAATAGTCGGTTTCCATCTTCGCGAGGATCTCGGCGATCTCGACTTCCACTTGAAGTGCCCTTTCAAATGCCTCCATCGCGACTTCGCGGATGGGCTTGTCGCTTTCGTAGGAAAGCAGGTCCTGGTTAAGAAACCCAAGGGTACACTCGCGGCTTCGCTCGACCGCGCCCTCGGTGGGTTGGAACTCGCCGACGATCAGGCGCAGCAAGGTTGACTTGCCCGTTCCGTTCGCCCCGATCAGGCCGTATTTGTCGCGGGGGTGAACTTGAAAGCTGAGGTCGCGGTAAAGCCACCGCGAACCGAATCCGTAACCGAGGTTGTTGAGCGTGAGCATTGGGGTGCAAAGGTCGCCTTCGTAAACTGCCCCGCCAAATGGAAGCCGCTGTAACTCACCTAAAGAACGACCCCGCCCTGGGTCCCCTTCTCGAATGGGTGCAATTGCCTGTGGCCCATCCGCCTGAACAGGTGTTTCCTTATCTGGTCGAATCGATCATCAGTCAACAACTCGCCTACAAAGTGGCCATGACCATGCTGCGCCGGGTGCGCGAACGGGTGGGGATCGACTTGTCGGCCAAAGCCGTGCTTGACACGCCCGTCGAAGAGTTTCGCGCCTTGGGGCTGTCGCAGAAAAAGGCCGAGTACCTCCACGCCAGCGCCACGTTTCAAGAACAAGGCGAGCTGGATGTTCTGCGCCTGCACGAGATGCCAGACGAACAAGTGATCAAACACCTCACCCAGATCAAGGGCGTGGGTCGCTGGACAGCGGAGATGATCCTTATGTTTCCCCTCAACCGACCCGATGTGTTCCCCGTCGGCGATTGGGGTATCCTCAAAGCGATGCAGCGTCTATATGGCCTCAGCGAAGACCCGAAAATGCTGGCGAAGGAATGCATCCAGGTCGCCGAGCGTTGGAGCCCCTACCGCACGTTGGCCTGTAAGATTCTTTGGAACAGCCAGGACGGCCCGCCAAAGGTCTACGAGTAGAACGGGCTAGATGATGTTGACCTCTGGGGTCAGGGCGATGCCGTACTTCTTTTCGATGTCGGCCATGATCTCTTGGGCCAAGGCCCAGATTTGCGCCCCCGTTCCCTTGCCGTAATTGACCAGCACAAGGGCCTGCTTGGCATGAACGCCCACTTCGCCATTCCGGTGGCCTTTCCAACCCGCCTTGTCGATCAGCCAACCAGCGGGCACCTTGATCTGCCCATTCGGCGCGGGATAGGAGGGGATGCCGGGGTATTCGGCTTCGAGGTCATCGAACTGTGCCTGAGGGATTTCGGGGTTCTTAAAGAAGCTGCCCCCGTTGCCGATCTCCTTGGGGTCTGGTAGTTTGGATTGGCGGATGGACACCACCGCCTTGCTGACATCCTTTGGGGTGGGGTTCAGCACGCCCATCGCCTCAAGCGTGTCGCCGATGGCCCCGTAGCTGATGTTCAGTTTGGGGTGTTTGGTCAACCGAAAGGTCACTGAGAGGATTACGTACCGCCCCTTGCCAAACCGCTTGAAAATGCTGTCGCGGTAGCCGAACTCACAGTCCTCCCGAAAGAACACAGTGGGCTGTTTGGTTTCCAGGTTCAGAGCGACCAGCTCTTCGAAGGTGTCTTTGATCTCGACCCCGTAGGCCCCAATGTTTTGGATGGGCGCCGCGCCCACACAGCCTGGAATCAGCGAGAGGTTTTCCAGGCCAAAGAACCCATGCTTTAGGGTCCACAGCACCAGGTCGTGCCAGTTGACACCTGCTCCGGCAGTGACCAGCACTTCCTCGTCGCCTTCCAATTCGTAGGCATCAATGCCCTTGATCTCGTTGCGCACCACAAGGCCCGGCCAATCGCGGGTGAAGAGCACATTGCTGCCGCCCCCCAGGATCAGGAGCGGTTCGTGGGTGGGGTCGTTTTCGGAAAGCAGGGCTTCCAATTCGCCAGCCGTTTGGACATGGGCCAGTTTGGCGGCCTTGGCAGGCACACCAAATGTGGTAAAGGGAGCGAGCTCGATGTTTGTTTCGATCATAGTCTTAAAAATTACGGAGCTAAGAGGCCTGCCTTTCGGCCGCCGACAACCAAGAGTAGGGTACCAAATGCGGCCAGGCCAAAGTACGCCAACGCGACCATGCCCTCGGCGAAAATTACTTTTCCGATACCGAAGAGTAGCCCATAGCCCAACAACACGGCCCCGAACCAAGCCGCCACTGTCCAGGCCACGGCGACCCATTGGGTCCGCCAGACTTCGGGGGTTTGGTAGGGCTTCCACAGCCCCTTGGGCCGCGCTTGGGCATAGAACTTGGCCAGCGTCTCCTTTGGCTCCGAGGGGGTCAGGAAGGTGACCAAGAGCCAAACGAAGGTCGTGCTGCCTACGGTGAGCAGGTAGGCTTCCGTGCCGTCGAGTTTCAAGGCGTAGTTCGCGAGCGGATAGGCCAGCAGGGGAAAAGCCGTCGCGGCGATTTCGCTCCAGGCGTTCACTCGCCACCAGAACCAGCGCAGGATCAGCACCAGCCCGATCCCTGCCCCGCAAGCGATCAGAAACTGCGCCGCTTGGTCGATGGAAGAGAGTTGCGTGGTCACGCCCAAACCCACGAGCATCAACACCACTGTCGAGATGCGCGCCCAGCGGACGGCTTTTTTGTCGTTCCAATTCTTGCCGGGGAAGAACCGCCCGATTAGATCATGCGACAAGAAGCCCGCGCCCCAGTTGAGTTGGGTCGAGATCGTACTCATGTACGCCCCCAGGAAGGCCACTAGCAAAAGGCCCCGAAGCCCCGATGGCAACAGGTCGCGCATGGCTTGTACGTAGCCCACACCGCCTTTCTCGGGCGGCAAGTCGGGGTAGAGCACCAGCGCCCCCAACCCAACGATGATCCATGGCCAAGGACGCAGCGCGTAGTGCGCCACTTGGAACAAGAGGGTTGCGCCCAGGGCATGACGTTCGTTCTTGGCCGACATCATGCGTTGGGCGACGTAGCCACCACCGCCCGGTTCCGCGCCGGGGTACCAACTCGAATACCACTGGACGAGCACGAAGGTCAAGAAAGCCCCGATCGACAGGCTGTACCCGCCGACCTCGTTGCTGGTTCCCGTGCCCAGGGTGGGGAAGAAGTCGAAACGCCAGGCGGGCAGTTGTTCTTTCAGTCCGGCGATGCCCCCGACTCGTGGATCGTCGAGGACATAGAAGGCCAGCACGATGCACCCGATCATCGCCAAGCTGAATTGCACCATGTCGGTCACCGCGACGCCGATCAGGCCGGAGAGCGTGCTGTAAAACGCCACCAAGGCCATCAGGCCGAAGACGATCCAAATGCTCTCCGAGGCGGGAATGCCAAAGAAGCCATCGAGCAGGATCATCATCGCTGCATTGACCCAGCCAATGATGATCACGTTGAAGAACAGACCCAGGTACAGTGCCCGAAACCCGCGCAAGAATTTGGCCGCCTTGCCCGCGTAGCGCAGCTCCAAGAACTCCAGTTCGGTCAGGACCCCGGCCCGCCGCCAAAGCCGCGCGAAGAACAGAGTGGTCAGCATGCCGCCGATCATCATGTTCCACCACAGCCAGTTGCCGCATCACACCAATCTGGGGGGCTCCAAGGCCAATGCCCGGCATCGCATACATGGTGTCCAGCATATCTGCCCATATTGCGCGCACCTCGTCGTCAACGGCGTCGACAGGGGCGCAGGGTGTGCGCAAGCGTTTGTCTGGCCACATGACAAAGGGGCGCACGGCCATCAGGCCACCTCGTATTG
>CAYGKP010000178.1:0-5179 GCA_964350605.1 uncultured Cytophagales bacterium
GGGAGGGAAGCGCTGGTTCGCCGGATGGGCTCATTTTCCTATCTTTCTCGCGTCTTCTGGCCCACGGTTGGGCCACGTTTCACGATTCGTCTTTGAAGGTAACAAAAAATATCCTCCCGATGGCCCAATCGGTGCTCCGTCAGGAGGCACGGGCCCTCGACGCCCTGGCCGATCGGCTCGATGAGTCGTTTGTCGGGCTGGTTGAAGAAATCTTGCACTTACGGGGGCGGGTGGTGCTTACTGGCATTGGAAAGAGTGCCATTGTTGCACAGAAAATTTCGGCCACGCTGAACTCGACGGGCACCCCGGCGCTCTTCATGCACGCCGCCGACGCCATCCACGGCGACCTGGGCATGGTCCAACCCGAGGACTTGGTGATCGCCCTTTCCAAGAGCGGCGCGACCCCCGAGGTGAAGGTGCTCATCCCCTTGGTCCGTCGGCGGGGCACCAAGCTTGTCGCCTTGGTAGGCAACGTGAATTCGCCGTTGGCCCAGCAGGCCGATTATGTGCTGGATGCGACTGTCGAGCGGGAAGCCTGTTTGAACAACCTCGCGCCAACCACCAGCACGACCGCCGCGATGGCGATGGGCGATGCTTTGGCGGTGACCCTGCTCGAAGCCCGTTCGTTTTCTTCCAGTGATTTTGCCGAGTTGCACCCCGGCGGGGCCTTGGGCAAACAACTTTACTTAAAGGTTTCGGACATCTATCCGAATCATGAGGTGCCCGCTGTCGCGCCGACGGCCAGCTTGCCCGATGTGATTGTCGAGATGACCAGCAAACGCCTGGGCTGTACTGCCGTGGTCGATGCGGAGCGCCAGGTGCTTGGTCTGATTACCGACGGCGACCTGCGGCGCATGCTCACCACCCGCACCGACCTTTCGGGCGTAACGGCGGCCGACATCATGACCGCGAACCCCAAAAGCATCGGCCCCGACGAGTTCGCGGTCGAGGCCCTGCATCGGATGCAGTCGATCAGCATCACGCAACTTCTGGTCGTTTCCGAGGGGGCTTTGCTGGGGGTTGTGCATCTTCACGACCTGATCAAAGAAGGACTGGTATGAACCACCTCTATGCGGTGATCATGGCTGGCGGCGTGGGCACACGCCTGTGGCCCTACTCGCGCCAAGCACGCCCCAAACAGTTTCATGACCTGCTGGGAGTGGGCCGAAGCATGCTGCAACTGACGGTCGAACGGTTGGCCCCGATGATCCCGCCTGAGCGCATCTTGGTGGTGACCAATCGCCAGTATGTCCAGCAAGTTCACGAGCAGATTCCGGGCCTCATGACAGAGCACGTTCTGGGCGAACCTCAGGGGCGCAATACCGCGCCCTGCATCGCCTATGCAGCGTACAAACTCCTGGCCTGCGACCCGCAGGCGACCATGGTCGTCCTGCCAGCCGACCATGCGGTGAAAGACCCCGCCGGCTTCCGCGACACTTTGCAGGTTGCTGTCCAAAAGGCCGAAGAAGGTGCCTTGGTCACCTTGGGCATCCAGCCCACGCGACCCGATACGGGCTACGGCTACATTCAATTCGAACCGGGCGCGACGGGCGAACAGGTGTTTCGCGTCAAGACATTTACCGAGAAGCCAGAGCTTGAATTGGCCCAGAAGTTTGTCGACAGCGGCGACTTTCTGTGGAACGCCGGGGTGTTCGTCTGGCAAGCCAAGACCATTGCCCGCCAATTGGAAGCCTTGCTGCCCGGCGTGGCCGAACCCTTTGTGGAGGGAAAGAAATCGTACTACACCGAACTGGAACCCGCGATGGTCGAGACGGCCTATTCGCTGTGTCCGAACATTTCGATCGATTACGGCGTGATGGAAAAGGCCGACCAAGTGTTTGTGGTGCCTGGCGATTTTGGCTGGTCCGACCTGGGTACTTTCAAATCCATCCACGAACTCAGCCATCAGACACCAGAGGGCAACGCCATTCAAGGCAGCACGATGCTCTACGAGACCACCGATTCGTTGATCCGCACCTCAGGCGACGGCTTGATTGTGGCCTGTGGCTTGGAAGGTTTTTTGGTCGTTGAGCACGAGGGCGTGCTTATGATCTGCCCTAAAGACCAGGAACAACGCGTGCGCCAATTTGTTGCCGACGCGAAGGAGAAGCATGGCAGCAAGTATATCTAAGTCATGGCCGTATCGGCCTTTACGGGAAACAATTCGACGCCGACAACTGGCGGGCGGTCCTTGGCCGCTTTTCTTCCTGCACATTCACAAGACAGCTGGATCGAGTTTGCGCCAGTGGTTGGAGCAAACGGTGGGTGACTCGAACATCATGAATACCTACGGGGGTTTGCGGCCCGATTGGCAGACACGTTGGCCTCACAAGCGCAAACCGCTGTTGATTAGTGGTCACAATGACATCGGCTACTTGGACAGCATGCCATGGGACATTCATGTCATCACGGTTTTGCGTGAGCCTTCCGACCAAGTGAGGTCTTATTACCAACAGATGCAGCGGCGACTCAATCAAATCAGCATCGACACCATGGATGAGTTTCCCACGTTCGTTGAGTTCCTAACGGGGCATAAGTGGGTGTACAATTACCAAACCCAACGGTTGGCCGGCTTGCCAGACGATCGTGCCATACGGGCAGAGCCAGAGAAGTGGTTGGCAGTCGCGAAAGAAAACCTCGACAACCTGTATTGGTTTGGCCTCTTTGAGCAGATTGAGGTTTCCGTTGATCGGTTGAATGAAAAGCTGGGCTGGTCAGCCAAGAAGCGCGCCAAGTTCGGCCACTTTAATCCTTCGGAGCACCCTCGCGTCACGCTTACCGAGCAGGAACAGCAATTGTTGGAGGCAGCAACGGTCCTGGACCGGAAACTGTACGCCTACGCGTGCGAGAAGTTTGCAGCCCAAGGGACCAAGTAATGGTCATGCCTCGCGATTCACGGCCTTTTTTTTTCCTTCACATCCCCAAGACGGGGGGCACCAGTGTGAGGCTCTGGTTGGAACAACGCCTGGGCGACAAGCATGGTAGCACTACCTATTTCAAGCCAAGCGAGCTGGCGGAACGAAAATCCGACCCCCTGATTTCGGGCCATTACGATTGGTCGGTGACCGAGCAGTTGGACTTCCCGGTGCGGGTTCTCACCGTGCTGCGCGACCCAGTCGATCAAGTCCGCTCGCACTTCGACCATTTGCAGCGCAGCGAGCGCGACCAACACAAGGCCATCCTCACGGAATTTCCGACGATTGAAGCCTTCGCCCAGGGCCATCCGTGGGGGTCGAACTTGCAGACGCAACGGCTGGCCGGGTTGCCCGACGACAGCGCGTTACGCGCCGAGCCTGAGAAATGGTTGGCTGTGGCCAAAGCGCATTTGGACCAGTGTTACTGGTTCGGGGTCTTGGGACAGATGGAAGAATCGATCGATCGGCTGCGCAAGTTGCTTGGCTGGCCGGCGCGGACCCTTCGCCGCTACCAGCGCGAGAACGTGGCCGCGGAGCCGTTGTGGATCAATGAGGAGCAACGAGCCCTGATCGAGCGGGCCAATGCCCTGGACCGGGCGCTCTACGACTATGCCTTGGCCCGGTTTGCGGCCACAGAGTAGAGCAAAATTCCGGCGGCCACCGAGACGTTCAGCGAGCCCACTTGCCCGCGAATCGGAATGCGGACCCGGAAATCGGCGCGCTCGTCGACGCCTTCGCTGAGGCCCTCGCCCTCGTCGCCTAGAATCAACATCAAGGGCCCTTCGGCATCCATTTGTTCGGGGGCGACTTCGCCGTCCTCGGTTGCTGCGGCCACCACCAGGCCCCGCTCTTGCAGCATGCGCACTTCGCGGAACAGGCTGGGCGTGCGGCATACTGGAATGTGCGCCAAGGCACCCGCCGAGGTTTTCATCGCATCGCCGTTCAGGCGGGCCGAGCCACGTTCGGGCAACACCAAGGCGTGGACCCCAAAACAGTGCGCGCTGCGGGCGATGGCACCCAGGTTGCGCACGTCGGTTACGCCGTCGAGGGCCAATAGGAAGGGCGAATCCCCTTTCTCATACGTGCGGGCAATGATTTCTTCCAGCGGCACGAAGGGCACTACACTTTGCAAGGCGATGATCCCTTGGTGGTTCTTGCGGGTGATTTTGTCGAGGCGATACTTGGGCACCTTATAAGCTGGTACGCCCAGTTCCTTGGCCCGTTGGAACAGTTCGGCGGACATTTCTTTGTCCAGCGTATCGGCGAGCAGAATGCGTTCGATGGGGTGGCCGCTGTCGAGCAAAGCCAGCACGGGGTGTACCCCGAAAGTGAAGTCGTCAAGCATGGGCGGCAAGTTACCTTGTTTTTTGCCCTAGCTTTGCCGTTCAACTATGTTTCGCTATGGAGCTGATCAATCCCCTTCACCAATCCGAGGCCGGCATCGCCGCCCTTCGCACCGCTTACGACACCGCCGCGCCCTATCCTCATGTGGTGATCGACAATTTCCTGACCGAGGAACTGGCCGAAAGTCTCTTCTCGAACTTTCCGGCGATTGATCAACTGAAGGTTCACTACAGCGGCCTGAACGAAAAGAAATCCGAGGGTTCGAACTTCGAGGCCTTCCATCCGGACTTCTCGCGCCTGCGCGACCAGATGCAGACCCAAGCAGTTTCCGAATGGATGGGTAAGGTGACGGGCATTACCGACCTGCAAGTGACCAATGACAGCCTGGGTTGCGGCTTGCACCAAGGCACCGACGGTAGCTACTTGGACCCTCACGTGGACTTCTCGCTGCACAACCGCCAGAAAATCTACCGCCGCTTCAACTTGCTCATCTACATGAACAAGGGCTGGAATCCGGCTTGGGGTGGTGCGCTCGAGCTGTGGAACAAGGACATGACCCAACTGGAAAAGACTGTTGAGGTGGTCCTGAATCGTGCGGTGATTTTCGAGTGCTCGGATATTTCCTACCACGGCTACTCGAAGATTTCGGTGCCCGAGGGGGTTTCGCGCAAGTCATTCTACACCTACTTCTACCACACCGATCCGGGCAACCAATCGGTCGGGTATCACGACACGATTTTCAAGGCCAAGCCCACCGACAGTCGCGGTAAAAAAGCCAAGACGGCGGTCAAGGAGCGCCTGAAGAACACCGCCAAGCGGACCTTCAAGAAACTCGGCATCAAGTTCTAGTTCTTCCCAAAGGGGGAACGAAAAAGGGCCCCGAGGGGCCCTTTTTCGTTGATGTGTGTAGCTGCTAGCTG
>CAYGKP010000179.1:0-5169 GCA_964350605.1 uncultured Cytophagales bacterium
CCACCACAGAGCCAGTCGGACCGCATCTTGGCAAGGCCGGAAAAGACATAGACCACTGCCACCTGAAAGCAAATCAGCCACAGCCACCAGCGCGGAAAGGCACCCATCCGGATCGAAGGATTTCGCGCCGCGTCGGCGGAACCCGCCCGGTGCAGGGGCAGGAACATCATAAAGAACGAGAAGAGGAGCTGGAGGTAGAGGTTGTGCTGGAACAGGGTGGTGTCCAGCAAAAACAGCCAAGTGGTCGAGAAGAACGAGACGACCGTCATCACCCGATAGAACAGGCCGATGGCGACAAAGAAGGCACTGGCCAGGCAAATGACCATCAGAAGTATGGTCATCGAGTGGCCGGGGTGGGGCACCCAGGTCGCGAAGGGGTACTTGAAATGGAAGCCCTCGGAGGCGTACAGATCGCCATGAAACTGGATCATGGCAGTCATTTCCCAGATCAGGAAAACGCCCATGGCAAAACGCCACAGGACGAGCGACGCAGGGTCGATCGGCTCAAGAAAACGTTGCTGCCAGCTTCTGGGAATCACCGGTTGGCAGCAGTGGAAAAAGAAGGGAGCCCTACCCGAGCTTGAGGACCTGACCTGGCTTCAGGTTGTTGTCCTTCAAGCCGTTGAGCTGTTTGAGGCGCTCGACAGTCATGCCTTTGTAGCGCTGAGAAATACCCCAAAGGGTATCGCCGGGCTGTACGGTGTGAGTATTGGACGAAGGAATCGCCTGGCCAGTGGGGTTGGGCTTGCTGGTGTTCGAGGCCGTCGTGGTTTTGGGTGTGTAGGCACTAGGCTTGGTATAGATCACCAGTGTCTGGCCAATGCGAATCATGTCGCCCGAAAGGCCGTTCCAAGCTCGCAAGTCCGAGACCCGAACGCCGTAGCGTCCGGCAATCGAGCCAAGCACGTCACCGCTGCGCACCCGGTAGACCAAGCGGTCCTTGCCGGAGGTCGTGGTGCCCGAAGCCACCGCTGTGCGGTCATAGCTCAAGGTTTCCGAACCTTTTTGTTTGGCCGAGTCGAGGATGGCCACACGGCGGGTGTCAAACGCCTCGCGGTGTTGGGCGGGCAGTCGAAGCACAAATTCGTTCCAGTGCTCGGGTACGGCACCTTGCTTGATCTGCGGGTTGAGGAGCATCATGTGGTCCTTGCAAACGCCCAGTTGCTCGCAGAGCACATCGAGGTTGACGTATTGGTTGACCACGAGCGTGTCGTAAGCCAAGGGGTGCATCACTTCTTTGTCGTCGACAAAAAGGTTGTGCTCCTCGGCGTAGTTCATTGTGTAGACTGCACCCACAAAGAGCGGTACATAGTTGCGCGTTTCGCGGGGCAGGTAGTCGTAGATCTCCCAGAAGGTTTCCTTGTAGCCCGAGCGCTTGATGGCGCGGCGCACGTTGCCCGGTCCACAGTTGTAAGAGGCGAGCGCAAGCTGCCAATCACCGAACATGCCGTAAAGCTGCTTGAGGTACTTGCAGGCCGCCTCGGTGGACGCTTCAATATCCATCCGTTGGTCGATGTAATAATCCTGACGAAGACCGAACATGCGGCCTGTAGCGGGCATGAATTGCCAGAGGCCCATCGCACCAGCATGCGACTTCGCGGTGGGGTCCAGACCCGATTCGACGATCGAGAGGTACTTGAGTTCTTCGGGCAGGCCGTACTCAGCCAAATACTTCTCGAAAATCGGGAAGTACATCTTTTGACGCTTGAGCATGCGGCGCGAGAAGCCCCGCTGGCGCATGGTAAAATGGTCGATGTAATGGCGGGTTTCCTTGTTAAAGGGCAAGGAGACACGGGTTTTTGCGTCAAGCACAGCCAGTCGCTGGGCGATCACACTATCTGCTTCATCGGGCGTAAAGTCGATTTTGCTCGACTGTGCCAGACTAACCGAGGAGAGGCCCAGACCCAAAAGAATCGACAGGCAAAAGGAAAATACACACTTCATCTTCACTTGTAACACACCGATTAAACGGTCAGTTCCTGGCTGAAAGTACGCAAACGACGCGAGACGCTCAACAATTGACTTTCACTAAAGGCTGGGCCCAGCAATTGTAAACCAATCGGCAGCCCCGAATTGTCCAATCCCCAGGGCATCGAAAGACCCGGAATGCCCGCCAAGTTGGCTTGCACGGTGAACAGGTCGGTGAGGTATTCGGCCAGGGGATCTTCGTCCTCCGCGGGGGTGGAATCCAAAGCAAATGCAGTGGTCGCAGCGGTGGGCAGCAAGAGGAAATCGAAGCGGTCGAACAGCTCGACCGTGGCTTGCTGAATCAGCCGGCGGACCTTTTGGGCTTTGCCGTAGTAGGCATCAAAATACCCGGCACTCAGCACAAAGGTGCCGAGCATGATGCGTCGTTGCACTTCGGCACCAAAGCCCTCGGAGCGCGAGGCTTTATAGAGCGATGAAACATCGATGGCTTTTTCGCTGCGGTGGCCGTAGCGCACCCCATCGTACCGCGAGAGGTTCGAGGAGGCTTCGGCCGCCGTTAGGATGTAGTAGGTAGGCAGCGTGGCTTCCAGCAGGGGAAACTCATAGACCTCGACCGAATGGCCGTCGGCTTTCACTTTCTCGATGGCATCCAGGTAGGCCGCATGGACTTCCGGCTGCATGCCTTTCCCATCGACCGCGCGTTTCAGGACGCCCACCCGCAAGGGCTGGCCAATCTCTGAAGCCGTGGTGTAACTGGGCACTGGTTGCTGCGAGACGGTGCTGTCGTACTCATCGGCACCAGCAATGACTTCCAGCACAGCGGCCACGTCTTCGGGGTGGTGGGCAAACACCCCAATCGAATCGAACGAAGAGGCATAGGCGATCAACCCGTAGCGCGAAATGCGGCCATAGGTCGGTTTGAGGCCATACACCCCACAAAAACTGGCAGGCAACCGCACCGAACCGCCCGTATCCGAGCCGAGCGAGACCTGGCACATGCCCGCTTGCACACCGACAGCCGAGGCCCCCGACGAGCCGCCCGGCACCCGCGAGGGATCCGCGGCGTTGCGCGTGGGTCCGAAAGAAGAATGTTTGTTCGAGCTGCCCATGGCAAACTCGTCGCAGTTCTGGCGACCGATCACGATGGCATCCGCGGCCAACAGCCGCTCCACCGCCGTTGCATTGAACTGAGACTCGAAGCCATCGAGCATCTGACTGGCGGCCTGCAAGCCATGATCCTTGTGACAGATCACGTCTTTCAACCCCACAATCAACCCGGCCAGCGAACCCGCTGTGCCTGCCTCGATCTTCGCCTGCACCTCAGCGGCACACGCTCGTGCCTCCGCTGCGTAGACTTCCAAGAAAACGTTCAGTTCGCCATTGCGGGCCTCGATGGCCGACAAATGCGCCTCCAGGACGGCCGCGACCGTCGTCTTGCCCGCCCGAAGTGCCGCTTGCAGTTCGGAAAGACTGGGACGATTCACCCCTAGCTGTTCGATTCGCCCGACGAGGGGGCCTTCTGTTCCGCGGTGCCTTGCGGCGGCGCCTGATTCTTAGCACGTGGCTCATCCTCGATTTCACGGCGCACGTCTTTCGAGGCGTCCTTGAACTCGCGAATCCCACGACCGAGCCCGCGCGCCAACTCGGGAATTTTCTTTGCGCCGAACAGCAAAATGACCACCAGGAGAATCAAAAAGATTTCCCAGCCACCCAGATTGCCTAGAAATACCAATGGAGATAGGCTTGCCATGAGGCGAAGAGGGCTTGCGCCCCCGATTAGATTGAAGGGCAAAGGTAACAAACTATGACGCCCAGTGAAAGGCTCGCACCAATCGGCGCAAAAACGAAAACCAGGCAACGAAGGTGGCTAGGTAGGGGCCCCGCCCGCAGCCACAGGCTGCGGGCGGGGGTCAGCCGCGGAACGCGGCTGACCCCCGCAGGGGCGAGCGAAGCGCGCCCCTGCGGGGCCCCGCACCTCCAGTTGCCCTTCGACTTATTTCGAGAGCCAGTGTTGGGGGTCGAGTTTTTGGTCGCCTTTCCAGATCTGGAATTCCAGTTCGGCGGTGCCGTCGGCGGTCATTACGCGGCCGAGGGCTTGGCCCGCGACGACTTTTTGGCCGGTGGTCACTTCGGTGGTTTTGAGTTTGGCGTATACGGTGTAGTAGTCCCCGTGGCCGACCATGACCACTTTGCCGAGGCCCGGGATGCTGGCGACGGTCGAGACCTCGCCGTCGAAGACTGCTTTGACAATCGAGTTCTCGTCGGTTTGTAGGCCCACGCCCAGGTTGTTGGTGTAGACCCCCGCGATAACCGGGTGGGGTTGGCGGCCGAATTTGCGCGAGACGATGCAGCGGCCGACCGGCCAGTTTAGGCGGCCTTTGTTGGCCGAGAACGAGTTGGAGAGGACGGCTTTTTCCTCGCGGTTGACCAGCGATTTGCTGGGGCTGGCGGCGCGTTCCTCGCGGATGATGTCGCGGATCAGCTTTTCGAGCTTGTCCATGTCCGCCTCGTAGCGGCGAATTTCTCCGCGCAATTCCGATTCGCGGCGCGAAAGGTCGCGGACCATCCGGTCGTGCTCGCCTTGAAGGCGTTCGAGTTCTTGGTTTTCGGTTTTTGCCTCGGTCAAAAGGCGCTTCTTTTTGGCGATGGCTTCTTTCAGGCTGGTTTCCTCGGCAGCCAGGGCGTCCATCACGGCTTTGATTTTCAGCACCTGTTCGCGGCGCAGGCGCGTGAGGTCGCCCAGGTATTTGATCCGCAGGCGCAGCTCGTGAAAACTCTCGGCGGAAAAGAGGAACGCCAGTTCGTTGTAGCTGTTGTTCAGCTTGCTGGCGTAGTAGATCATGTGCGCGTACTCGGTGCGCAGGCGTTCGAGGTCCAGTTGCATGGCTTGCACCACCACGTGGATGTCCTTGATGTCTTTGTCGGCGTATTCGACCTCGCGCTGGATCGAGCGAAGGTACTCCTGGCGCGAGGCCATTTGCGCACTGACCGCGCGGAGCTGGTCGAGCGAGGTGGTTTTCTGGGTCAGCGTTTTGTCCAGGATCTGGCGCGCGCTGGAGATCTTACGTTGTAGGGCGGCCTTTTCGGCTTCCAGCGACGAGCGGGATTTCTGGGCGTGGAGGCCTGGGCCACCGGCAAGCAGCAGGCCCAGCAAGAACAGAAGCCGAACGCTACTTGCGCTCATAGCCGTCGGGGACGGTGAACGGAAAGCCGGGTGCTTCGGTGGACAGTTCGACTTTC
>CAYGKP010000180.1:0-5158 GCA_964350605.1 uncultured Cytophagales bacterium
CCGTTGAATCGCAAGATTCCACCACCCTGCGGGAACTGGCCACCGCCGAGTACATCCAACACAACCCCTTCATCCCTTCGGGACTTGATCCGCTCATCGGATTGCTGCCGGTCCTCAATGAGAACGGCACGACCATCGAAACTGTCCGCGTGATCGAGGACGGCGACTTCATTGTGCTTCACCAAAAGTGGACGAATGTCAGCTTCCTGGGTGCCGAGGAAATGGTCTCGTTCGACGTGCTGCGCTTTGATGAGAGCGGGAAGATCGCCGAGCACTGGGATGCACTCACCCCTGTGGTCAAGGAGACCACCAGCGGAAGAACCCAAACCGACGGCCCCACCACGATTGAGGACTTGGAGCAGACCGAAGCCAACAAGGCACTCGCCGTCTCCTTGATCGAAGACGTGCTCATGGGCAAAGACCCCGGCAAGATCACCGAGTACATCAGCAGCGAGGCCTACCACCAGCACAACCCACAGATCAAGGACGGCCTTAGTGGCATCATGGAGGCGGTCGAGTACCTCACCAAGCAGGGCAACATGTTCCAGTACACCAAGATCCACAAGGTGATCGGCGAGGGGAACTTTGTGCTGACGATCAGCGAGGGGCAGTGGGGCGGCAAGACGCACGCCTTCTACGACTTACTACGAATCAGCGACGGCAAAATCGTCGAGCACTGGGACGTGATTCAGGAAGTCCCCACCGATAACCTAGCGAACGAGAACACGATGTTTGGGTTCTAGGAAGCCTACTTTAGGTTGGTGTTAGGCGCGGGGGAGGCTGGCGTGACTGTTACGGTTGGGCCAGTTTCTCCCGTGCTACTGTAAGCGCTTTGGCAAGGCCGCCGGTGTCCTTCCCCCCCGCTGTAGCGAAGAAGGGCTGGCCGCCACCGCCGCCTTGGATGGCCTTCGCCATCTCGCGGACGATGTTCGAAGCATTGAGCCCGCCCGCCACTTGGTCGTCGGACAGCATGACAGCCAGTTGCGGCTTCCCGTCGATGGTCACTGCGAAGGCGATCCGACAGGAACCGAGCGACTGGCGCAACTCGAAGCATAGCCCCTTGAGCGCATCGGCCGAAGGCACGGAAATCTGTTCGATCAGCAGCTTGAAGCCGCCTTTGTCTTCGGCTTTAGCCAGCAGCGATTCGCGCAGTGCGCCCGTCTGTTGGCGTTCCAATTCTTCCAGCTTCTTGGCGATCTCGCCCCGCTCCTTTTGGAGGGTTTCGACAGCTTGCAGTCGGCTGGCTGGGTGCTTGAGGGCTTCGCTCAACGTGTCGAGTTCGGCGCGTTGGTCTTGGAGGAATTTCAGTGCGCCCGCGCCCGTCAAGGCTTCGATCCGGCGCACGCCAGCGGCCACGGCTGTCTCAGACGAGATGACCAGCAGGCCAATCCGTCCGGTCGAGGGCACGTGCGTCCCCCCGCAAAGCTCGACCGAGTAGCCGGGGTCGAAGGTCACCACGCGGACCGTTTCGCCATACTTCTCGCCAAAGAGGGCCATCGCGCCGCGCTTTTTGGCTTCCTCGATGGGGACGGCGCGCTCGTCGCCGAGGGCTACGTCCTCGCGAATCTTGGTATTCACGATCTGCTCGATCTCGATGATCTGCTGGTCGGTCACTTTCTCGAAGTGCGAGAAGTCGAAACGCAAAAGGTTCTCGTTCACCAGCGAACCGCGCTGTTCCACATGGCTACCGAGCACCTTACGCAAGGCAGCATGGAGCAAGTGCGTCGCCGAGTGATTCGATTCGGTGGCCTTCCGCTTCGAGGGGTCGACTTGAAGGGTGAAGGTCGCGTCGGTTGCTTCGGGCAGAAGGTCGGTCAGTAGGTAGGGCAACTGGTTTTCCTTCTTCGTGTCGCGCACGGGGATACTGGCTCCGTTCACAACGATGCGGCCTCGGTCGCCGACTTGTCCCCCGCCTTCGGGGTAGAAGGGCACCTTGTCGAACACCAGTTGGTATTGGGTCTTGCCCTTGGCGGTGACGGCGCGGTAGCGGAGCAGTTTGGCCTGCGCCTCCAACTCGTCGTAGCCGACAAAGACGGGTTCGCCCGCTGCAATCTCGGTCCAGTCGGAAGTTGCGCGGACGGCGTCGGCTTTCGAGCGGAGTTTCTGTTCCTTGAGTTGGGCCTTGAAGCCGTCCATGTCGACGGTGAAGCCCGCCTCCTTGGCCATCAATTCCGTCAGGTCGATGGGGAAGCCGTAGGTGTCGTAGAGATCGAAGGCGGTCTTTCCTGAAAGGCTGATTTTCTTAAGTGCCTCAGCAAGCTCATTTCGAGCATCCTCACTACTCTTAAGTGCCTCAGCAAACCTTTTTAATGACTCGGAGACCTTATCAAGCGCATCCTTTGATTGCGATAAACTCTCAAAATTCAGGCTCTTAAGCTTGTCTGGAAAGTCACTCCACCCTTTCGATAAATTAATACTGGAGATCTGAGAACTAATTGATTTGCCTAATCCAGTTAACCCTTTTGTATCAATATCAAGTTTGAACTTTGGTCCAGTAATTTTTGGCAGAATGTTAGAGAATGTACTTCCTGTACTGAAGTGTATCTCATTTTGCACTAAGTCAATCCCCTTCTCCAATGTCCTAAGGAAGCTGGTCTCCTCCTCCAGGATCACCTTTTCGAGGAAGGCTTGTTGCTCCTTTAGTTCGGGGAAGGCACTGCCCATCGTCGAGACGAGCGCGGGAATGAGTTTGTGCAGGAAAGGCTCTTGGAGGCCGAGGGTCTGGAAGCCGTAGCGCACCGCCCGGCGCAGGATGCGGCGGATCACGTAGCCCGCCCCTGTGTTCGAGGGCAACTGCCCGTCAGCGATCGTGAAGGCAATGGCGCGGATGTGGTCGGCACAGACGCGGAAGGCCACGTCGTCGCGATCGTTCTTTCCGTAGCGCTTGCCGCAGAGGTCTTCGAGTTCCTCGAAGAGGGTCTGGAACAAGTCGATGTCGTAGGTCGACAGCGCACCTTGCAGGGCCATCGTCAGGCGTTCGAGGCCCATGCCCGTATCGATGTGCTTCGCTTTCAGCGGCACCAGCGAGCCATCGGCCTTGCGCTCGAAGGCCATGAACACCAGGTTCCAAATCTCGATCACCTGCGGGTGGTCGGCGTTGACCATCTCGTGGCCCGGCTTCTTGTCGATGTCCGCCTGGGGCCGCAAATCAATGTGAATCTCCGAGCAGGGACCACAGGGGCCCTGGTCGCCCATCTCCCAGAAGTTGTCCTTCCGTCCGCAACGCAGGATGCGATCCGCCGGCACGTGCTTCTCCCACAGCTTGGCCGCCTCGGTATCCTCACCCAAGCCGTCGGCCTCGTCGCCACCGAAGATGGTCACGTACAACCGCTCCTTGGGCAGCTTGAAGACCTCGGTCAAGAGCTCCCAGGCCCAATCAATGGCCTCCACCTTGAAGTAGTCGCCAAACGACCAGTTGCCCAGCATTTCGAAGAGCGTGTGGTGGTAGGTATCATGACCCACCTCTTCCAAATCGTTGTGTTTTCCCGAGACGCGCAGGCATTTCTGCGTATCGGCCACGCGGGGGGCCAAAGCGGGCTTATTGCCCAGGAAGGCATCCTTGAAGGGTGCCATGCCCGAATTGATGAACAGCAGCGTGGGGTCGTCCTTGTTGACAAGGGGCGCGGAAGGCACGATGCGGTGCTCACGCTGGGCGAAGAAATCCAGATAGGTCTGGCGGACTTGGGCGACGGTCCACTGGGGCATGGTAGGATCGGAAGATGTAGGGCGAGAAATCGGACCTGGCTGCATTGAAACTTGGACTTTTTGAATTATTCCTATCTTGAGGCCAGGTGTTGGAAACTTTTCGAGCGTTCAAACGCACAAGATCGGATCGCTCCGAAGCGTTTGAGCCCGAAAGTTAGCCAAAACCTACAGAGCAGCTACAGCGCGCTTCGGCGCGTGACAGGACAGAGAGAATGGCCAAGGTCAAGTACTACTACGACACGGAGACGTGCCGGTACGAACGGGTAAAAACGCCTGTCTCGGCCGTCATTGTCAACGCCCTTGGCTTCCTGGGTGCCGCCTTTGCGGTCGCGATTGGCTTGGTCCTCATCTACGGTGAGCTGTATGACAGCCCCGAGGAAGCCCGCCTGCGCAACGAGAACAAGACCCTCCAGTACAACTACGAGACCATGAGCGAAGAGCTCATGCGCATGGAAGACGTACTGGTGGCCCTCCAAGATCGGGACGAGAAGATCTACCGGGTCATCACAGAGGCCGATCCCCTGCCCCGTGGCGTGCGCCAAGCGGGTGTTGGAGGCTCGAAATCCTACCAAGACCTACTGGCCAACGAAGGTGCAGGTGTTCTGATCGCCGAGAAACAAGCCCAGCTTGACGCGCTGAAACGCCAGCTTTACATCCAGTCAAAATCCTACGACGAAATCTCGCGCCTCGCGCAGAACAAGGAAAAGATGCTCCGCTCGATCCCCGCGATCTCGCCGGTCAACAAGAAACAGTGTACAGTCGTCTCGGGCTTCGGCTGGCGGACGCATCCGATCTACAAGGTGAAAAAGCTGCACACGGGCCTCGACTTTGCGGCTCAGCGTGGCACACCAATCTATGCAACGGGTGACGGGGTAGTCATCAAGGCCGAGAAGTCCTACAAAGGCTACGGCAACCAAGTAGAGGTCGACCACGGCTTTGGGTACGTAACCAAGTATGCGCACATGCAGCGCTTCATCGTGAACCCGGGCGAGCGCATTAAGCGCGGCCAGCTCATCGGCTACGTCGGTTCGACAGGCGCGTCGGTGGGGCCTCACCTGCACTACGAGGTGATTCGCAACGGTACGAAGGTGAACCCGGTTCACTACCTGTTCGGCGACCTGACCCCCGAGGAGTACGAAGAAGTGCTCCGCCAGGCTTCGATCGAGAACCAGTCGATGTCGTAGGGCATCCCACCCACAACTTCAAAGGCCCTCTTCGCGAGGGCCTTTCTTTTTAGCGCGAATTGGCACGAACTGCTATCTTCCACCATGCGACGCTTCACCCATCTCTCGACTCTCCTCTCCCTCTCCCTCCTTTTTTCGGCTGTCGGGCTCTTCGCCCAGGTCCAGCGCTTTCCCATCGGCCAGAAGTCCACGCCTTCTTCCGCCGAGGTGAGCCTGGAACTCATCACCCGCTTCCAGCAGTACAGCTCCGGCGGTCTTGTGCGCGGCGA
>CAYGKP010000181.1:0-344 GCA_964350605.1 uncultured Cytophagales bacterium
CACTACGACCTCGGCGATCATGTCGGTCACGTTCGCGCCGATCATGTGGCAACCGAGCCATTCGCCGTACTTCGCATCGAAGATCACCTTCACAAAGCCATCGCGCGAGCCCGCCGCGGCGGCCTTGCCCAAGGCAGTGAAGGGGAACTTGCCCACTTTGATCTCATAGCCCGCTTCCTTGGCTTGCGCCTCGGTCATGCCGACCGAAGCAATCTCCGGTACGCAATAGGTGCAGCCCGGGATGTTGCCATAGTTGATGGGGTGCACGTCCATGCCCGCGATCTTCTCGACGCAGGTAATGGCTTCGTGCGAGGCCACGTGCGCGAGGGCGGGACCCTTCACGA
>CAYGKP010000181.1:354-5086 GCA_964350605.1 uncultured Cytophagales bacterium
GGCGTAGACACCCGCCACGTTGGTCTTGTAGAAATCGTCGACCAGGACTTTGCCTTTCTCGGTTTTCACGCCAACTTCTTCCAGGCCGATGCCCTCCAAGTTGGTCGAAACACCGACGGCCGAAAGGACGATGTCCGCTTCGCGCACCTCTTCACCCTTCTTGGTTTTGATGGTCACTTTGCAGCCTTTGCCCGAGATGTCAACTTTCTCGACCGAGGCTTCGGTCATCACTTCGATGCCCATTTTCTTGAAGCTGCGCTCCAAGGCCTTCGACACGTCCACGTCTTCGACAGGCACGATGCGCGGCAGGTACTCGACGATGGTCACCTCGGTGCCCATGGCTTTGTAGAAGTAGGCAAACTCGACCCCAATCGCGCCGGAACCGACAACGATCATCTTCTTGGGCATGGTGGGCAGCACCATCGCCTGGCGGTAGCCGATGACTTTCTTGCCGTCGATGGGCAGGTTCGGCAACTCGCGCGAACGAGCACCCGTGGCCAGAATGGTGTTCTTGGCGGTGTATTCGGTGGTCTTGCCGTCTTTTTCGACCGAAACCTTACCACCCGCTTTGATCTTGCCGAATCCTTCGATCACGTCAACCTTGTTTTTCTTGAGCAAGAAGGTGACCCCTTTGCTCATCTGGTCGGCAGCACTACGCGAGCGTTCGACCACTTTGGGAAAGTCAACCGAAGGGTTGGTGGCCTTCACGCCGTAATCTTGGGCGTGGTTCAGGTATTCGAATACCTGTGCGCTTTTCAGCAACGCCTTGGTGGGGATGCAGCCCCAGTTCAAACAGATGCCGCCAAGTTCGGCGCGTTCGACGACGGCGGCTTTCATGCCAAGTTGGCTGGCGCGAATGGCGGCCACGTAGCCACCGGGGCCCGAGCCGATCACGATCAAGTCGTAGGATTGTGCCATGCAGGGAGGGAAAGAGGGAAACGATACGTTGATGAGGGTATGGCAAAGTTAGCCGAAAGGCCCTCTTCCCCAAACGCCTTTTCGCGCCCATAGTTCATGGCCTTCGATTCGCGGGCTTGCGCCCCGGCGGAAGGCGGCTAACTTTGCCCCACACAACCAACCCAATTTCCTCCCTATGGGACTTCTTGACGGCAAAGTCGCCCTGATCACCGGGGCCTCCAAAGGCATTGGCCGCGCGATGGCGGAAGCCTTCGTGGCACAAGGCGCGAAGCTGGCCTTCACCTATCTTTCCAGCGTCGAGAAGGGCCAAGCCCTTGAGGCCGAGCTCGGCAAAGGCGGCGCAACCGTGAAAGGCTTCCGCTCGGATGCCTCCGAGTTTGACGCGGCTCAAAAACTAGTCGACGACGTGATCGCCGAATTCGGCCAGATCGACATCATCGTCAACAACGCGGGGATCACCCGCGACACCCTTTTGCTCCGCATGAGCGAGGAACAGTACGACGAAGTGCTGCGCGTGAATCTTAAAAGTGTCTTCAACTTGACCAAAGCGGCCATCAAACCAATGATGAAGCAGCGTTCGGGTTCGTTTATTAACGTTTCGTCGGTTGTCGGCATTCGCGGCAACGCGGGCCAGGCCAACTACGCCGCCTCGAAAGCGGGCATCATTGGCTTCACCAAGTCGGTCGCGTTGGAACTGGGTTCACGTGGCATTCGCTCGAACGTGCTTGCACCGGGCTTCATCGCCACCGAGATGACTGACGCCTTGGACGAAAAGACCATGGCCGAATGGACCAAAGGCATTCCCCTGCAACGTGCGGGTGATCCTGCGGAAGTCGCCGACGCGGCGGTGTTCCTGGCCAGCGACTTGAGCCGTTATGTCACCGGGCAAGTGCTGCAGGTGGACGGCGGCATGTTGACCTAATCCGCCCGGGCGGACACGATGTCGGGCTTCGAGCTGCATACCACCGCCCACCCGGCCTTCTTCCTGCTGTGCCTTTTGGTCGGCGCGGGCTACGCGGCCCTGCTCTACTATAAGACCAAGGGCCCTTGGCGCCTTGCTTGGCGGCGAACGCTGGCGGCGTTTCGCTTCCTCTCGGTTTCGCTGATCTGTTACCTGCTGATGGAGCCCTACGTGCGCCACACCAGCAGCGAAGCAGCCAAACCCTTGACGGCCATTGTCCTCGACCGCTCGGCTTCGATTCCGCTGGGCGAAGATTCCCTGCGCCTGACCCGGCTGGGCGAAGAGGTCGCCTCGCTGGAAACAGCCCTGCGCGAGGCAGGCAAGGAAGTCTTGGTTCTCGACCTGCAAGGCACCCTGACCCCAGCGGACAGTTTCTGGTATCCCGGTGGGCAAACCGATTTGTCGGGGGCACTCGCTGCGCTCGGCCAAAACATCGATGTGAACAACCTGACCCAAGTCCTCTTAGTCAGCGACGGGATCGTGACGGCCGGTCTGCACCCACGTGGAGAAGACCAGCCCTACCCCGTTTACACCCTCGGTCTTGGCGATCCGCGCCCTCGGAATGACGTCGCGATGCGCGACCTGGCCCACAACCGCTTGGCCTACAAGGGCAACAAATTTCCCTTGGTCGCCCGCGTGGTTCAAACGGGCTTTGAAGGCAACGCCACCGAAGTCGTCCTGCGGGAAGGCAAGTCCATCCTTGCGCGCCAGCCGATCAACCTGCCCGCCGATGGCGTACCCCAGGAAGTTCAATTCGAAATCGAAGCGAAGACCGAAGGCATCCACCAGTATGTCGTCGAAGTTCGCGCAATCACGGGGGAATACACGACAGCCAACAACACCCTCTCGGCCTTTGTCGAAGTGATTGATGCGCGGGACCGGGTACTGATCGCCGCCCTCGCGCCGCATCCCGATGTGAAGGCGATCCGCAGCGCACTCGAAGAAGTCAGTGGCCTGGAAGTGATCGTCGCCGTTCACAGCCGGGGCGACCGTTTGCCCGAGGGTCCGTTCAGCGCCATCCTCTTGCACCAACTTCCCGCGTACGGCGGTGCGGGGAGCGACTGGCTCGCCCGCCTGGAACGAATGAACGTGCCCCTCGCCTACTTGGCCGGTACCCAAAGCGACCTGGGCCAACTCGACAGCCGATTTGCCGCCTTAGAGGGCGATGCCCAGCGCCCGTGGAGTCAAGAAGCCAAGCCGACGTTGAATCCCAACTTCACGGCCTTCCAACCCAGCTCGGAACTCAGCGAAGCGATGAAAAACTGGCCCCCGCTCCTGATGCCAGCGGCTTCCTGGACGGGCGGCGGATCGAGCGTGCTCTTGCGGGACGAGCGACGCGGCGCGGCGATGCTCTACCTGGACGAAGCGGGCGGGCAACGGCGCAGTTTGTTTGTCGGCGAGGGATTGTGGCGCTGGCGGTTGGCCGAGTTCGCCAAGAACGAAAGTCACGCGGCCTTCGACGATTTGATTCAGAAATGGGTGCAATGGCAATCGGTCCGCAAGGATCGAAAGCGACTGGACGTGCGCAGCCTGCGCCGCCGTTACGGGCAAGGCCAACGCGTGGACGTGCGGGTCGAGACGTATGACCAAGCCTACGATCCGGTCTACGGCGTGCCCGCGAAAATTCGCCTGTTACAAGACGGCAAAGAAATCCGAAAGTACGAGGCGACTAGTTCGTTGGCCAGCCATCAACTGAGCCTCTCGGACCTGCCCGCTGGGGCCTACACCTTGGAGGCCCGCGCCAACATGAACGGCCAAACCCAACTGGCCCGCAGCGCCTTCATCGTCGATGCCTACTCGCTCGAAGCCAGCGACCTTCGGGCGAACCATGACCTGCTGCGTGGCCTATCGAACAGCAGCGGCGGTCGCTTCGCCCCTGTCGATTCGTTGGACGTCCTCTCCGACATCTTGCTGCGCGACGAACCCGAACGCCTGCATTCGCAAACGCGCACCAGTCCCGCGCTGCATGCTTGGTGGCTGCTCGCCCTGATCCTCACCCTATTGGTTGCCGAATGGGCCGCGCGTCGCTACCTGGGTGGCTATTAGGTAGCTGGCTCGTCGCCCTGACACTTTGGAGTTGTAGCCCGGAGTGCGAGAAGCCCGCGCTGTCGTTCTATCATTGGGAAAGCACCCTCGACTTAACGGAGGAGGAGCAGAAACGCCTGAACGAGCATCAGGTCAAGCGGCTGTACGTACGCTTCTTCGATGTGGATGTGTCGGGTTCGGGCCAGCCACAGCCGGTCGGGCCATTGTCAACGGAAGTCAACGGACTGGGCACGCTCGAAGTGGTTCCGGTTGTCTTTCTTACCAATCGGACCTTTCTGAACCTCGCCGAAGGCCAGGAAATCGACCTGGCTCGAAACGTCGCCAAGCGGATTTCGTGGATGGCCGATTCGATGGGCTGCCAATTGGCTGGCGAGGTGCAGTTCGACTGCGACTGGACGGGGTCGACGCGGGCGATTTTCTTCTCGTTTCTCGAAGCCGTACGCAAGGAATTGCCGGAGGGCACCGTGCTTTCCTCGACAATTCGCTTGCACCAAGTGAGCGATTGGCGGGGAACGGGCGTGCCGCCTGTCGACCGCGGCGCGCTCATGTGTTACAACGTCGGCAGCTTGAATTCGGTGGGCGACAGCAACTCGATTTTAGACCCTGCGTTGGTCGAGCCCTACCTTACCTCCCTGGCAGACTACCCCCTACCCCTCGACATGGCCTTACCGATTTTCAGTTGGGGCGTGGTGCGGCGCGGCCAGGGGGTGGTTCACCTCTATGAAGGGCTGCGGGCGGACGAGTTAGCCGATGCCCAGGAAGCCCAACTCGTGAGCGAGGTGCGTTTCCAAGTCGTGGAAAGCCATT
>CAYGKP010000182.1:0-5077 GCA_964350605.1 uncultured Cytophagales bacterium
GGTTGGAGGCCGTGTATATCTAGGTCATCGACATTACATTAAAAACAAAGTCAACGCCGCTGGTGTGATGCCGATCATCTTCGCCCAGTCGCTGATGTTCATTCCCCCGCTGATCGCGAGCATGTGGGAGGGCAGCGAGAGCGCCGGATTCATCCGCAGCGTTTTCTCCGACCAGTTTAGCTGGCAGTACAACTTGGTGTTCGCCTTGATGATTGTGCTCTTCACGTTCTTCTACACGGCCATCACGATCAACCCCAACCAGATCGCTGACGACCTGAAACGCAACGGCGGCTTCATTCCGGGCGTGAAACCTGGACAGCAAACCGCTGAATTCATTGACACAGTTCTCTCGCGCATTACATTGCCAGGCGCCCTGTTCATCGCTCTCATCGCCATTTTGCCTGCCTTCGCCAACATCGCGGGCATCTCGCAAGGCTTCGCATCATTCTATGGAGGAACCTCATTGCTGATCCTGGTCGGCGTGGTCCTCGATACACTCCAACAAATCGAAAGCTTCCTGCTCATGCGCCAATACGAGGGCATGATGAAAAGCGGGAAACTTCGCGGCCGCTCGCAAGACGTTGCAGTAGCCTCCTAGGTTCACGGTGGAACAATGATCCACGCAAGAACCGAGGAAGAGATTGAAAAAATTCGCGTCAGTGCAGCATTGCTGGGACGCGCACACGGGGAAGTGGCCAAGATGGTCGGTCCCGGTGTTCGCACCATCGATCTGGACCGACGGGCCGAAGAGTTCATCCGCGACAACGCGGCTGAACCTTCGTTCAAGGGACACAACGGTTTCCCTGCGAGTCTGTGCATCTCGGTGAACGAGCAAATCGTTCACGGATTTCCCAGCTCGCGCGAACTTATTGAGGGCGACGTGATTTCCGTCGATTGTGGGGTCTTCCTGGAAGGTTTTCACAGCGACAGTGCCTATACCTACCCGGTGGGAGAAATCTCACCAGAGGTGAAGGGGCTGCTGGATGCGACAAAAGAGTCGCTTCAGTTGGGAATCGAGCAAGCAGTGGCCGGCCAACGCACCGGTGATATCGGTTTTGCGATCCAGACATACGTGGAAGCAAAGGGATATTCAGTGGTGCGGGAACTGGTGGGACACGGCGTAGGACGGCATCTTCATGAGCCGCCTGAGGTACCCAACTACGGAAAACGGGGCCGCGGGCAAAAGCTGTTTGAAGGTGTGGTGATTGCCATCGAACCGATGGTCAATCTGGGTTCACGCCGCATTGTTCAGGAGTCCGATGGATGGACGATCCGCACCATGGATCGGATGCCGTCGGCCCACTTCGAACACACCGTGGTCGTCCAAAAAGGAAAAGCCGAAGTGCTGACGACCTTCTCGTTCATCGAGGAGGCACTCAGCGCCAAAGCATAAGAGTTGAACAATTGTTGAACGAACGAAAACGAGTTAGACCCTAGGGTCAGTTGAGTATGGCAAAACAGTCCTCCATCGAGCAAGAAGGGGTCATCAATGAAGCGTTGTCCAACGCGATGTTCCGCGTTGAGCTTGACAATGGACATGAGGTGATCGCCCACATTTCAGGTAAGATGCGCATGCACTACATCCGCATCCTGCCTGGTGACCGTGTGAAACTCGAGATGTCGCCGTACGATCTGAGCAAAGGAAGAATCGTTTATCGCTATAAGGGCTAAGTCATGAAAGTGCGTTCCTCCGTTAAAAAACGCAGTGTAGACTGCAAGATCATCCGCCGCAAGGGCCGGGTGTACGTTATCAATAAAAAGAACCCGCGCTTTAAACAGCGCCAAGGCTAAGCATATGGCACGGATTTCCGGCGTAGACATTCCCGATAACAAGCGTGGCGCGATTGCGCTCACGTACATTTTCGGCATCGGTCGCACTTCGGCCCTCAAGATTCTTGAGAAGGCCCAGCTCGACCCCAACAAAAAAGTCAAAGATTGGACTGAGGACGAGGCGCAAGCTGTCCGCGGTGCGATTACTGACGATTTCAAGGTCGAAGGTGTGCTCAAAAGCGAGGTGCAGCTCAACATCAAACGCCTGATGGACATCGGGTGTTACCGTGGACTGCGCCACCGTAAGGGCTTGCCCGTTCGTGGCCAACGCACCAAAAACAACTGCCGCACCCGTAAGGGCAAGCGCAAAACAGTTGCCAACAAGAAGAAAGCCGTCAAGTAGGCTGTAACGATTTAGAGAATGGCACAAGCACGCAAAGGAGCCGCAGGCAAGGAGAAGGCGCGAAAGCGCAAAGTGGTGGTCGAACCAATCGGCCAGGTACACGTCCACGCGACCTTCAACAACATCATCATCTCGGTCACCAACCAGAAGGGAGAAGTCATCTCCTGGTCGTCGGCTGGCAAGATGGGATTCCGCGGTTCGAAGAAGAACACCCCGTACGCAGCGCAAACCGCTGCTTCGGATTGTGGTCAAAAGGCCTACGACGCTGGTATGCGCAAAGCAGAGGCCTTCGTCAAAGGACCGGGTTCGGGTCGCGAGTCTGCGATTCGCACCATGCAGAACTTGGGCATCGAGATCTCGGCGATCCACGATGTCACACCGTTGCCCCACAACGGGTGCCGCCCTCCCAAACGCCGCCGCGTCTAACTACCAACAGAGAAAGAAGAACATTACATGGCACGATTTACTGGACCCCGCGCCAAGGTTGCCCGCCGCTTTAACGAGCCCATTTTTGGGCCCAGCAAGGCGTTGCTTAAAAAAGCATACCCTCCGGGACAACACGGCCGTGGCCGTCGCCGCAAGCCGTCGGAATACTCGGTTCAATTGGCCGAGAAGCAGAAAGCGAAGTACACCTATGGTGTGCTCGAGCGTCAGTTCCGCAAGACCTATGAGATCGCCACTCGTTCGAGCGGTGTGACCGGTGAGATTTTGCTCCAACTGCTGGAAGGTCGTTTGGACAACGTGGTCTTCCGCATGGGCATCGCCCCGACTCGTCGCGCAGCGCGCCAGTTTGTTGGTCACAATCACATTACGGTCAATGGCCAGATCGTGAACATCCCCAGCTATCACCTGCGCCCCGGCGATGTGGTGGGCGTACGGACCCGTTCACGTGCCATGGGCGCCATTCAAGAATCCTTGATGGCCGCTTCGATCGCCAAATACCCCTGGTTGACCTGGGATCAAACCAAATGGGAGGGACAGTACCAGTCGGTACCCGTTCGCGATCAGATTCCAGAAAACATCCAAGAGCAACTGATCGTCGAATTGTACTCGAAGTAAGCCCCGCAAGGCTACTTCCCCATTCGAACTCGATCTCTACTTTATCCACGCACAAACGCGAGCCAGCTATGTCAATTCTTGCCTTTCAAATGCCTGAGAAGGTGGTCATGGAGAAAGCCGATGACTTCCACGGGCGCTTCGAATTCAAACCTCTTGAGAAAGGCTACGGCGTAACGATCGGTAACGCTTTGCGCCGCATCCTGCTTTCCTCCTTGGAAGGCTATGCGATCACCGGCATCAAGGTGCCCGGCGTACTTCACGAGTTCACCACCATTGATGGTGTTGTCGAGGACGTTGCCGAACTGATCCTGAACCTCAAACAAGTCCGCTTCAAACGTGTGGGCGATCCCCTGGAAGGAAAAAGCGTCATCACCATCCCTGTGGGTGGTTCGGATGTCTTCAAAGCCGGGAAAATCACCGACCACACCGCCGATTTCAAGGTGCTGAACCCCGAGATGGAGGTTTGTCACCTGGACTCGAAAGCCAGCTTCGAAATTGAGCTGACCATCGAGAAAGGCCGTGGTTACCTGCCCGCTGAGGAGAACAAACCCGAAGAGCAAATCTTTGGCTTCATTCCGATCGACGCGATCTTCACTCCGATCCGCAACGTGAAGTACTCGGTGGAGAACACCCGTGTCGAGCAGAAGACCGACTACGAGCGCCTCTTGCTGGAAATCGATACCGATGGTTCGATTCACCCTGAGGAAGCCTTGAAAGGTGCCGCGAAGATTCTCATTCAGCATTTCATGCTCTTCTCCGATCAGACAATGGCTTTCGAGCAGGAGTTGATCGCCGACGAAGAGGTGGTGGACGAGGAGTTCCTGCACATGCGCAAGCTGCTCAAGACTCCGATCTCGGAGCTTGACCTTTCGGTACGTGCCTACAACTGCCTTAAAGCAGCCAACGTCAAGTCGCTGGGCGATTTGGCCGAACTGGAAATCTCCGACATGATGAAGTTCCGCAACTTCGGTAAGAAGTCGCTGACCGAGTTGGAGGAAATCATTGCCGAGCGCAACCTGACCTTCGGGATGGACGTTGCCCGCTACAAACTCGACGAAGAATAAGCCATGCGACACGGAAAGAAATTCAATCACCTGGGCCGCAAGTCGGCGCACCGCAAGGCGATGCTCTCGAACATGGCCAGCTCGCTGATCCTCCACAAGCGGATCTCGACCACCGTGCCCAAGGCGAAAGCCCTGCGCAAGTACGTGGAGCCGCTGATCACGCGTTCGAAGGACGATAACACCCATAACCGCCGCACGGCGTTCTCCTACCTTCAAGATAAGGAGACGGTGCACGAGCTGTTCACCTTGGTGGCAGACAAAGTGGCACAGCGCCCCGGAGGGTACACTCGCATCATCAAGACAGGTGCACGCCTGGGCGACAACGCCGAGATGTGCATCATGGAACTGGTGGACTTCAACGAAGTCCTCGTGAGCGAGGGTTCCGAGCAGAAGACTTCACGCCGTAGCCGCCGCTCGAAGTCGGGCTCGGCCAGTGAGACGCCAAAAGCGGAAGCCGCGGCAACTGCTGAAGCTGCCCCGGTAGCTGAGGTTGCTGAAGCACCTGCAGAGGAGGCTCCTGAGGCACCCGCCGAGGAAGCGCCTGAGAAGAAAGACGAGGAGTAAGCCGTTTTGGCTTCCCAACACATCGCAAAAGGATCGGGCTTCTGTCCGATCCTTTTGTAGTTTTGCGCCTGCCCGAACTGTATGCTAGCAATGAGTCAAGCCCCCCTTCGTCCGCCCGCCCTCCTGCTTTTAGAAGATGGATCCTTTTTCGAGGGAGTTTCGGTGGGCCACAACGGGACAACTGCTGGCGAAATCTGTTTCAATACCGGGATGACCG
>CAYGKP010000183.1:0-5042 GCA_964350605.1 uncultured Cytophagales bacterium
ACCTGAACATCAGCGTTGACCCGCGATTGGACATTCGCATCGTCAACAACTTCACGAACGAGGAGGTCATTAACGTGATTTCGTTCCTCTGTCGGGAATACGACCTGGACATCCGCTTTGTGGGTTCGATTATGTCGTTCTCCAAGCACGAGACGCCCGCACCACCGCCGCCGCCAGAACCGCTGCCCAAGATCATTGAGATCACCTACGACCCGGTGACCGACTTGATGGGCATGAACCTAACGGGGGACAAACTCGGCGAGGTGGCCAAGCGGATCACGCAGGTAACAAAGAAGAACGTCATCGTGCCCTCGAAGCTGGGCGACAAGGCTGTCACCTCCTACATCGAAGGCATGCCGTTCGCGCAGGCACTCGAAAAGATGGCCTACGTCAATGGCTATACCATGACCATCACGCCCGACAGCTTCTATCTGGTCGAAGAGCCAAAGGAGGAGTTGAGTTTGCTTTCAGCAAAGAGCAAGACACCTAAGAAGGAGTATACCCTCGAGTTGAAATCGGGCGACATCGATCTCTCGTTCTCGGGCGATACGATGGGTGAGGGGAAGCTCATCACTCTGGAGGCCGTTGGTATTCCGATTTCGGATCTCATCAAACTGATCTCGCAAGAGCTTGGGATCAATTACTTCTTGTTCTCGGAGCCCGCAGGCAAGACCACTTTAAGTGTCGACAAGGTTACCTATCAGCAATTCCTCAACCACCTCCTACGAGGGACCCAACACACCTATCGCATCGAGCGGGGAATTTACCTGATCGGTGACAGGCGCTTGGAGGGCCTGCGAAGTGTGAAGGTCTACCAATTCCAGCACCGCTCGTTGGACGAGATGCTGCCCCTGATTCCCTCAGAGCTTCGCGCCGGCGTCGAGATCAAGGAGCTGCGCGAGATGAACAGCATCATCCTCAGCGGATCAGCGCCGAACATCACCGAGATCAATGCCTTCTTGCTTTCGCTCGATAAGGTCGTTCCGATGATCCTCATCGAGATCGTGATTGTTGATGTGCGGAAAAGCAGAACCACCTCGACAGGCATTCGCGCAGGGTTGGGTTCGGATTCTGCGGCACAAACGCTCTTGCCGGGCATTGACTTCGGTGTGAGTTCCCAGTCACTGAACGACGCGCTTTCGCGACTCAGCGCAAACTCACCCATCAACCTCGGACGGGTGTCGCCAAGCTTCTACCTGACGCTTTCGGCCATTGAGGCCTCGTCGAATGCCGAAGTGCGCCAGGTGCCGAAGCTGGCCACGCTGAACGGTCATGATGCCAACTTCTCGACAGGGACAACACGGTACTACAGCATCCAGAATCAGAGCATCATCGGCAACCAGAACCCATTGGTGACGACCACCCAGCAGTTCAACGCTGTTCAGGCGAATTTAACGGTTTCGATCAAACCAGTCGTCTCTGGCGACGAACAGGTAACGTTGATCATTGAGGTCGAGCAGTCGGACTTCATCGGTCAGCCGCCAGAGAACTCGCCGCCGCCATCGGTCACTAGTAAGTTCAGTTCCATGATCCGCGTGCGCAACGAGGAGATGGTGGTGCTGGGTGGAATTGAGCGTAGTGAGAAGTCGGAGACTGGGTCGGGTGTGCCGTTCCTCAGCCGGATTCCGGTGATCAAGTGGTTCTTTTCGTCCAAGACCAAGTCGAAGTCCAAGACCTTGACCACGCTGTTCATCAAGCCGACGATTCTTTACTAGCATGAGTCCGGGTGCCTGGTTGGGGCGATTGATGCCACGCCGGGTGGTGGGCCTTTCGGTTCATTTGGGATCCGAGGGCCAAGTATATCGCTTGGTTGTGCTCAAATCGGAGAGCGCTGGGGCCAGCTTTGTTGAAAGCAAGGAGTCCAGTGACCTAGCTGATTTTCAGAAGGACTTGGCGGGTAAGCCAGTCTCATTGGTATTGGTTGGTCAGGGTGTTTTGACTCGGAAGATTCCGACGGGCATTGGCGAGGCACAAGAGCGATTGGCCAGTAGCATTCCTGACTATTCCCCCTCTGAGTTTTTGCTCCAAGTCATTTCCGAGCGGTGGGGTGCGGTCTTGCGACAGGATCGGCTTTTGGGTCTGCTCCAGCAACTTATCGAGGTGCGCGCAGATGTGGTTCGTGTGAGCATTGGGCCAGCTGAAGTTCTCTCGCTATGGGGCCAAGTGGAGGTAATCCGAGACGGTCGCATAACGCTCGTAGAAGCACAGGGCACTTGGGAGAACGGCGACCTGGTTGACGTGTCCCGGCCGGGCGAGGAAGATCGGATCAGTCGCCTGCAAGGCCAGGATTGGGGCGAGGCATTCACGTTGGCCTATGGTGCCGGCTTATTGGCACTGCTTTCTCGCCCGGCGCAAGTCGCACCCTTGCCGGCAGCTGTGGCTGAGGGACAACAAGCCGCTCTTTCTCATCGCATGCTTCAAGTCGGTTTGCCACTGGCTCTTGGGGTGCTGTTTGCGGTGCTGCTTGGGAACTTCTTGTGGTACTCCAGCCTTCGGTCAACTCATCAAGAACTGAGTGATGAGCGGGCTGCGCGCGATCAGGAGATCACAGAGATTCAAAACCTGGAACAGGAGATTGAGGAGCGTCGCAACTTCTTGCAAGAGGCCAGTTGGGTAGGAATGCCCAATGCAAGCTACATAGTGGACAGACTGGCCAGTACAGTACCTCAAACGGTTCGATTGGATCAGATTCTATTTCAGCCAGTCGATGCTGAGCGATCCCGGTTGGAACGAAAGGAAATGATCGCTGCCCAGACGCTTTTCTTGGGAGGGCGCATACATGCGCCCAGTGAGCTGAACGGTTGGATTCGTCGCATCGAATCACTGCAAATTGTTCGAACTGTTCGCATCGAAGGGTTTCAGAAGGACGAGGACGGCGGGCACTTCAGCTTGCGCATTGATCTGCACCCATGGTAAGTTGGTGGAAGAATCTTTCGGCCAAACATCAACTCCGCTTTGCGGGCGTAGGTCTGGTGCTGTTGGGTCTGCTGGTCTATCACCTGGCCATCTCAAGAAGTATTGCGCTTTCAAGCGAGGTAGCGCTGCTACGCGATGAATTGTCCTTGACCGACCAAGCTGATGAGCGCATACGGGGCCTCAAGGATCAACTGGTGGATTTGAGTGGTCAAGTCGGCTCATCCCCACGACCACCGATTGAAAGCCAGGAGTTGATTGTCGGCGAGGCCTCACGTTTTTGCGAGAGTCATAAGCTGGACCTACGTCGGGTGACTGATTTCCAAACCGAGGAATTGGCTGGTTTTCAACTCGCCAGTTTCCACATCACAGCTCGGGGCGATTTTTTATCTTTAGTCGAACTGCTCGATCACCTAGAAAACAAGAAGCGGTTGGGGCGGGTTACCTCGGCGCGTTTTGAACTCGTGAAAGATCGCCGCACACGCGCGATCCATTTGGAGATGGAACTACTCCTTCAAACTTTGGCCAAATTGAAACAATGAAGCTGATACCTGTTTTTCTGCTCTTCTGTACAGCACTCTGTAGCATCAGTTGTGAGGAGGTGTTCATTGACGACCTGTCGAACGAAACAGTTGTGCTGTTGGCCCCTTCGGATCAGGATACCAGCCAAAGCAGTGCTGTGACTTTTTGGTGGGAGCCAATGGAGGATGCGGAGTATTTCCGCGTGCAGGTGGTTAGTCCAAGCTTTGCATCAGCGAACCAGTTGGTCTTCGATTCCCTGGTAACATCAAATACCCTGCGATTTGCCCTTGACTCAGGTGTGTATCAATGGCGAGTTCGGGGCATCAATGTGGCGAGTGAGACGCCCTTCTCATCTGCTCATACGATAACAGTCAAGCGCAACGACGACCTCGCGTTGGAAAGCGTCATTCTGCTCTCACCGGGAAACAACATCACCACTGATGACACCACGCAGACCTTCCTTTGGGACCCTGTGACGGGTGCCGATCAGTACCTCATTCAGATCAGCCGGACTAGCTCGTTCACCACACCTGACGAGTCACAGACTGTGAATAGCCCCTCCACGTCCTTTGACTACATCTTCACGCCAGAGACTTCAGGCGTGCGCTACTACTGGCGTGTGAGGGCCATCAACTCGGTGAACACCACTCAAACACCTTTCTCTGTGCGCGAGATCGTGATTGACACCTCGGCGACCCCTTAAGCGAGATGCAAAGAAAGCGCGTTACCAATGCCGTCTTGCTCACTGCCGTCACATTGATTTGGGGGATTGTAGCCTGGCGGATTTGGGGCGGTACGGGGGATGATGCCTCGGATATCGCGGTAAGTACTGCTCCTTTGAAGGTGGGAGGGCCCTCGGGAATTCGACCTGATACCATCCGACTTTTGGTCGATTACCGCGACCCTTTTTTGGGAACCTGGCGGAAAGATGCTGACAACATGGGCCCTCGGAATGGAGGTAATGGAGGGGGTAAGCCCAAGATTGTGCAAGAAACTGTGCCGGATGAGCCCGAGACGCCTTGGCCGGAGATGAAATATTTGGGCTTGGTTGAAAATACGGATCAGCATCGCAAGGTGGGCTTGCTGCGCATCGGCGGGCGCGAGCACATGATCAAAAAGGGCGATCAGGTGGGAGAATTCCTCATTTTAGATGTGCAAGAGCGATTAGCAAAAGTCCAGCGCAGAAAAGAGGTAAAACAGTATGTGTTGTAACATATACTAGAATCTTAAAAAAATAACTTTAATAGGCCTTGCTAATTATCGGGTCGAGAGCTAATTAGAAACTCGATTAACGAACTGGTCATGTCGACTTACTCCCGAAAACACGGATTAAATTTTTGCCTGCTGGCAGTGCTGATCTCCCTTCTTTCCTACCAAGGGGTTTTGGGGCAAATCAGCACCTATGATCAGACAGCAAGTCAGGCTGTAAGGATTCAGAGTAATGAACCAAACGCAAACAAAAGTTCTGCCGATAACATCCGGGCAAACATTGGCTCTACTATTTTCCTTGAAACAGTTATTGAGTTCGACATGGGTGTGATTCCTCAGGGAGCATTGGTCTTGGAGGCAGAGTTAACCCTTGAAAGAAATGCCAACTATACCCATAC
>CAYGKP010000184.1:0-4975 GCA_964350605.1 uncultured Cytophagales bacterium
CGGCGCGAGTTCTCGCGGTCGTTGAGCAGGTCGTCGACCATCCCGAGCTCGATGCTCGCGGAGCTGTCGGGCCCAATGCCGGTATCGAGGAACAGGTTCGAGATGTCCTTGAGTCGGCAATTGACCCCGTTGAGCAGGTATTCGCTTTCGCCCGAGCGGTAGTAGCGCCGCGTCACAGTCACTTCCGAATACTCGGTGGGCAGGATGTTTTTGGTGTTCTTAAACGTCAGCGATACCTCGGCCATCTGGAGGGCTTTTCGGCCCTTGGTGCCGTTAAAAATGATGTTCTCCATCTTCTCGGAGCGCAGGGCGCGGGCCCGTTGCTCGCCGAGCACCCAGCGGATCGAGTCGACCACGTTCGACTTCCCACATCCGTTGGGCCCCACCACGCCCGTGATGCCTTCGCCGAAGTGGAGGACCACTTTGTCGCCGAAGCTTTTGAAGCCTTTGATTTCGAGTTTGGTGAGGAGCATTGAACCGCGGGGGAACGGGCAAAGTTAGAAGATAAGCCGTAGCTTGGTGAGCCGGCCGAAACATCTCGGCCAAAGACCTCAAGCGGGAAAGTTTATGGATTCAGGAACCATCATATGGATCATCGTCGGACTGGCGATTTTCATCATCCGCAACGTGGTGAAAGCCAACCAGAAGAAAGCGCAAGGCCCCATCGATGATTCTCAGGAAGAAACCGATGCCCAGCCGACTAGCACAGGCCGCCCTCGCAGCTTGGAGGATATCCTGCGCCGCATTGAAGACGCTCGCCAACAACAGCAAGGCGACATGGCTCCCCGCCCGGTGGCGAATCCTTGGGAGGCGAACGAGCCGCGCGAGACCTACCGCGAACCCAAACCAAAGCCCGTGGCCGCGAAATCGCTGGAAGGCTACTCGCTTGAGGAACATCCCGAAGCAATGGCCGCCACTCGCGCGAAACAGAAAGAAGCCTTTGTGGCCTACGATCATGTGAAGCCTTACGCCAGCAAGCGTTCGGGCTTGACCGAGAAGGGCCGTTTCGAGCACTACGCGGTGAAGAAAAAACAACGTCACTCCGCGCTCAAGGCACTTGATACGCCCATGGAAGCCCGAAAGGCCTTCATTCTAGGCGAAATCATCGCGCGCAAGCACTTCTAGTCGCATGAGCCTTCGGCTCTACTGGCAGTCGCACACCCTGCGCTTCAGCCAATCGGTCCGCACCTCGCGTGGCTCGATGAATGACCACCAAGTGGTCTACCTCCGTGTATTGGATCCTTCAATGCCTAACAAGTTTGGCCTGGGCGAAGCTGCGCCGCTCAAGGGCCTGAGCTTCGAAACAATACAGGACGTTCGAGACCAAGTCAGTCTGTGGGAGCAGGCGGGCGAACAGCCAGTCTCTTTTTGGCAGGACTTGGTCGAGGGAGACAAGTTGGAACGCATGTCTTCGCTGCGTTTCGCTTTGGAAACCGCCCTACTGGACTTCGAGAACGGGGGGCAACGCCTGTTGCACGAGAGCCCCTTCACGAAAGGGGAGCAGGGCCTTCCGATCAATGGGCTGGTGTGGATGAGTGGCCTATCGGAGATGGAGGCCGAGGCTCGAAAGAAAGCTGCCCTCGGGTACTCGTGCCTGAAGTTCAAAGTCGGCTCGCATGATTTTCAGGCCGAGTTGGCAATGCTCACACGCATTCGCGCCGACCACCCTGAGCTGGAAATTCGCCTGGATGCGAACGGGGCCTTTCCAGTCGATCAGGCGCTCAGTCGCTTGGAACAGCTAGCGAAGCTGGGCAAGGTGCATTCCATCGAGCAACCGATTGCTGCCGGGCAGTGGGACGCAATGAAAAGCCTCTGCGCGGCCTCGCCGCTGCCCATTGCGTTGGATGAAGAATTGATTCCCTTGACAACCCCAGCCCAACGGGAGGACTTGCTGCGCCACGTGCGGCCCCAGTTCCTGATCCTCAAACCCACGTTGCTCGGCGGGATGGAGGAATGCCGCAAATGGATAGCGTTGGCGAAGGAACACCAGATCAGCTACTGGCTGACTTCGGCCCTGGAATCAAACGTGGGGTTGTCGGCCATTGCCCAGTTTGGCGCGACCCTCGGCTTGGACATGCCCCAAGGTTTCGGGACGGGCCAGTTGTACGAGAACAACATCGAAAGCCCCTTGCGCATCGAGGGGGAACAGTTGTGGTACGGCCCCGGAGAGTGGGACTACTCGCTACTGAACGCCTCGCTCGACTGACGGGCCAGCGCCTCTTCTTTGCGCTTGATGCGCCGGGCGATCAGGTAGCCTGGTACGAAAAACACCACCCCAGCAATGACGAGCGCCGCCCCGCCGTACCAATCGAGTTCGGTAGGAAAGCGGCGGCTTTCAATCCCAAATTCGCGGAACAGCGGGCCTAGAATGCCATAGATCCACAGGAAGATGCCCATCAGGGTGAGCAAGGAAGAAAGGACTTTCATTGGGGAAGCGTAGGTAGGGGGTAGTCCGTAGTACGGGGGTTTTCGCCTTAAGGATGCAGGAGCGGGCGAAAATTCACATAGTTGCATCCTTGCGCTGCGGCACGGATATTGACTGGCAATGAGCATGTATCGCAGAGAATTCCTCAAGACGGGTGCCTTGGCCGCCACTGGCGTGCTGTTGCTCCCTACCTTGCCCCAGTTGATGGCAGCCACCGACCGTTCCCAGTACACCATCGCCGAGCTGATGGGGAAGAGCCACTTTCCGCCCTTCGGCGATCATTACGTGATGCGCGAGGAGGCTTCGGCTGCCTTTGCCCGCATGTCGGCGGCGGCGCTCGAAGCCGGGATCGGGATCTATGCCACCAGTTCGTACCGCAACTACGAACACCAGAAAAGCATCTGGAACCGCAAGTATGTGCGTTTCACCGGCCAGGGTCTCTCGCCGATTGACGCGATGAAGAAGATCATCGAGTACTCGACCATTCCGGGCACCTCTCGCCACCACTGGGGCACGGACGTGGACATCACCGACTCGAAACAAGTTACGCCCCGCGACGCGCTGCTTGCTGCCCACTATCGCAAAGGCGGACGCTACGAAAAGCTCTTCTTCTGGCTAAAAGAGAACGCCGAGTCTTTCGGGTTCTACGAGGTCTATACTGACGATCCGAAGCGCAAGGGTTTCAAGTACGAGCCGTGGCATTACAGCTACAAGCCACTCTCGCTTCCGATGCTTGCCGAGTACAAGGAAAAGGTCGACATCCTAAAGGAGCTGCAAGGGGACAAGACGATCAAGGGGCATCAATACCTGACCAAGGAGTTCCTCGATCAGTACCGCATCGAGAACGTGCTTGACATCCGCAAGGAATTGTTGCCCGCCTAGGCGTAGTCTGCGCGGAGACGCTCGGCCAACTCGGGCACCCCTTCGGAGGCGCGCTTGGCGATCATCTCCATGCCCTTTTTCGAAGGGAGATCGAGGGATGGATCGACAACAAATGTGGGTGTGCCTTTGGCTACATAATCCACCAGACTGGCGGCTGGGTAGACCTGTAAGGAAGTCCCTACGATCACAAGCAGGTCGGCTTTGGCGGTCAGCTCGATGGCTACGTCCATCATCGGCACGGCTTCGCCAAACCAAACAATATGGGGCCGCAGTTGCGCGTCGTCGGGACCCAAGTCGCCGACATTCAATTCGGCGCCTTCGATGGGAACCACCAAAGATTCGTCGTTGACACTTCTGGCTTTGGTCAGTTCGCCGTGCAGGTGGCTGACGTTGGTCGAACCCGCACGTTCGTGCAGGTCGTCGACATTCTGGGTGATGATCTGAACCTCAAACGCATCCTCCAGCTTCGCGAGGGCCAAGTGGGCCGGGTTGGGTTCAGCCTTGGCCGCTTGCGCGCGCCGCAGGTTGTAGAAGTGCAGCACCTTGCCCGGATCGGCTGCCCAGGCTTCGGGGGTGGCGACTTCGTAGACGTTGTAGCCTTCCCACAGGCCGCCCGAATCGCGGAAAGTCATCAGGCCCGACTCGGCGCTGATCCCCGATCCGGTGAGTACGACCAATCGTTTGCGAGCCATTGAAGTCAACGGCTATTTCTTCTTGAAGTTGCCGCGACGCTTGGGCGGGTTTTTCTTGGCTTCTTCGGCCAAGGCCAGGCATTCTTCCAGCGTTAAATCAGCGGGCTCTTTGTCCTTCGGAATCTTCACGTTCTGTTTTCCAGCCTTGATGTAGGGGCCATACCGACCGTTCAGTACCTGAATCTCCGGATTTTCGTCGAAGGTCTTGATGTACTTATTGGCCTCCAGTTCGATCTTCTCTTTGACCAACTCGATGGAGCGTTCCGCAGAAATGTCGAGGGGATCTTCGCCTTGCGGGATCGAGACAAACAATGACTTGTACTTGATGTAGGGTCCGAAGCGACCAATCGCCGCGACCATCTTCTCGCCTTCAAACTCGCCGATCTCGCGGGGCAACTTGAAGAGCTCCATCGCATCTTCGAGCGTCAGCGTTTCGAGCAGTTGGCCTTTCTTGAGGCTGGCCATTTTGGGCTTCGGTGCATCGGGTTCCGTTTCCGGATCGGGAGTCGGGCCCAACTGAACCAGTGGGCCGTAGCGACCCAGGCGGGCGATGACCTCCAGACCAGTCTTTGGATCGACGCCAAGCACCTTGGAGGTCTTGACATCCGAGCGTTCGATTTGCTCGGTGTCCTCGACGCGGTCGTGGAACTCGCCATAGAATTTCGAGAGCATCGTTCCCCAGACCAATTTGCCGTGCGCAATATCATCGAGCTCCTCTTCGACGTTCGCGGTAAACGAATAGTCGGTGACCTTCGGAAAGTGATCAACCAAAAAGTCGTTGACGATCATCGCCAGGTCAGTGGGGAAGAGTTTGTTCTTCTCGGCACCTGTGTTCTCTGACAGCGTTTCGGCGGCGATGGCGCCCTTCGCGAGGCGAAGCTCGCGATAGTCCCGCTTGTGGCCATCGCGGCTCTCCTTGAGGACGTACCCGCGCTTCTGGACCGTAGAGATGGTCGGGGCGTAGGTGGAAGGTCGG
>CAYGKP010000185.1:0-4944 GCA_964350605.1 uncultured Cytophagales bacterium
AAGGAAGACGTCTGGGTTATCGAGCTGGGCAAACCGACCGCTTGCTTGGACTTGGAACACCCCGTCGTCGACGTAGCCGACCGCTCGATTCTTACCCCCGCGCAGGTCCAGACAGTCATCGACTCCCTCACCGGGCCGATCGAGCAAATTCCCCCCATGCACTCGGCCGTCAAGGTCGACGGCAAACGCCTCTACAAAAGCGCTCGCAAAGGCGAGGTCGTCGAGGTCAAGCCCCGGCCCGTCACCATCTACGAATTTGAAGTAGTTACCAGCCAGCTTCCCCTCCTGCCCTTCCGCGTGAAATGCTCGAAGGGCACCTACATCCGCAGCCTGGCCCGCGACATCGGCGAAGGTCTGGGCGTGGGTGGCTACCTTCGTGAACTGCGCCGCACGGCGGTCGGCCCCTTCCGCATCGAGGACGCCTGGCCGCTCGACAAACTGATTGATATCATCCACCAGGAACGCCGCGACCAACAGCCCGACGCGTCCGAATGAAGGTTTACCACGCCACCCAGGACCTCCCCACCCTGACCCGTCCGATGGTCACCAGCGGCACGTTCGACGGCGTGCATCTGGGTCACCAGAAAATCCTCCAACGGCTCACGGACCTGGCCCGCCAGGAAGGCGGCGAAAGCCTGGTGCTTACCTTCTGGCCCCACCCCCGGCTGGTCCTCAACCCCTTCGACACCTCGGTCAAGCTGCTCTCCGACCTGGACGAAAAGATCGAACTGCTCGAAGCCCAAGGCATCGATCACCTGCTCATCCTCCCCTTCACCCGGGAATTTTCGATGCTCGATTCGCGCAGCTTCATCCAGCAAATCCTGATCGACGGCATCGGCACTCATACCCTGGTGATCGGCTACGACCACCGCTTCGGGCGCGACCGCGAGGGCTCGTTCGACTACCTGAAAACCCACAGCGACAGCCTCGGCCTGCGCGTCGAGGAGATCCCCAAGCAGGACGTAGACGACCTGGGCCTCAGCTCCACTATCATCCGCCGCTCGCTCCTGGCCGGCGACGTGCCCAACGCCAACCGTTGCCTGGGACGGCCCTACTCAGTGCGCGGCCAGGTGGTCGAAGGCAGTAAGGTGGGCCGCAAAATCGGCTTCCCGACTGCGAACATCCAGGTTTTCGAGCCGCACAAACTCATCCCCCAGGACGGCGTCTACGCGGTGCGCGTGCGCCACGACGGCCAGCTTTACGACGGTATGCTGAACATCGGCTTTCGGCCCACTGTTCAGGGAAAGGCCAAGACCATGGAAGTGCACCTGCTCGACTACACCGCCGACCTGTACGGCCAGACCCTTGACATTCAGTTTCTTGCGCACATTCGCAGCGAGCAGAAGTTCGAGAGCCTCGAGGCCCTCAAAACCCAATTGGAACACGACAAACGGGCCGTTCAACAGGCCCTCGGCTCCCTCACCTAATCGGAGGCCCTAACCCCTCAACCCAGCCATGAAAAGCGAAATCAATTTCACCGTCAGCCTAGACCAAGAGCGCGTCCCCGAAGTCATCGAGTGGGACGCCACCGAGAAGCCAAACCCCGGCAAGGAATCCACCCGGGCGATTGCCGTGGCGGTGTGGGACGAGGAGACGGGTTCGACCCTGCGGATGGACCTATGGACCAAGAAGATGACCGTGGACGAGATGAAGCGGTTCGCCGTCGAGTCGATGGGCGGGTTGGCGATGACCGTGCGCAACGCGACGGGCGACAACAAGATGGCCGAGCGCATGGAAGCCCTCTGCCGGGAATTTGTGAAGGAGATGCAGGAGGAGGGGAAGTAGGCCTTCTCAACAACCACCCCCGCGAGCTACGCTCCTCCACTAAGCCTCGCGGCTTGGGCATCCTTAACAAAGGAGGGGTGTCTATGACGAAAGTCCCCCTTTGTGAAGGGGGACGGCGGTGAACGGAGTGAACCGCAGGGGGTTGTCTGGGGGGTTAGGGATTCTCCGAAGGGGAAAAGAGCTTGAACCCGCATATTTTATTATTTTTAGCCCATGAGTTTAGGTGATGGAATAGCGGGGTTTTTTTCAGGAGTATTTCCATCAGCTCGTTCCAAGCTTGCTTTTCTTCTTGTGGCCTCAATAATCGGTTGGGTACTAATAGACTCAATGGCTTTAGTCCGAAACTCAAGAATCAATGGTAAGATTGAGCACCTAGAGCGGCTCCACAAATTGGGACTGGATAGTGGACTAGTAGCCTCCGGTTATGTTGACGATTTAGCAGATGAAATGCTTGACAACCGCACTGCAACCCAAAGAATCATTGCGTGGATACACAGCTTCGGGGTCGCAAATCACCCGCTAGAAGAAAGTAATGTAGGGGTAGAATCTAACAAGGGCAAAGGTCCATCAGGAAGCCAATTGCGTTTTCTGAGCGGCGGGATACTTTGGTGGCTTCTCGCAATACTGATGCTTTTTATAGATACGTCAGACAACTTGAGGAACAGAGTTTTCATCTCAATTTTAGTTGTCGTTCTCAGCTTCGTTATGGTTTTCCTATTCAGCTTTATCCCCGTTCTATGGGATGGCTGGTTGAATGTCATTATCAACTTAGTCGTCTCATTTGCTGTAGGTTTCTACATGTATAAAGTGGGGGACAAGAAGAATAAGAAAAAGGCAGGTTCCGCCAACTAGAATCAATAAAGCGCATCCCCCAACTCAAATTCCTCGACGTTCGAGTCGAGGATCTTCCCCTCGGTGCATTTGAGGACCCGCGCGGGGAATTTGTCGAGGAACAGGTGATTGTGGGTCGCCATCAGGATCGCCGTCCCGCTCTTGTTGATCGCCTTGAACAGGCGCAAAATGCCCTCGGCCACCTCGGGATCCAGGTTCCCGGTCGGCTCGTCCGCAATCAAAATCGACGGCTCGTTCAGCAGCGCCCGCGCAATCACGATCCGCTGCTGCTCGCCCCCCGACAACTGGTGGGGCAACTTCGAGGAGAACGCCCCCATCCCCGTGCGCATTAGCACCTCGGAAAGCCGCTGCTTCATGCCCGCCTTGCTCTTCCACCCGGTCGCCTGCATGACGAACATCAGGTTGTCGGCCACCGTGCGGTCTGCCAATAGCTGGAAGTCCTGGAAGACAATCCCCACCGCGCGCCGCAAGTTGGGGACGTACTTCTTCTTCATCTCATCGACCTGAAAACCAGCGATGTAGGCCTTTCCCTTCTGGATCGGCAAGTCGGCGTAGAGGGCCTTGAGGAGCGAGGACTTGCCCGCCCCCGTGCGACCGATCAGGTAGACGAACTCGCCCTTCTCGATCGAGAGGTTCAGGTCCTTGAGGATGACGTTGTCCTCCTGGTGGATGTCCAGATCGACCAGGTTGACGACGGGGCCTTCGTTGATTTCTGCCATGGGTCTTGCTTAGATCTCCAGTTTCTGGAGCTTCCCGAAGCTAAGGGACTCGATGACGCGCTGCAAGGCCGCCTCCTTCCCCTGGAGGCCGTAGCGGTCCAGGCGTTGGTCGCCCAGCGGGCGGTCGGCCCGGAAATACGCCACCAGGAGCATGTCCTCGTCGCGCAGTTGGATGTAGTCGGGAATCTTGGCCTTCCCTTGCACTTTGACGATGTAGACGGGAGGTTTCACCTGCGCACTCACAGTGGAAAAACCGCCGAACTACCCGTTCAGTTTCTTGTGGTCAGCCAAAAATTGATCGAGGCCCTTGTCGGTCAGCGGATGCATCATCAGCGACTCAAGCACCTTGAGGGGGAAGGTCGCCACATCGGCACCCAGCTCGGCGCAAGCAATCACGTGCGGCACGTGGCGCACCGAAGCGGCCAGCACCTCGGTCTGCATGTCGAAGTTCTCGAAGATGCTCACGCACTGCTCGATCAGTTCGAGGCCGTCTTGTCCTGCATCGTCGAGGCGACCGATGAACGGCGAGACGTAGCTGGCCCCGGCTTTCGCGGCGATGAGCGCTTGGCCCGCCGAGAAGATCAGGGTGCAGTTGGTGCGGATGCCGTCCTCGGTGAGGGTTTTGATGGCTTTGACGCCATCGGGCGTCATGGGGATCTTGACCACGATTTTGTCGTCGATTTCCGCCAGTGCGCGGCCTTCCTTGATCATGCCCGCATAGTCGGTGGCGATGACCTCAGCAGACACGTTGTCGTCCACAATGCCACAGATGGCTTTGTAGTGGCGCATCACGTTGCCTTCGCCCTTGATGCCTTCTTTGGCCATGAGCGAGGGGTTGGTGGTTACCCCGTCGAGCACGCCGTAGGCCTGGGCTTTTTTGATGTCGTCAAGGTTGGCGGTATCGAGGAAGAACTGCATGGTGGTTGGGTATGGTCGGTGAGGAACGAGTGGGACGCGAAGAACGGGAGTTTCCAGTAGCTAGGAAACAAAAAAAGGCAAACCGAGTATCGCACCGCTACAACCGCCTACCCTTGCTCCGGTCATGGCCTGGGGGAGTTCAGCGGGAGCTGGTCGTACCGGTTTGCCGGGCGCAAAGGTAGCGGATATCAGGGGAAGGTCAATCGAAGCAAGAAGCGGAATCCGTATCATTGGGCACACAGTCGTCAAATGTCGCGCTTTCTGATCCTGATTCCTTGTTACAACGAAGCCGAGCGGCTGGCGGGAGAGAAGTTTGTAGTCTTTGCTCAGGCCAATCCGCAGTTCACTTTTTGCTTCATAAATGATGGCAGTACCGATGGAACAACTGGATTGCTTGATGAATTGGTAGTTCAATTGCCTACTCAACTAGAAGCACTACACCTCTCACATAATTGCGGGAAAGGCGAGGCGATTCGCCAAGCGGTGCATGCCGCCACCACGACTTCAAAAGCCGAATGGATTGGCTACCTGGATGCGGACTTAGCCACACCACTGGAAGAACTTCGCCGTGTTGCCTCACTCTGCGATACTCGACCTGAGCTTCGATTGATCACTGGGCTGCGACTTGCACGTTTGGGGGCCAACATTGAGAGAGGATACCGTCGCCACT
>CAYGKP010000186.1:0-4934 GCA_964350605.1 uncultured Cytophagales bacterium
CGTTCCCTGTGCGCCCAATGGCATCAACATAATCACAGGCCCCCTCCCACTGTTTACATTGTTCAGGCGACAGATAAGAAATCTCAAGTTTCGGCCGTTTAGCCGCAGTCGCATGGTCACTTGAGCCAAAACATAGCTGACGAACCACACCAATTTCCGACATGTTCTGAAACTCAAAGTAAAACCCATGTCGATATGACTCAGGGAGATTGACCAGTTCCTGCATCAGGTCAGTGACATCAATTTTGTAGTTCTGCGTGTCTGTAGTGTAGGCAGGAACAACCACGTACCCGTTTTGCCTAGCTGCAGGACGATTTGCCCAGTTAATCGTGTTCTCACCCCAATCGGACAATATCCGTTTGAGATAGCAGGCCGAGTTTGCACCGCCTTTGTGCTTTAATGCAGCGTCACCAGTGTAGTATAGGTACAAATTTGCCTCGACAACTTTCGAGCCTTCGGGAATCGAACTCATGTCGAAGTCGATGGCCTCTATCCAGATTCCCGTGTAAGGAGTCACAAATTCAGCGGCCTCGAAATATGCAAAACCAGTTCCGTAGTTGAGTTGACTGGAAGTGGAATAGTTATGGTTGTAATAGCCGATCAACGCATCCTTACCATCTGTGGCATTGGGTTGCGAAGAGTAAAGAGTCTGGCAAACCACCTCTGATGTGCTAAGCACACCAAGCAAGAAAAAAGCGGAAAGGATGTGTTTCATCACTTGGGGTTATTGCAGTACCGATGATCCAGCAGCTATTTACAAAAAAAATGAGTTATCTGATCAAGGCTTGGCTTTCCCAGAGCAAATCCCACTTCTGTCTCTCCTGAAAACCTTTCGACTTTGAAATTGCTAACAAAGCAGCACTGTTGGCACCTCTACCTCTTGCAGGGCAAGTACCTGCTCGTCCAGCGGGGGAAGAAGAATTATTTCTTCGTGAAGGGGGTTTAACTACTCCCCCACCCTCGCTTCCTTAAACTTCCGCTCGTAGGCGTTCTGGATGCGGATGCCGACTTCGTCGTCGAGGTAGAGGTACTCGTGGGGAATCAACTCATGGTAGCGCGGCCCATAGCCGTCGTTCCCGCGCAGGTAGTCCAAATGCGCCTGGGTCGCCTTCGACACATCGACGGTCAATAGTTCGATGTTGTTCTCATAGACATCCGCCACCAGCTCGACACGGACCACCGAAAAGCCCTCCTTGCTATCGGCCAGGATGTACAGGTCGTCGGAATCCATCCCATCATTGTAGCGCACGAAGGCGACACCCACTGCGCCGTCCCAGTTTAGCAAGGCCCCCGTGGGTTCCTGAATGCGGACGGACTCCAAGGCATGGGCGGCCTCGAAAGTGAACAGCACCGTGGTATCAGCCCCCCTCAGACGATAGAACCGAAGCTCGGATTGCAAGTCCCGCCCAAAGCGGCCGTCCAGGTCAATGACTGCCTCGTGACAGTCAAGGCTGTTTGGGGTGCAGTAGCGATACGTGAGTTGTTGCCAGTACGGCGATTCCTGCGCCGACAGGTGGGTCAGCGGAAACAGGAGAAAAAGGAAAATCCAGCGCATGGCCCAAGATAACCAGCCACTCACTTACACAACTACTAACAGGGCACTAACCACAGTAAACACAAAGGTCGCAAGGCCCACAAGCACAAACGCCAAGAACCAGTGCCCAGCTTTCAATCGCTTGAGTGGCCCGTTAATGCGTAGTACGGCCAGCGCACCAATGAAATACAGCACAGCCCCCATCACAAGCCCAATAATAAACTCGATGAGGATCAGGACAAGCAAGGCCAACCCACCCGCGGCCATGTTGGCCATAGGTGCGTACTGCTCGTCACCCGGGTGAGGCTCGAACCGCTTGGCAGCATCGGTCGCATCGAAGAGCCCGTAGCAAAGCCAGACGTGGAGCCCAGCCAGAAGTAAAATGACAACAAGAGATCGCATGAGTCAGAATCTCATGCAATCTACTTTTTTTAGTATTTACTTCAGCTTCTCCTTAAAGACCTTGCGATCCAACCGGTACACCCAACAGTCGTCCTGGCCAAACTGGCGGCGTTCGACGCGCTCGAAGCTCAGGCGCTCGTAGAATTGGCAAGCCCTCTCGTTGGTGACTAAGGGGTCTATCAGCACTGCTTCCACGTTCGGCTGCGAAAAGCAGTAGTCCAACGCCCAGCGCATCATCTGCGTGCCGTAGCCCTTGCCCAAGCACTCCGCTGGCCCGATCCAAATTTCAATCGCCCGCAGGTTCGCTGGCACATCTGGGCCCCAGTAATGGCTCTCCTCCTCTTTGGGGTCGATGATTTGGATCAAGCCGATCGGCTGGCCATCCACCTCCGCGAGCCAGAACTCCTGCCAAGGCACGTCCCTAGACAGCTCAAAGCTCCAATCCATCTGGTCGTCCTCACCCCCAGCGGCGATGATGTGTGGCTGTTCGTCCCAGGCCGCTAGCGTTGAAAGGTCGTCAGGGGTCGGACGGCGCAGTTCCATGAGAGCCTACATTCGGGACTACTTCAACTTCTCCTTAAACACCTTGCGGAACTTGTCGACTTTCGGGGTGATCACAAAGCGGCAATAGGGCGCCTCGCCGTGCAGGTTGTAGTACTCCTGGTGGTAGTCCTCTGCGGGGTAAAAGTGATCGAACTTGGTGATCTCGGTCACAATCGGGTCGGGCCAGACCTGCTCCTTGTTCAGCTTCTGGGTCCAATACTCGGCGCGTTCCTTCTGGTACACATCGTGATAGAACACCGCCGAGCGGTACTGCGTCCCTACGTCATTCCCCTGGCGGTTCAGGGTAGTGGGGTCGTGGGTCATGAAGAAGACCTCAAGCAGCTCATCAAAGCTGATGACCTGGGGGTTGTAGGTGATCTGGAGCACCTCGGCGTGGCCCGTCGTGCCGTTGCAGACCTCGCGATAGGCCGGGTTTTTCACCGTGCCGCCCGAGTAGCCCGAAATGGTCGTGGACACACCCTTGAGTTCTTGAAACACCGCTTCGGTGCACCAGAAGCAGCCATTGCCAAAGGTGGCGATCGCGACGGTATCGTCGGTGGGTGGCGGGGTGAACAGGGCGGTGGTGCTGGCGGTATCGCTCATCAGGTTGTCGAGGTTGGCGGCGTTGGGTTTGGCTTCACCGCAGGCGAAGAGGCCGAGACCCGCCAGGGTGAGCAGGGAGGAAAGAATGGACTGTCTCATTCTCCCAAGGAACACAGATCGGCGACCAAAAGTTGTCCGGCGGGCGACAGGCTAGTCTTTCAGCCCTGAGGAAAAGGCTTCTCACCCTCAAAGACTTCCTGCTCGGCCCAGAGGAGCACATCGCGGTAGTCCTTCCGGGCCGCACCGATGTAGTGGGTCAGTAGACTGAAATCCCGCTCGGCCAACACGATGACGCATCGGGCAATTCGGTTTCGCTCCCGCTCGCTGGCGGTGTAGACTTTCAAATCGTAAATGAGCGCGTCGATCATCCCCTGCGCCTCGGCGGCCCGATCGGGGAAGTCCGCGGCGATCCGTTCTTCGATGTCTTTTTCCATTCCCCTACAACTCCCCCAACGTAAACACCTCCACCGCCCGGATGCCCTTATTGCTCAAATATCAAATCTGGATTTAGCCCTACACATCTTATTGTCTCTAAGGTATACCAAGAAATGTCCAAGCTGTCTGCTTCACAACTAGAGACATAAGTTGTTAATATTAGTTCAAGCTCGGACGAGTTAAGCCAGAAAATCAACGGTGGCCCAGTATATCCAGGTTCAGTGTCTTCCTGGTCCCCTGAATGCTGTGGAGTTATTTCAGTGCCTAAAATCGAATCTAAGTACACAAAACCCTCGGGAGGCGAATTTTCTTTCCACCGACTGTAGTCCCTAGTTTGCTCCTCAGTTGAAGATAAATTGACTTGCAAAATTAGATATCCATTAGTTTCAATTGGATGACAATTATAGGGCTCAAGCATACGATCAAGCGTTCTTGCTACTTTCCTGCATTCCTTATTGCACGAAATAATAGGAGGTACAAGGATTAACATTATCAACGGAATAATGAATCTAGTCATGCGAAGGTATCCAAGTATCGAATCCGCAACCTTTGGGGAGGTCTTTGTTTAATTCCCTTACCCCTTTATAATCGTCACCGTCCACTCGATATCCATGCCCTCCTTCCGATCGCTGAAGGTCACGTATACGTTAACCTAGTGATTGTTCGCGGTCGTCGATGAAAAACGCTGGTGCATACTGGTAAGTTACGTAAAGCACTCTTTCTACCCCAACTCCCCAAACTTAAACACCTCCCCCGCCCGGATGCCTTTTTCGGTCATTTCGAGGGTGCAGCATTCATTGTCCGCGTCGTGCTCGAAGAGCAGCACCCAGTCCCCGGCCAGGGCCTGTTCCAGCACATCGGTTTTCTCTTCCATCGACAGCAACGGCCTTACGTCGTAGCCCATCACATAGGGCACCGGGATGTGCCCCAGCGTCGGGATCAAGTCGGCGCAGTAGAGGACCATGCGCCCACCCACCTCGAAGAACGGGAGGATCATCGCCTCGGTGTGGCCGCTGACCTCCAGAAAGTTGAGGCCCGGCAGCGGGCTTTCATCGTCGAGGAAGAAATGCAGGTTTCCGCTCTCGTGTAGGGGGTGCAGGTTTTCGGGCAGGAAGCTGGCCTTCTCGCGGGGGTTCGGCTGGACGGTCGCCCAATGCCAGTGCTCCTCCGATGTCCAATACTTGGCGTTCGGGAAGCTCAACTGGGGCTTGCCATCTTTCAAGTAGGTCGCGCCGCCGCAGTGGTCAAAATGCAGATGGGTGAGGATGACGTCGGTGACGTCGGCGGCGGAGAAACCGGCCTCCTTCAGGGAGCGATGGAGGTCGTGGATCTCGTTATCGACGGCGTAGATGTCTGCGAACTTCGTGTCGTACTTGTCGCCAATACCGTTGTCGACCAGCAGGAGGCGGTCGCCGGC
>CAYGKP010000187.1:0-4899 GCA_964350605.1 uncultured Cytophagales bacterium
GTGCGGGGCACGGAAGGGGCGTTCGGTGACTAGACCGGTTCGCTGGCCCAACTTCCCGGCGACCGAATGAATCTTGGTGGTTTCCAGGGCCTCTTGAAGCGAGAGGGGCGGCAGAATGGTGGGCAGGCGTTGGGCCAACATCGTTTTCCCTGAGCCCGGGGGGCCGACCATCAGGACGTTGTGGCCTCCGGCGGCGGCAATCTCCAAGGCGCGTTTCGCGACGGTTTGCCCACGCACATCGCGGAAGTCCAGGGCGTGGTGGCCCAGTTCATCCTCGAAGCGTTCGCGGGTGTCGAACTTCACGGGTTTGGGGCCGCCTTCGCCTTCCAAGAGGTCGACCGCGTCTTTGATTGTCTCGATCGGATAGACGAGCAGGTTGTCAACGATGCCCGCTTCCCCCGCGTTTTCCTTGGGGAGTAAGATGCCTTTCAGTCCGGCTTTCCGAGCGGCAATGGCCATCGGCAGCGCGCCACGAATGGGTCGAAGGATGCCGTCGAGCGAGAGTTCACCGAGGATCAGAAACTTGTCGAGTTCTGGTGCCTCGATCTGGCCGGAGGCTTTCAGTACCCCCAAGGCCAAGGGTAGGTCGTAGGCCGAGCCTTCTTTTCGCAAATCGGCGGGGGCCAGGTTGACCACCACCTTTTGGCGGGGCATCCGCAGGCCATTGTGGCGCAGGGCCGCCTCGACACGTTGTTGGGCTTCCTTGACCGCGTTATCGGGTAGGCCGACGAGCATGAAGCCAAGGCCTTGGGCCACATCGACTTCCACCTCGATGAGCTGGGCCTCGACCCCCAGCACCGTTGCACTGAAGGTTTTCGCCAGCATTACTCGGCGGTTAGGGCGTTCTCCACCAGTTGGATGAGCAGGTGGATCACTTTGATGTGAATTTCTTGAATGCGGTCGGCATAGCCTTGGTGCGGTACGCGCACTTCCACGTCGGCCAGTTCGGCCAGTTTGCCACCCCCGTTGCCCGTGAGGGCGAGCACCTTCATGCCTTTTTGGCGAGCGGCTTCGGCGGCCCGTACGACGTTCTTCGAGTTGCCCGAAGTGGAAATGGCCAGCAGGACATCGCCCTTGTTGCCCAGGGCCTTCACGAACCGCGAGAAGACGAGTTCGTAGCCCAAGTCGTTCGAAACACACGTGATGTGCCCCGGTTCGGTGATGGCGATGGCGGGCAGGGGGTCGCGGTCTTCGCGGAAGCGTCCGGTCAGTTCTTCGGAGAAATGCGCGGCATCGCAGGCCGAGCCGCCGTTGCCACAGGACATCGCTTTGCCGCCCGATTGGAAGCTTTCGGCCAGCATCTGGGCCCCCGCTTCAATCGCCAGCAGGTTCTCTTCCTTGGACAGAAAGTCGTCCAGCACCTTGGCCGCCGCCTGCAATTCGGCGCGAATGATTTCGATACTGCTCATTTTGTTTGCTGCATTTGGCTAAGTTTCGTGTATAAACCGCCCTTTTCCAAAAGTTCTTTATGCGTGCCCTGTTCTAGGATGCGCCCTTGGTCCATCACAACGATTTGGTGCGCGTGCTGAATGGTCGACAATCGGTGGGCAATCACCAGGGTGGTTCGGCCCGCCATCAGCCCGGTGAGGGCTTGTTGGACCAGCTTCTCTGATTCGGAATCGAGGGCAGATGTGGCCTCGTCGAGCAACAGAATCGGCGGGTTGTGCAGCACCGCGCGGGCGATGGTCAAGCGCTGCCGCTGACCCCCGGATAATTTCATCCCCCGGTCGCCAATCATGGTTTGATAGCCCGATTCGGTTTCCAGAATGAAGTTGTGGGCATTGGCAATGCGTGCGGCCTCCTCGATTTGCGCTTGCGAGGCGTTCAACCCGAAGGCGATATTCTGGGCAATGGTATCGTTGAAGAGAATGGCCTCCTGGGTCACAAGGCCCATCAAGGCGTGCAGCGAGGTGCTGTCTAGGTCGCGCATGTCCTGACCGTCAATCGTAACAATCCCTTGGTCCGGATCGTAGAACCGCGCCACCAAATCCATCATGGTGGACTTGCCCGCCCCCGAAGGACCGACCAGGGCAACAGTTTGCCCCTTGGGAATCTCGAGGGTGACGTGTTCGAGCACGGGCTTCTCTTCGTAGGCAAACGAAACGTTGTCCAGCCGAACCGATGTCTGGAAGCCCTCGACCTTGCGGGCCCCCGGTTTGTCGGTCACCAATGTGGGCGTGTCGATGATCTCGAAGACCCGTTCGCCCGCCGCCAGCCCGCGTTGGATGTTGCTGATCGCGGTCGAGATCGCCTTGGCGGGCGAGAGGATTTGCGCGAACAGCGCGATGTAGGCGATGAACTCGGGGCCTTCCATTTCGCTGCCCGGCGAGAGGACCAAGGTGCCCCCATAATAGAGCAGCCCCGCGGCGATGCACACCCCCATGAATTGCGAGAGGGGCGAGGCCAAGTCGCGCTTGAAGAGTTGGGCGCGCAGGGTCGTGCGATAGTCGCCGTTGATGCGTAGGAATTTGTTTTTGACCAGGCCCCCCGCGCCGAAGATTTTCAGGAAGCGGCTGCCCGAAAGCGTCTCATCGACCACGCCCAACAAGTTGCCCAAATGCACCTGCGAGCGGCGGGCGTCCTTTTTCAGCTTGCGGGTGATAACCGCCACAATGGTGCCCGAAATCGGGAAGAAGAGCAAGCAGAAGAACGTCAGCTTGGCCGAGATGGTGAACAGAAAGATGAACGTAGCGATGATCTGGATCGGGTCCTTGAAGACGACCGTCAGGGTCGACATGACGTTCTGTTCGATCTCCTGTACATCGGAGGTCATCCGGGCTGTCAAATCGCCTTTTCGCTCGTTCGAGAAAAAGCCGACGTGCATGCCCGTCAGTTTTTCATACAAGGTTTCGCGCACGTTGTAGACCAAACGGGCCCGGGCGGCGGCCATGATCCGTTGGGAGAGGTAGACAAACAGGTTGGCCAGGAACACCGAGCAGACCAGCGCCACACAAACGAATTCCAGCGCGCCCATTTTGCCGTGCTTCTGGGCGTAGCCACGGAAATGAAAGTTGAACCAATCGCCCAGGTAGTCGAGCGAAAAGTGTAAGGCCCCGGGAGCGGGGGGGGCCTGGGTGACCGTCTCGGTCGAGAAGATCACCTGAAGAATCGGGATGAGCAGCCCAACATTGAGCAAGCCAAACAGCACACCGAGCAGTGCGCAAATGAAATAGCCCACGGCGGTGGGGCCGAAGGGGCGTGCAAAGCCCAGTAAGCGTAGGTAGGTTTTCATCGATTGGTGGGGACCGATTCGAAAGCTCGGCCCTTCCCCCTAGAGATACAACTTAGAGGGCGGCTAGAAGTCCGCCCGGCGCTGGGGCAAGTTCCAGCGGACGGCCATTTGGCCGAAGAGCAAGTCGCTGGAGAGTTCCTCCAATTCGGCGGCTTCTTGGCGGCGGTAAGTGGCTTGCAGGTCAAGGAAGAGGTTATGGCGCAGCATGTAGCTGACCGTTAGGTCCAAGAAAATCTGGTTGATGGTCAGGCCCTGGGCAATGGTGTTGCCGTACTCGGTGCGGTTCTGGTCGTTGGGTTGCAACAGGTCGCTCCCGAAGTTCGAGCTGGCCGTATCGGCCCCGAAGCGTGTGTAGATCAACTTCCCGGTCAGCATCAGCTTCTGGGTGGGTTGGTAACGCGCCACGCCCACCATTTCGTACATATTTGCGCCATTGGGGTGGGCCAGGGGTTGGTTGTAATGGGTGTAGCTGGTGCGCGCTGGTGTGTGGGTATACATGTACGGGCGGATGACGTTGAACTCGCCCTGCAAATCCAGGTTCCGAAGCCCAAAGGCGTTCAGGTATTTGACCCCCAGTTGGGCCGACTGTTTGTTCGCCCACCAGCCGTTGCCCGCGCGCACTTCGCTGATCACAAATTCGTCGAGGACCACTTGGCCATACATCTGGAAGTGGCGCAGGAAGTTCCACTTAAAGTCCACCCCGAGCAGGGCGTTGTCGTCCGAACCCAAATTCTGCTCGATCGAACGATAGAAAATGACCGGGTTCAGGTAGCCAACGTCCCAACGCGAATCGCCCGCCGAATCGCCGCGGGTGTACATGATGGCCTCGAACACGCCGATGTTCAGGTTCTTGCCCACATTCAAGGACAAGTGGTGGAAGGCCATGTGTTTGTTGGGGTACTTGTCGACACCGAAGGGCACGCCCGTTGGATCGGTTAGGATGTCCGCAGTCAGCTCGGCGAAGATGTTGGTGTATTGCAGCTTCCAGACCTTGGTTTGAAACTTCAAGAAGGTGTAGGCTGGCGAGTAGCCCGAAAGGATCAGCGAGCGTTCGCCGTTGCCGATTTGGTTTTGGTCGTGCCCGAACTGAAAGCCGATGTGATCGGTCAAATCGAAGGTGATGTGCCCACGAGCAGTGAGAAAGTCATAGCCGCCCGTGCCGAACGGTTTCCAGAACCCTTCCCCGGGGATGGCGCTGGTCTCGCCTACCCGAGCACGCACGTAGCTGGGAAAACGCATTTGGTTGTCGGCCAGAAAGGTTTGGAAGCCCACCTTCTTGTCGATCATCCCGCGCAGTTGCACTCCACGGGTGTTCATATAGGTCGGCTCGGAGATCTCCGATTCTTTGCCCACCGAAAGCCCCACAACTGGCTGGACATGCAAATCCAGGCCGCCGGTCTGGACATGATAGATGTCGCCACGCTTCTTATAGAAGTGTTTCAGGGTGGGCTTTTTGCTGTCGCCCGCCGTTGAATCCTTGGCAAACTCCCAGCTATCGGCCTTCAGGTAGGCGAAGTTTTCGCGGTCGGTTTTCGACCAATTCGCCGAATCGGCTTCCATCCGCTCGATGAATTCCACCACGTCCGAGCGGCGATAGGGCTTCTGGCTGGTGTGAAATTCGGGGGCGATTTCGCCCGACAACACCTCGTAGCGATCCACCCAATGAG
>CAYGKP010000188.1:0-4807 GCA_964350605.1 uncultured Cytophagales bacterium
GGCCTTTTGAAAGTCCTTATATAAGGACTTTGCGTACTGTGGGTCGCCGCCCGCGATCATTTGGATGACCGCCACGTGCTGCAACTCGCGGCCCACCGCCGAATCATCTGCATAGGCCAACGCAGCTGGTAATTCGTTTTTATAGCTCGTTCCATTCAAGGGTGCCAGGCGTAGGAAGTAGGTGTTCAGCTTGGTGAACAGCACGTCGCTGCGCAGCAATACCGGGTCGGTAAAATCCGCAGGGCGGTAATAATTTTCCTTCGTGGTCGAATCGGAAATCACCAGACGGGCTGCCAATCGACCACCGAACGACTCAGGGTATTGCTGGGCCAGCGAGCCAAAGTAGGCCTGCTGATTCAACACCAACGTATCCAACTGCCCTTGCAGGGGTTTTATCGCCGTTTGCAGGCCCGCTGGGTCATGCTGGTAGCGCGCATACATCGCCCGGTAGGCTTGATCGAGGGCCTGAAGTTGTTGAGTATACTGGGCTTGTTGTTGCGCATACTGCTGATACAACGAGTTTTCGCTTCCCCCACTGATGTTGATCCCCGCGCCCAGGTTTTTCGCATCGTAGGTGATCTCCAAGTCCTCGCTACCCAACACCACGGGAAAGGTGTTCTGGCGCGTTAGGCCCAACCGATAAAGTCCCTGAGGAAAGTCCTCCTTTCGTTGGAACGAGAATTTGGCCTCCAGCTCGCTTTTGCGAACGGGCCTCAATTCCGCCGAGTCGATCAGGACGAACTCGGTGCCGAAATGCTCGAACAGGTAGATCTGGGCCGCGCCGTCGTACTGACTGACGGTACCCTCCACTTTAACAGCCAAGGCTGGGGAAATGCTCCCCAGCCCAAGCAGTGCCCCGAGGGCTACGTTGCGATGTGTGCGAAAACTCATGTGTCCTAGGAACCGCCAAGGGTGTGGCGAAGGTTCCGATAGCTTTTCAATTCCAATTCCACCGCGCCCAGGAACATCTCGGCACGTACCAGAATGGGCACCTTGTTCTGGTCATCACTCAGGTAAAGTTGGATTGGCTCCTTGCCTTCGAAGATGCTGTTGTTGGGCATCTCAGGTATCAGCTTCAAGCAGCGGTAGGTACCCAGCTTGGTTTTGATGTTGGTCTTGCCTTCGTAGCGCACCCGAAAGTTGTACAGCTCATCCTCGTAAAAGGCATTCAGGGTAATGATCGTACCGGTCGAAATGCGACTGAAGTCCAAGTTGCGGATGTAATAGTAGCCACTCACGATGTCGTGTGTGCCAGCGGGAACCTTATAAGTCGCGCTCTTCCACGGCTTGTTTGGGCGTTTCCAGACCACATTGGCATTGCCCGACGAGCGGACGAAGTAGGTAGTCTCCTGCTTCTTGTAGTTGCCCTCGGAAATGTCACGATAGGCTTGGACCGAGCTCAGGTCGGTGGTATCCATGTAGGAGCGCCACAGGTCGTCGACCTTATAGACCGAACGAAGCGTACCGCTCGACGCGCCTTTCACGTCAATTTGGTAGCACTCTGCGCCGTTCATCTTTTTGATCGTAGGGCTCACCGTCAGCTTGCCCCAACCACCGGTGATGAAGCCGTAGTGGAAGCGATAGTTGAGTTCCACGCCCGGCTGGAAGGCCACGTTAATGACCCGTTGGGCCTGGGCGTTTTGATCGGCCTTTTGATTCTCGGAGGTAAAACCAAAGGAGAACCCAGCGGCCGCAAAAAGGAAAGCAAGGGTCTTAAAAGTCGTATTCATGGTGTTGTCTCGCATGGTGGTACCCTAAGCAAATCAAAGGCCATACCAAAGCAATCGCAAGGGCAAAGCCAAATCTCTCTAACGGCTGGGGTAGCGACGGGCCCAATCGGCGACGTACGCCCGCAAATCACCGTCATAATCTTCGGCCAGCACGCGGTCAAAATTGCCCTGTTGGCTCTCATAACGCGCAAATGAGGCGAAAAAGGTGTTGTTCACCCGACCAATGGCCAGGGGGCTGAAGCGATAGCGTTCCGGGTCGGAAAAAGAAACCGTATCGAGACTCAAAATAATTTCTCGTTGGAGCGAAAGCTTGCCCGCTGCCTTCTCGGCCTCGGCCATTGATTCGTCCAGTGAGGCATAATAGTCTTCCAGTTGGGCAAGGCCCCCAAGGATGTGCGAAACATAGTGCTCTCGGTCGGCCCGGCGGGCCAAATAACCCTCGTATTCGGGGCTATCGACCCCGAAGCGATCGGCTAAAAAGCGGAGCGCACCCTCATGGCCGACGAAGTTGGCCAGGTTCTCGTTGAACTCGACGCTGTCGGGCACAAAGAGGGTCCCGTGGGTTAGTTCGTGGATGATCAGATCGGCCAGTTCACCTTCGCCTCTATCGAGCATGCCTGTGAGGATCGGATCGGAGAACCAACCCAACGTGGACCAAGCCGTCGTGGTACGAATGCCCACGTCCAGGCCCTCTGCTTTCCTGCGGTCGTACTCCTTCTTGGCCCGGGGGTACCCGAAGTAGCCTTTGTAAGGAAAGCCCCCGAAAAAGGGAAACGACCACTCGTAGGGTTCGAGCGAGTAAGGCTCGTTAGCCGTGACCACGTACATGAGAGGCGCAAAGCCGTGATCGTATACCGTTGAATAGTTATCGTTCCGAGTCAAGCCCAGAGAATCGAAGGCGTACTGTCGGATCTCTTGGACCAACAATACGCGGGTCTTCAGCGAGTCGGGGACCGTTGGATCAGCTAGGTATTCCTCAACTGGCACCGCATTGATCAGGATTCGGGCCTGGCCAATGCCCTGCTTCACCGAATAGACCAGCGTTTTGAAGTAGAGAACCCCAAGGGCAAGCAGCATCCAGAGGACAACCTTGCGCACGCGGCGCAACCGACAACGCCAACGCGGCAAAGGCTTGGCAGGTTTCTTCGACTTGCGGGGGGACATCCGGGGAAGTTACGAACACTCTGCGGCCTCTGGCTGTCTTTCCTTGGCGAACGGGCTGGTGCTTTGTAGCTTTACTACTTCGCTAGCTGTTCCCAAATTCTTTAGTCATGAGTATCGATCCCGAAAAAGCCAAAGCCCTCCAATTGACCCTCGACCGCTTGGAGAAAACCTACGGCAAAGGCACCGTGATGATGCTTTCGGACGACCGTGTGATCGACATACCCGCCATCTCAACCGGCTCGTTGGGCCTGGACATGGCTTTGGGCATTGGCGGCCTACCCTGCGGACGGGTGGTGGAGATCTACGGTCCCGAGTCCTCGGGGAAAACGACCTTGGCCATGCACTGCATCGCCGAGGCGCAAAAGAAAGGCGGCCTCTGCGCGATCATCGATGCGGAGCACGCCTTCGACAAGACCTACGCCAAGAAGCTGGGCATCGACACCGAAAGCCTTCTAATCTCGCAACCCGACAACGGCGAGCAAGCCCTGGAAATCACCGAACACCTGATCCGCTCGGGGGCCATCGACGTGGTAGTCATTGACTCGGTCGCTGCCTTGGTGCCGAAAGGCGAGATCGAGGGCGAAATGGGCGACAGCAAAATGGGCCTCCAAGCCCGCCTCATGTCGCAAGCGCTTCGCAAGCTGACCGGTGCGATCCACAAATCAGGTTGTGTCTGCATCTTCATCAACCAATTGCGCGAGAAGATCGGCGTGATGTTCGGCAACCCCGAGACCACCACGGGTGGTAATGCCTTGAAGTTCTACGCGTCGGTTCGCTTGGACATCCGCCGCATTGGCCAACTCAAAGACGGCCCTGCCGACGTGGTGGGCAACCGCGTGAAGGTCAAAGTGGTCAAAAACAAAGTCGCGCCGCCGTTCAAGGTGGTCGAGTTCGACATCATGTACGGGCGCGGCATCTCGAAGGTCGGCGAGATCATTGACCTGGGTGTCGATTTGAACATCGTCGACAAGTCGGGCTCGTGGTTCTCCTACAACGGCAACAAGCTGGGCCAAGGCCGCGAAGCGGTTAAGACCTTGCTGGAAGACAATCCCGAACTGGCCGCCGAGATCGAGAACAAGATCCGCGCGCAAGCCAGTGGCCTTCCCGAGGAGCCCGAGCACGAAGAGGAGGCTCAAGAGCCCGTCGAATAGCTTAAAAGACTGAAACCTCTGTCTGCCCCGTCATCCTTGGCTGGGGGCGCAGGTTTTTGTTTCTTTGCAACCCGTTTTCTTACCCCCACTTATCCCCTTTGCACTGTGGCCAGTCGAATGAAGCTCTCGGAGTTCAACTTTACTCTACCGGAGAAACTGATCGCCCAACATCCCTCTGAGAGCCGTGACGACTCGCGCCTGATGGTCATCCATCGGGATACCGGCGAGATCGAGAGCGACAAACGTTTTCACGACATCGTCGATTACTTCGACGAAGGCGACGTGATGGTCGTCAACAACACCAAGGTGTTTCCCGCTCGTATGTTCGGGAACAAGGAAAAGACTGGCGCGCAGATCGAGGTTTTCTTGCTGCGCGAACTGAACCCTGAGGCGCACCTTTGGGACGTCCTGGTCGATCCAGCTCGTAAGATTCGCGTGGGCAACAAGCTCTATTTTGGCGAAAGCGACCTGGTGGCCGAGGTCATTGACAACACCACTTCGCGTGGTCGCACGATTCGGTTCCTCTATGATGGACCGGACGAGGAGTTCTACAACCTGATCGACTCGCTGGGCGAAACCCCGCTGCCCAAATACATCGAACGCAAGGTGGAAGAATCGGATCGCGAGCGGTTCCAAACCATTTTCGCAGAACACGTGGGGGCGGTTGCCGCACCGACTGCCGGATTGCACTTCACCCCCCAAGTGGTCAAGCGATTGGAGATCAAGGGCATCGAAATCACGCCGATCACCTTGCACGTGGGC
>CAYGKP010000189.1:0-4785 GCA_964350605.1 uncultured Cytophagales bacterium
GGCCCCGGCGCTGCCCTAGGCAGGTCCGGGCTGGGCGGGCTGCGCCCGGCCCCCAGACATCCCTCCACCCCCCTTTTCCGTATCTTGCAGAACGATGAGACAAGTCCTTTTCCTCCCCTTCCTTCTTCTGCTTCTTTTGCCGCTGGGCGTTCGCGCCCAACAGCACATCACCGAAGACCAACTGGTCGGCCTCTATGCCCTTGAGCATGTGGGCTGTGCGATGGACGCCCCTCCTGGCTGCCTGGCGACCGCGCAAGGTTTGATGGAGGCAAAAGGCACCAACCAGTACGCCTTTCTGGCCGATGGGACGTTGGAGGAGCGCACTCCGGAAGGCAACCGCTCGGCAGCCTGGAAGATGCAGGCGGAGATTCTGGTGATCCACAGCGCGCACGGCGATGAGAATTGGCAGATCAAGGAGTGGAACGATTCGGGCATGGTCCTTTCGTGGACGCTCAAGGGCTTGCCGCTCTATTTCCGCTACCAGCGCATCCGCGAGATCGACAGCCGGGTGAAGGAGCATAAGCACAAGTAGATCAGTCGATGATGAATGCCCTGAAATACCATCTGGCCGTTGCCTTGTGCTGCCTTTCGTTGAGTCTGCGTGCGCAAGCACCTTGGAAAAGCTATCCCCAATCGCTGTTTTCCGAACTGAAAGGTGAGCCCTCGCTGGTCAAGACGACGGCGGATTTGGCTGGCGACTACGAATTTTCTGGGCGCTACCTGTATCAAGCGACCGACGGCTCGTGGGAGGCCGTGGCCCCCGACGACTTGTATACCAGCCTCATGCAGTTCGATGGAATCGATCAATGCACGTTTTGGTACCAAGTGAAAGGTCAACCCGACGTATATATGCCCGAACGCTACTTCAGCTATCAACTGGAGGGGGCCGACCTGCACTTCACCGACGAATCGCCGCGCGGGATGGCGCCGCCGTCGTTTTCGGTGTTCAAGCATGGAAACTGCTTGGTTACGCACCCACTTGAGGGGCGGCTGAGTTGGATCGAGGTCTATTGCCAAGCGCCTTAACGTGTGAATTTCCCTGCCTTCTGCATCTTACGTGCATGAAGGCCTTTCATCTTTCGCTTCTCTCCCTCCTCCTCCTACCCACGACCCTCTGGGCGCAGTCACGCGGGCAGCTCGACACCTTAACGCTCGACAACCAGCCCGCACTGCTCGAGGAGCCCGAGTTGCCTCTCACAACAGCCAATGTCTTGGGCGACTACCGCATGGCGAGCAGCCATTGCCGCACGGAAACCAACGAATACCTTGACATCTCGGAGCTATGGGAGGACAAAGCCGAGGCGCACATTTCGTTTCAAGCCGATAGCCTTGGGCTGACCTTCAAGTCGGAAGGGCGGATCGACACCGCACTTTGGTGGATTGATGGGGGCTTGTTCTGTGGGGCCGATCAGGAGGATCGAGACGATGCGGGGTGCTTTGCCGCGCGCCTGTCCGAGGATCACCTCTTGCTACTCAGCGGGTTTGAGACACAGTGCCTCGCCATTCTTGAGCGCATCCACACCGAGCCCGCCGACCTGAAGGCCGTGTTGAACGCCCACTTTCCACAGTACACCAAGGGCCTCAAGAAGGTGACCGTCAATCGCTTGAAGGACCGCATCTATCGGCTTGAGGGGGTCTGGCAGCCCAGCTATGGCGGCCAGTGGCATGAACTTCCGCCAACCGGGCCCAAGGGGATGCACATGTTGCGGGATTCGCGGGTGGCTTATTTGGATGGGCCTGGAATCCTGGGCGATCATTGGGGCCGGTGGGTAATCCGCGACGACCAGCTCTCCCTGCGCGACAACCAGGACGAGCCGCCGACCTTCCACAGCTACCCGGCCTTGGTCAGCGATTCGTATCTTTTCTACCTCTTGCCCCCCAGCGAAGGCGGGCTGTTGATGGTCTATCGGATTCAGTGATGCGAAGCCTCCCCTTTTGTCTGCTTTCCCTCCTCCTACTCTGCCCCGCTCTGGCCCATGCCCAAGGCAATGCCGAACTGCGAGCCATCCTCGAAGTCGAATTCCCCGAGATTCTCCTGAGCGGCGAGATGGAGCCCACACCCGAAAGCCTCGCGGGCGAATACCGGGAAACCGTCTTTCGCTGCGAGACTCCGGCTGGCTACGAACCTTCGCCGGGTCACTTCCCCTATGGCCTGAACATTTACCCCGATTATCGGGAGGAGATGGTACTCAGCAGTACGACCATCGAGCGGTTTTGGAAGCTCGAGGGGGACGAGTACTGCGTCTATCATGAAGGCTCGGAGGAGCGCGCGATCTGTCGGCCCCTGCTCCGCACCCAAAAGTCGCTGGTACTGCTGCAAACCCGGCTGGATTCTGTGAAATGCGTTGCGGTGTTCCAGAAGCCTCAGAACCCCATCGAAGACACCCGTTCGCTCGAAACCATCCTCGAATCCGACTACCCGGACCTGCTAGGCAGCAAGGTCCTAGAACTGACCGAGGAGAACGTGGCCGGCCTCTACAAACGCACGCACCAGTACTGCCCCACCGACCTGGCGCCCTACGATCTGGTCGAGGACGACCCGCTCATTACCACGGACACCTACTTCTATTTCAAGCCCGGTGGGTCGGCCTATGTCAAGCAGCGTTCCACCGAATCGTTCGAATGGAAACTGAGCGAGGGGCAGTTCTGCGACTTGAGAAGCAATCCATTTTACGAGACGGAACCAGATTGCTACGATGCCCTGGTGACACCCAAGCACCTGTTCTACTTGGTGCCGGAAGTCGATCAGTGGAAAACCTGTGTGGTGGTGTTAGAGAAGATGGGCTCGCCCGACATTCGAACCGCACTGGGCGGTGAGTATGAGGACCTGGAACCCATCAGTGAGAAGGCCCTGCGCGGAAAGACCTTTGAGCTCATCGATGCCCGCCAGTACAAGATCCTCTACGACTGGAAGCCGACCGATGCCTCGATGCGGCGCATCACCTTTCACAAAAACGGCACCCTCGAATGGGTCGAAAAAGATTCTGGCGACCGCAAAACTGCCTCCTGGGCTGTGGGGCGGACGGGGCGATTGGAGCTCACCGAAACAGGTGATGAGGGCGTGGCCGCCCTAGAAGCCATGATGACAAACACGCACCTCTTCATCATGATCGAAGACGAGGGCGAATACGCCTTGTTCACCTTCCAACAAGTCGACCGATGAGAGCCCTACTTTTCCTTTTGCTCCTTCTGATGTGCCCTGCGCTGGCCTTTGCCCAGGCACCCCCATCAAAAGGGGACTGCGACTGCGGGCAGGAAATCGAGATCGACTCGACAGGCCTTTTGGGCTACTACACGCTTTGCGAGAATCGGTGTACCGAGAAGGTCTATTCGGAGGTCTTCGAGATCATCGACCTGTCCAGCCCCGAGTTGGACGTGAGCGGCTTTATGGTCGACGAGAAGTACAACGGCCTCTGGTCGCTCTACAAGCTCTTCCCCGATATGTGCGGCTTTACGATGGAAAAGGTCGGCGGCGTCACGCTCCTGCACGAGGGCTGTCTCACCCTGGAGATGAAGCAACGCGACGGCGAAACCTGCGAGGTGGTCTACTACCGGATGCCCTAAGTATATTAGGGGCGATGGATGACTTTTCGAAAAACATCAAGGCCACTCTCTACGAGCGGCTGGCTAGTCCCTTCTACGGTGCCTTTGCATTTTCCTGGCTCTATTGGAACTGGGATTTCCTTTATTTCATGCTTTGGGATGAAGGCATGGAAACCCGTGAACGCCTGAGTTATGGGATTGCCCACTATTCATCCTTCAATCACACAATCGTTTGCCCAATTCTTTCGGCATTACTTGTAATAGGCATTGGCACGCCCTTGTCAGTACTAGTTTATAGGTATTGGAAGTGGCTCATTGAGATTCAAAGAAGAATTCGAGATTCACTAGAAGGAACACGCCGGTTATCGCTGAATGACTCGCAAAAAATAACCTCAGAGAACCGAGAACTACGTAACGAACTTAAAAGATCAGAAGACCTACTCACCAACTCTAAGGAAAAACACCAGAGGGACATCCAGGAGCGGAACAATCGAATTACACAAATCGAACAAGAGATTGAGGACCTTACTCCTAAAAAAGAGCTCTCCGATCAAGAAGCGAAGGAGAAAGCAAGAAACTATATGTCCACTCGCGATACCGACATAAAGAACGAATACGTAAGCAAGCACTTTAGGATCTTAAGAAGATGCTCATTCGGCTCTTACATTGTTGTTGAAAGAAGGGATCAATTTTATATGGAAAATGTAGATGAAATATCTAGAATGTGCTCGGAAGGTTTACTTGAGTTCTTGTATAAAAAAGGAAGTAATAGTTTGACTGTTTCAATCACGAAAATGGGGGAATACGTTCTTGATATTTATGATAGAGATAATAAAGACCAGAATAATTTACTCAGCTAGCGCAACCGCACGAGGATCGTCTTGTCGACGCGCAGGCTGAATTTGCTCTTCTCGAAGCTGGGCCGTCCGAATGGCGGGTTGTTCGAGAAGCCGTAGGGCTCGACGGGCACGCCGAACAGGCCTTTGTCCAGCGCCTCGTTCCCCGATACGTCTTGGTAGACCGCCACCGCGTAGGTACCCGCAGGCACTTGGAAGGTGACGCTCATCGACTCGGAACCACCGACTTTCACGCGCTTCTCCTGGAGGGTTTTCTCCAGAAAGCTAGCCTCTGAGTCATAGAGGGCGACCATCAAATGGCCTTTGCTGGGCTTCAGGCCGCTGACCTGGACAGTAAGGCTGACGGCTTCGTGGGGGCGATTGGCAGGCGGCGTGGTGCTCATGG
>CAYGKP010000190.1:0-4784 GCA_964350605.1 uncultured Cytophagales bacterium
GCATTTGTTTCTTGCGGTGAAGGCGAAGCTGAAGCTGAAGCTGAAGACACTACTGCTGTAGAAGAAGCTCCTGAAGAAATGCCAATCGAAGAAGCTCCTGTTGAGGAAGCTGACACCACCGCTGCTGAAGGCGAGATGGAAAAAGAAGCCATGTAATTGCCTTCTGGCAATCTGCTACAGTTCGCGGCCGGACCCTAAAAGGTCCGGCCGCAGCTTTTTTTGGCAGACTTATTGGAAGATTGGTAGCTTGAGCACGGGCTTACCCGCAAGTCATTCTTACCGCCATCCGCTTCTCACCGATGATGAAACGCTACATCTTCTCACTTTTCGCGCTTTGCGCGCTGATTCTTTCTGGTTGTTCCTCCGGCCAACAAGCCTTTGAAAAAGGCGATTACGACAAGGCCGTTGAAACGGCGGTCAATCGCCTTCGTCGCAATGGCGACCACGGAAAAACCCGCGAGACCCTCAAGCTGGCCTACCCCTATGCCAAGGATCGCCACTTAAGCGAAGCCAATGCCCTGAAAACCTCGGCCGACCCACTCAAGTGGGAAAAAATGGTTCATCACTACGAGGCACTCAACAAGCATTACGCCGACATCAAGAGCTGTCCGGCTTGCAGCGAGGTGATCAAAAGCCCCGTTAAAGTCACCGCCCAACTTGACCGAGCCAAGCAGAGGGGTGCCGAGGTTCGCTCCATAATGGGTAACGAGCAATTGGACCTAGCCATCAGCACCCGCGACAAAGGCAAAGCCCGCGAGGCATACAATTCGTTTCTGATCGCCAACCGCATGGTCCCGGGCTATCAGGACGTAGAGGCCCGTTTGATGGAAGCCAAGGACGTTGCGACCACCAAGGTGGTCGTTGAACCAGTGGCAGTTTACGACATGGACTTGCTTTCGCAGAGTGAGTATTTCAACAACCGCGTGCTCAGCTACATCTCAAACCTGCGTTTGGGCGAGTTCATCGAATTTTATTCGAGCGTCGAGGCGGGGACCCGCGGCATCAACCAGCCGGATCACGTTGTCCTTTTGCGCTTTGACGATTTCAAGCTCGGCCAACTCATCCTCTCGGAGAAAAAAGAAGTGGTCAAGCGGGACAGCGTGGTGCTTCAAACCATCCAAACCGACAAGGGCCCGTTGCCGATTTACGGCACGGTGAGCGCAACGGTGACCGAGAAGCAAAAGACCCTCAAGAGTAGTGGCATTTTGGACTTCCGGGTCATGGAGCCTTCCAGCAACCGGGTGTTGACTCAAAGCAAGTTCAACGGGAGCTACGATTGGCAATACACCTGGGGCTGGTACAATGGCGATGAGCGCGCCTTAGAGCAATACCATCGCGACTTGGTGAACCGCCCCGAAGCGACCCCGCCATCCGAGCAAGAAATGTTCCGCAAGATGACCGACCCGATCTACGATCAGGTGACTGCGCGCCTGCGCTCGTTCTACGCCTCCTATCAGTAAGACATTAGACTCACTTTGAAAACCAACCGAATGATGAACCCACATTCCAACGCCAAACTTTTCGGACTCCTTGCGGCCATCGTACTGGGCGGCTGGTTGTTCCCCGGTTGCACCGAGACAACCACTGTTGATGAAACAGTCGATTCCACCCAAGTGGAAACCGATTCGCTCGAAGTCGAAGTGCCAGTGTCCACCAACCCGCTGGTGGGAAAATGGGTGCCAGATGGTACGCCGATGGCGATCATGTCCGGTTCGGATAAAATCGAGATCTCCAACGAAGGCAACTGGATGGAGTTTTCAGACAGTACCTATGCAATGGGCGGAATCCTGGGCAATGGCGAAACACAGCCCTACACCCTCAGTGAAGACGACAAAAAGGTAAACCTAGTCGGAAAGGGCCACTACATCAATATCATTGAGCTTGATGAGCAGAAGATCAAACTGATGTATTTTAGTGAGGGCCAAGTGGTCGCCATGACCCTCAAAAAAGAGCAATAGACTGTCCGCTAGAACAGCACCGCTTCAAGGGCCTTTCGCTGATCCGGCGAGAGGCCTTTTTCATTTTCAGGTGGCGTGATGTCCTGGGCCACCCAGCCGTCCAGCAGTTGTTTCTGGTCGGTGCCTCGGGCCAATGCCTCGCTGTAAGGCAGGTGCGAGAAGGTGACTTGCTGGTAGGGACTCAGCCACCGCTCGGGGAATTCACGGCTCAACCAGTCGGACCAGGCGCGTCGCGCCAAGAATTCGGCATCGGCCACCGAATCGCGCATCTCGACAAAGTTTTCCATCGCGAGTTGCGCAATCGCCAAGGCATCTTTGGGCCGCTCGGCCGAGAACCGTTCGACGGCCCGCTGCCAACTGCCTTCTTTCACCAACGCCTCGACGAGTAACCGCGCGTCTTCAAAGCCCGCGTTCATGCCTTGCCCATAGAAAGGCACGATGGCGTGCGCGGCATCGCCCAGCAAGACCGCTGAGCCGTGCGCAAACCGCTCGGCCACCAGCCAGCCCAGTCGTCCCGTTGGATGTTGCTGAAAGTCGGTCCGTAGGGTAGGAAAGAGGGGCAGGGCATCGGGGTATTCCTTCGCGAAGAAGGCTTCGACGCGGGTCGAATCGCTCAGTTCGGCAAAGCTGCCATCGCCTACATAGGGCAGAAACAGTGTGCACGTGAAGGTCTTATCGGGATTGGGCAGGCCGATCAGCATGCGTTTCTCGCGTGGCCAGATGTGCAGGGCATCGGGAGGCATCGCGAAGTCGCCAGTGGACGTCGGCGGCATCGGAAGCTCCTTGTAGCCGTAGTCCAGGGTATGCCAGTGATTTGGCGTTTTGGTCTTCCCCTCAACCCATTCGCGAACCATAGAGCCCGCTCCATCTGCTCCGATCAACGGGTGGGTCGGGTCATGATCGGCCGACCACGTGGTTTCGAATCGTATCTGGGCCAAGGGCTCCTCGTCCAACGACTCGACGAGCAGTTGCCACAACCCAAACCGCGAGACCGAGTGAATGGCCTGTCCGTCCCGCCCATAGGGCAATCGATAGGTATGTCCCGCTTCGTGGTGAATGAAGCGCCCGCTCATTGGCAGGGCGAGAGTGCGCACACGTTCTTCCAACCCGGCGAGCCGCAGGGCACGCCAACCGCGGTCGCTAAGGGCCAGGTTGATGGAGCGAAGGCCGTCTTCGGGGTGCAGGCGCGGGTCCTTGCGCGCTTCCAACACCTGGGCTCGAAGGCCACGTTGGGCCAGAAGTTTGGCGATCAGGCAGCCGACCAACCCACCGCCAGCAACGGTGATGGGCCTCATCTGAGTAGGCGTTTGAGTGTGTTGACGAAGGTGATCAACTCGCCCGAGCCCGTATAGAGCGGCGCAGCACTGGCCCGCAGTACCCAATGCCCGCTGGCGGCTTTTCGGGTGTCGAGGATGATGTCGGCCTCTTGAAGTTGCGCGGGCAGGTCGTCGGATGCCCCGTCGATCTGGAACGAAAGCATCGCCCCGCGGTCGGCAGGATCCAGTGGGCTCAACCACCGCAACCGTTCACCGCAGGTTTCAGTCAGGCGATGTTCCAGGTCGGCGGTTAAGGTTTTGGCCCGCTCGCTGAGGGCCGCCATGCCCCCCACATCGGCGAAAAGATCCAGCGAGGCGCGAAGGGGCGCGAGGCTCAGAATCGGTGGGTTGCTGAGGGCCCAAGCCGCCGCACCGGAGGTTGGTTCGAAGGGTAAGCCCGGCTGGAATCGGGAAGATGAGTCGTTGCCCCACCAACCTCGAAGCGCAGGCTGCATCGACCCATGATGTTTTTGGTGCACAAAGGCCCCGCCGGGCGAACCCGGTCCGCCGCAGAGGTATTTGTAGGTACACCATACCGCGAGGTCGACACCGTCGTCATGAAGCTGTAGCGGCACGTTTCCCGCCGCATGCGCCAACTCGGCACCGAGCACCGAGCCGACGTTGTGCGCTGCATCCGAAATGGCTTTCAGATCAAAGCGCTGGCCAGTCAGGTAGTGTACGCCGCTCCACCAGACCAGGGCCAATTCCTCGCCTGCCTCGGCAATGGCCGCTTCAATGACTTCGGTGGTGATCGGTTCTTCCACCGAGCCGACGATGATCAAGTCGGTTGCAGGGTCGCCGCCCCGATGTTCGATTAGCGAGCGCAAGGCAAAGTCGTCGGACGGGAAATTGCCCGCCTCGGTCAGGATTTTTTTGCGCCCGCCTTTGGGCTCGTAAAAGCTCGCCAGCAAGAGGTGCATGTTGACCGTCAAGCCGTTCATCAGTACCACTTCTTCGGGCAGGGCCCCAACGATGGCGGCCATCGGCGCTTGCAGCGATTCTGCCGCCGAGTACCACGGCCAATCGGCGTTGAAGTGGCCGTCTACACCCAACTCGGCCCAGTCAAGCAGCACGCGGCGTACGTGGGCCTCGGCCTCCTTGGTCAACAGGCCCAGCGAGTGCGAGGCCAGGTAGCAAATCTCCTCCCCCTCGTGCGTCGGCACGTGAAATCGGGAGCGCGCACCACGGGCGGGGTCGAGCAGCATCAGCTGGTCGGGGGTTGGGGTTTTTCGGTTACCGTGCCGCAACTGGGGCAGGTGCGCTTGACCTCATCAGTCCAGAAACGTTCCATGATTTGGGGCAGTTGCGCGACGATGTCGGTGACGTGCTCCCACTCCTCGTGGAGTTTGGTGCCGCAGTTCTCGCAGTACCATTGGAAGCCGTCGGGCTGGGTTTTCTCGCGGTTCACCTCGACGACTAGGCCAATCGTGTTTGGCGGGCGGCGGGGGCTATGGGGCACGCGGGGCGGCAACAGGAAGATGTCGCCCGGGCCGAGCAGGATATCCTTCGG
>CAYGKP010000191.1:0-4778 GCA_964350605.1 uncultured Cytophagales bacterium
GAGAAACTTCAGCGGCATGGCTAGATCTTTCCAGCGCAAGGGCCCATCGAGCCTGACTTTGAGACACAATGCCAGCAAGCTGCTTATCACCAAGATGCCCGCAACCCAGAAGCCTTCGCTGCGTGTGTTCATGTCGGTCAGCTCGAAAAGTGCCTTCATGACGTACGCGCCTACGCCGATGCGAACCGGGCCGTGCTCTTTCCAAAAGAGTGCCGATGCACCATCACCGCCATCGTTGAACAAATGATCCCAAAGAATCCACTGGTCGTAGAAGAGCAGGTTGACTCCGTAGTTGTCGACAAAGACGAACAGCCGGACGACCAAGGCCAGCATGCCGACCAGCACGAACCAAAAACCGACGGATCGGGCGCGAAGAAATTCGGGCAGAGCCATACGGGAAGTTAAGGAGCCGTTGGCTATGTCATTTCGACCGAAGGGAGAAATCCAGGACCGTTGGACTTGGACGCAGCCCCTCCTAGATCTCTCACTGGCGTTCGAGATGACCCACAGAGGTTAGGGTGGCTGTCTAAATTGCACTGAACCAAGAATATTACTACGTTTTCCACAGAATTTTTGATACAAATGTGGATAAGTAACATTTCGGACGGAATTTACGTACCGTTCGGTAAGTACGACGTAAACACTACTATCATGGCTACACAAAAGATCGACCGCGAGGGCATCCTCACTCGCTCTTTCCAACTTTTCCGCACCCAAGGCTACTCGGGCACCTCCATGTCGGACATCGGCAAGGCCTGCGGCATTTTCAAAAGTGGCATCTACCACTATTTCCCCACCAAAGAATCGCTGCTCGACGCGATCATGGAACGCACGCAAACCAAACTGCGCACCGAAGTGATCAGCGTCCTGCAGGACCGCTCGCTCGAACCCCGTGCGCGCATGGCCAAGTTCCTCGATCGCCTCGAACCCTTCTACTTCCAGGAAGACGGCGGCTGTTTGTTCGGCAACCTGGCCTTGGAGGTCAGCAGCCACAACCAGCAAGTGCGCCTTCGCATCGCTGAAACGTTCCGCGAATGGATGGTCGGGCTCACCGAGGTGTTCTCCAGCCGTTACACGGTGATGGAAGCCGAGATGGCTGCCCAACGGGCCCTTGAAGAAATTCAGGGCAGCGTGATGCTGACGCGCGTCTTCCGCGACCGCACCTACTTCGAGGCCGCCAAGGAGCGTTTGCTCCGCATGGTGGGCTAGGCCCGTACCGTACGACCTAGCGGTACAACGCCGCGATCTTCTCGACCGCATAGTCGATCTCCTCTTCCGTCGTCAAGCGACTGAATGAGATTCGTATGGCCGGACGATCCGGATCTGCGCCGAGGGCTTCCAGGACATGCGAGCCGAGGTTTGACCCCGACGCGCACGCACTGCCGCCCGAAACGGCCACGCCCGCGATGTCGAGGGAAAAGAGCATCATGTCGCCCGACTTATTGGGGGGCAGCGACGCGTTCAGCACGGTGAACAGGCTGTCCGCCTCGCCCGACCGTCCCAGGAACGTGGTGCCCGGCAGGGCCGTGGCGAGCTTGACTTTGAGGCTGGCTTTCAAGCCTTCGATCTGGGCTCGGTCCGCAGCGAGTCGTTCATAGGCCAAGGCGAGTGCCGTCGCCAACCCGACGATTCCCGCCACGTTTTCGGTGCCGCCGCGCAGGTTGCGTTCCTGCGCCCCACCGTGCAGGTAGGGCGTGCGCAACATCCCGTCGCGATTGTAGAGGAATCCGACCCCTTTCGGGCCGTGAAATTTGTGCGCCGAAGCCGCCAGAAAATCGACGGGCAGCGCCGGCAAGTCGAAGGCGTAATGCCCCACAGTCTGCACCGCGTCGGTATGAAACAGCGCGTCGTACTGGCGACACAACGCACCAACCGCTTCAAGATCGAGCAGGTTGCCGATCTCGTTGTTCCCGTGCATCAAACTGACCACCGCGCCGGGGTTGGCTTTCAGCAAGCTTTCCAATTCCGCCAGATCAAATGCGCCCTGCGTGTCGGGGGTCAAGCGATGCAGTTCAATCTCGCCCCGCGCGGCCAAATAGTCGAGTGGGTGGAGTACGGCGTGGTGCTCCAAGGGGCTGGAGATGACCACCTTTTTGCCCAGGTCGCGGACTGCGCCGAAGAGTGCCGTGTTGTCGGCTTCGGTGCCCGAGGAGGTAAACAAAATTTCGGCGGGCGAGCAGCCCAGAAGCTCGGCGACCTGCACCCGCGCATCCTCGACGGCGGTTTTGGCCGAGCGACCAAACGCATGGATCGACGAGGGGTTCCCGAAGTCCGCGCCCAGGTGGGGCAGCATCGCTTCGAGCACCGCCGGGTCGAGCGGCGTAGTGGCGGCGTTATCCAGGTAGGCCTTCATTGGAGTAAAGGTAGGGAGGTGGGAAGTGTTAGCTTGAGATATGAAAAAATTGACCCTTGGTTTGCTTGCGGTGCTACTGAGCGCATGCTTTGGAACCTATGAAGACTGCAGTTTGACGCCGCCCGTATTACATCCGAAATCAGAGGTTGGGTACGATTTCGTTTTTTACTTCGATAGCCTTCCGCTGTGCTTTCACGAGGAACGCATCATCTCCTTTGAGAAGGATTTTGACCGCTGGTCCTATGACTTGGTTCATTCCTTGGGGAGCGAATATGAGGCGGATGAGTTGCGGATCATTTACTACGACAGCAAGGAAGCCGCGCAAGCTGGCATTGCTGCTGAGAATGACCAGTCGTCCTCATCGCTCAGAATTCTCTCTCATACCTTCAAACGCTCACAAGACCAGTGGCAGGTCCATGAACGAGGGATGTTCGAGGAAGGCAAGTGGGTCGTTAGAACCTACAGTGAGAGGCCCTAAGCCTCAATCGCAAAGTCAAACGTTGTCTTCTGGGCGCATGGCTTGTACGCTTGCTACTTCATGTCTAGCGGAACACGCTCTTTCTTTTCCTTGATGAAAAGAACCAAAAATCAAGGCTCCCGGCGCGCCCTTCGTGGTTTTAACAGCATCACTTTATCATGGGGCGCACAGGTAGTCGGGTCCGCGTAATAAAATGTGATTTCTCGCTTCGCGAGAACGGGGGTGTGCGGCGGAGGCGCAGCCTCGGCCACGCTTAGGCCTCCACCGTCAACACCTCCTGCACATCCGCCATCAGTTTGCGGGCCAGGGTTTCGGCTTTCGTCGGACTGTCGGACTCCGCGTAGATGCGGATGATCGGCTCGGTGTTCGAGCGGCGCAGGTGCACCCAATCACGCTCGAACTCGATCTTGAGCCCATCAATCCGGTTGATCGTCTCGCGGGCGTACTTTTTGGCCAGGCCATCCAGCACCCCGTCGAGGTTCACAGAGGCATCTAGCTCGATCTTGTTCTTCGAGATCACATACTCGGGGTACGAAGCACGCAGTTGCCCCGCCGACTTGCCGCTTTTGGCCATGTAGGTCAGCATGAGCGCCACGCCGACCAGCGCGTCGCGGCCCGGGTGCAGTTCGGGGTAGATCACCCCGCCGTTGCCCTCGCCGCCAATCTTCGCGCCGACGGCTTTCATCTGGCCGACCACGTTCACCTCGCCAACGGCGGCGGTGTGGTAGGCCTGCCCGTGTTTCTCGGTGATGTCGCGCAGGGCGCGGGTCGACGAGAGGTTCGAGACCGTGGGGCTCGGGGTGTTTTGGAGCACGTAATCAGCGACGGCCACCAGGGTGTATTCCTCGCCGAAGTAGCGGCCCGTCTCGGTGATGAAGGCCAAGCGGTCCGCATCGGGGTCGACAACAACGCCCAAGTCGTTGTCGCCTTTCTCCATCAGTTGGTGGATTTCCTGAAGGTGCTCGGGCAGGGGCTCTGGGTTGTGGGCGAATTGGCCGTCGGGTTCGCAGTTCAGTTTGGTCACGCGGACCACACCGAGTGATTCAAGCAGCGCCGGAATCGCCACGCCGCCAATCGAATTCACAGCATCCACAGCGACCGAAAAGTCGGCTTTCGAGATGGCTTCCTTGTCGACCAGAGGCAGGGCCAAAATGGCCTTGATGTGGCGTTCGAGGGCTTTTTTGTCCTCGGTGATCTTCCCAAGTTCTTTGACGGGCACGTACTCGGCCTTGTCGTCTGCGGCCAACTCCAGGATGCGCTTCCCGGCTTCCGCCGACAAGAACTCACCCGAGGCATCCAATAATTTCAGTGCGTTCCATTGCACCGGGTTGTGGCTGGCCGAGAAGATGATCCCTCCGTCGGCGTTGTGGTGCGGAACGGCCATCTCGACGGTCGGCGTGGTGGCCATACCCAGGTCGATGACGTTCACGCCCATCGCTTGGAGGGTGGCCGTGACCAGGCTCTGGACCATCGGTCCCGAAGGCCGCGCGTCGCGACCGACCACGATGGTCAGTTTCTTTTCAGGGGCCCCCATCGCACGCGCATAAGCAGTCGCGAAGCGGACCAGATCGGGAGGGGTCAGTCCAGTCGAGGGAGTACCACCAATGGTACCCCGGATCCCCGAAATCGAGGTAATAAGCGTCAAGAGAAGGTTGGTTTTTGGTCCAGCGGTCAGGCGCGATCCATCACGCGCTCGACTTCCGTTTTGTTGTCCCCGCCTTCGTTTTCGCAACTGTTCGCGGGTTTCCCGCAGTACCCACACGTCGCGCCCTGATTTTTCAGGAACGGGCTCTGGTTCGCGCAGGTGCCCTTGAATTGGCCATTCTTCAAGAAGATGATCCGAACGGACATCAAAACGAAGAAGACGGCTACCAGGCCAATGGCGATTAGAACGGTTTGCATCGGGGTGAAGGGGATTGGGACGAAATTAGCACCTTGTTCTTAAAC
>CAYGKP010000192.1:0-4746 GCA_964350605.1 uncultured Cytophagales bacterium
ACCAAAAAGGCCACCCCCCCAACCAGAAGCCCCCCCCCCATCCTATCCGAGGGGCCGCCACAATGAGGGCTATTGAGATCAGGGAATCGCCCAATCTACGATTCAACGACGATAGAGACCAATTTCGTGCCAACTGGTCACGAACCTGTTAATGGGCATAGGGAGCTTGCTGCTGTTGTTCGGGCAAGACCAGGGGGTATTTCTCACCAGTGGCTCGCTTGGTGGCCTTCTTGCGCAGCTTAGTACCCACTGGCACATGGACCAACCGAAGCTGATAAAACGCATGACCGTCGGCCACGATCTGGCCCATCTCGCTCTCGGTGCCGTTTTTGTCTTGGAGCGAGAAGTCCAGCTTGATGGGCCCTGCCCCACTCGCCTCATGAATGAAGAATCCCAAGGAAAGGGGCGTGCCGGACATCAGTGCCTTTGCCAGCCCCTCTTCTTCTTTCTCTGGAAACGTCAAGGCGATGGGCTCGCCATTCTCTGTGCCAACTGTCAGGTGGCTGGCGACTACTTTGTCTTCCAACACCAAGCTGACCCGCAGCGATTTGGGCGAGCGCAACCGCAGGTCGATCGTTCGGGCTTCCATTTCGACCAGCATGACCCGGTGAATCCGCCGGCCCAAAACACGCGTGGCCGGTGCGCCCATCGGATCGGGCGTAAGCCACTCTTTCTCAAAAAGGAACCGAGCGGGCTGCTGGACGCGCTCGTCCACCGGGCCATTATACACCAGCGAGTCGACGCCTTCGGCCGCGAGTGGTACCATGGTCACCTCATCCAGGGCCAGGTAGGCGGCGTATTGGCACCGCTTGCAACGGTTGCGCTCGTCGGCGTAGCGCCAGGGCGTTTGGTCGCTCGCTGCCAAGAGATTGCCAATGGTCAAATACTTCGAGGGCGCGTCGGCTTGGAAGACGATCGTTAATGGGGTCCATTCGGTTTGAAAGAACGAGAGCGACTTGGGGGTGAAAAGCAGCCGCTGGCCGGGTGTGTCCAGGGGTTTGGCTTCGGCTTGGCTGGGCTTCTCCTCGCTGAGCAAGGCCCCAAACCCACTGACCGACTGCAAGCCTGCTTTTTGTTTGCGCCCCGCAGGCCGCAAGGCCCAAACGGTGATCTTGTAGAACTGGCCGGGTACAAGGGCTTCGTTCAACTCGCAACTGATGTACTCGCGCCCCGCGTAAATCTGGTCGCCCGCTCCGATGACCGGATAGCTCTCGTAAAGTCCCACCAGCGCTTCGCCGTCCCGCGAACCTCGGAAGGGATAGCGGCCCTTCCCCCGCAGGAACGTATGCTTTCGAGGCAGCGGGGCCGCGCCGCGCAAACCGTATTGCTTGTGCCATGGCCTGCCCTTCTTCTTCCCTCGGGCGTGCAGGTGATCGGGCGTTGGGTAGACCCCGCGTTGGTCGCGGTCAATGGCACCCGAGCGGATGGCCTCAGTCACTCGACCGTCGTACCCATCGACAAGTGAGTTGGGGTTCCACCAGCCTTCGGGCCGGAAGGTGCTGGCGTTCTGGGGAATGACTTCGACCAACTCGAAGCTGCCGTTGGGCACAAGAGTAGTCTGGTTGTGGGAGAAAAGCGGGCCGATAACCGAGGAAAGAAACAGCAGCGCCGTTCCGATGCGGTGAATCATGAAAGGTTACTCCTCCCGCGTAAAGCGGATCGCCCCAGAGGTGGTATAGTCGCTCTTGATGGTCAACACCTGGCGTTTTCCCGCTTTGTCCACGAAGGCGATCTCCGCGGTGTTGGGCGGCATGCGACCCAGGTTGTGTGCATGGAGGACGAGGAGGTTATTTTTCGACGGATCGATCTTGATTGGGATCTTCACTTTTGTCTTCGAGACCATGTGGTTCTCGAGCAGCCATTCGCCGTTGAACTGCAGCGAAATGGTGTCGCCGTCGACAATCAGGTTGTCCCAGATTTCCAGGGTGATTTCATCTAGGTGGACTCCCACGTCCTCGCTAAGCGTAATCTCGCGGCCCATAAAGGTCTTCGGCGCGTCTTTGCTTTTCATGGCAGCCAGCTCGCGTTCCTCCTCCCCTTCAGGCAGATCTTCAACGGCCACGACCATAGGCTCGGGCACGAACTTCTTCTCACCAGGGGTAAGCGACACCTCGTCGAGGAATGTGATCACAAAGGGGTCTGAGCAGTCGGTGAACTTGTCCGTCTCTTGGTCTTTGTCCTTGAGGAAGTTGCCCAACATCAGGTACTTATGCGGCTTATCCGCCTCGAAGGTGAAGGTGAATTCCGTCCAATCCTTCGTGCCGAACGCCTCTGGTAGTTCGAACATCGGTTTGAACTTGCGCAGCGGCTCAGAGTCGTCCTGCAACGGTCGATCTTCCCCCAGGTAGATCCCAAAGCCTGTCGCCTTCTCGCAGCCATAGTAGCGCCCCAGCCCTTTGGCCAGGTAGAAGGTCAAGGTGTAGGTGCGCCCCACTTCCAAAGGCGAAGTCAGTTCGACGGCCACGTACTCTCGGAAGTCGTCTTTGTTGGGGTTGTATTCGACCAGACCAACGTAGCCTTGGCCCGCCTTGGGGGGCAACTCAGCGAAGTAGCTGTTCTTCCAGTTGCCATTGCCCGAACCTTTCGAGTGCAAGTGGTCGGGTGTCGAGTTGGGCCAGCCAGTGGCCGTTGGGTTGGGGTTGAACCAACCAGGAATGTCCATGTCGCCGTCGGAATTCGGGGCGGACTTGAAATCCTCGAAGCCGCCGTTGGGCACCAGGTTCTGAGCCTGAAGGGTCAGGCTACCTGCCAGAAGAAAAAGAAGAAGGACCGAAACTTTTGACATCATCGCTAAGGTAACAAACGATTCACCAAAAGGATCACCCTCAAAGTGTTGCAAGATTTGGGCCAGGGACGAGTGGCGCGCCTACTTGTTCCCGTTCAAGTCCACCTTGGCCTCTACGCTGCCAATCGGCACCAAGTAGACTTCGTCGAACAAGAGCAGGGCAATGTCGTTGTACTTGCAATCCGAGGTGTAATCCTTCCAGTCCTGGCCCGCATCGGACAGAAAGCTCCCGATGGTCATGTACCCCGATGGCTTGGTCGCAGTGAATTCGAAAGTGTATTCGGTCCAGCGCGTTTGGCCCATCCGACCATCGCCCTCCGCAAGGGTGACGTACTGCCAGGTCGCATCGCCGATCACCTCGGCATCGTATTGGCGCGGCTTGTCGACCGTGAAGCCAGCCCGCCAGCCGTCCACGCGCTTGCAGCCATACATGCGCCCTTCGCCCAAGCTGGCCTGGAAAGTCAGTTTGTACTTCTGGCCCACCACCAGAGGCGAGGTCAGCTTCACCGAGGCGTACTCGCGGAAATTGTCCTTACTGTTGTTGCGCACCACGAGCAGGATCAAGCCGTCGCCTTTGTAGGGACGAATCTTGGGGCCGAAGTGGTCGACGCTCCAGTTGCCTTTGCCCGTGCCGTTTTTGTGCAGGTGCGCGGGGGTCGATTGTGGCCAACTGCCGCCCGTGGGGTTGGGGTTGAACCAGTCGCGCAGGTTGAAGTCGCCTTCGTCGCGCGGGGCGGTGATGTAGTTTTCAAACCCCGGGTTGGGGATCAGGTTTTGGGCGTGGAGGCTCAGCGGGGCCAGCAGCACGAGAAAAGCGAGAGAGCGGATCATGGAGTAATAATAGCAAGAAGAGGGCCAGTTAACCATATATCAGTTGCCTGACCAGTAATCATGGCTCATTGACAACCCCCGCTTCGCTCTTCTAGCTTCGCTGCCCCCTTGACAAAGGGGGCTATTTCCCCTACTCCCCACCCACTTCCGGTGTAAAGCGAATGGCGCCGGAGGTTTCCATGTCGCTGCGGATGGTCAGGATGTGGCGTTTGCCCGCCGCGTCGGTGTAGGCCACCTCGGCGGTGTTGGGCGGCATCGAACCCAGGTTATGGGCATGGAGCACGAGCAAGTTGTTCTTCGCCGGGTCGATGTGGATGGGGATCTTGACCACCTTCTTGGAGACCATGTGATTCTCGAGCAGCCACTCGCCATTGAACTGCAAGGAAACCGTGTCGCCGTCGACGATCAGGTTGTCCCACACGTCAAGGACGATGTCGCCTTCGGGCATCGCGATGTCGCCCTGCCTCACAATGGTCCGGCCCAGGAAGGTGCGCGGGGCTTCCTTGGAACGCATGGCTTCCAAGCCATCGGCGGGCGGCGCGGGCTTGGTTTCGGGAACTGTGTCGGTTGTGGGCTCAGGTTTCGGTTCCGGCTTGCGGACGGGTTCGGGCTCTTCCTCGGCGAGCGCGAGCAGCAGGTCGGGATCGTCGGTGGGTACCAGGCTGGCCCCATCGAAGAAGAGTAGCGCGGTGCCTTTGTTGCGACACGCCGCCCTGAAGATGTTGAACTCCTTTTGCTCCGCGCGGGCCATGAAGTTGCCCAGCATCAGGTACTCGGCCTCCGTCTCGGCGACAAACTCCACCGCGTAGGTGTACCAATCGGTCGTGCCAAGCGGTTCGGTGCTCACGAAGACGATTTGCGCGTCCGGCACCACCACGCGATTCCATCCCGACTGTTCGGGCTCAGCTTTGCCGAGCGAAATCCCCCACCCGTCAACAGCGATGCAGCCAAACAAATCGCTCTTCCCAAGCGTCGCCTGGATTTGGAAACGATACCGCCGACCCGGCACCAGCGGCGCGCGCAGCTTCGTGTAGAGGTATTCGTAGGCCCCCGCCTCCTTTTCCTTCAACCGCCCCACCAGCGAGATCAACCCCATCCCGTCGATGGGCAGAGCTTCGCCGCTGTAGGTA
>CAYGKP010000193.1:0-4593 GCA_964350605.1 uncultured Cytophagales bacterium
GAAACGGCTCGCACTCTTTCTTTTTTCGCTCCTGGTCTGTGGCTTCGCCCAGGCCCAAGACCCCGCGGACTACGTCCACCTGTTCGCCGACAACGTACGCGTGCGCTCGGCCCCCAACACCTCGGGCGAGGTTGTAGCCACTCTCTCCATCGGTTACCCCATTGTGGTTGACGATCCCACCTGGACCAGCCCGCAAAAAGTCATCGGCCCCTTGCCACACCCCTGGGCACGGGTACGCTTTGTTGATCCCGAGAAAGGCGAATGGACCACGGGCTTCATCTGGGGTGGGCTATTGCCTGAATTGGAAATGGAGCTTGACGAAGGGAAATGGCTGATACTTGGCTACGATCTGCGGAGCGACGAAGCCGCAGGGCTGGCCAAGATTGTCGACAAAAGAACGCTGCTCGACACGGCGACCTTCTACATTCCGAATGCGATGGACGGCTACTACTCCGCGGGCCAGGAACTTCGGGTCATCGACGAATCCAACAATTTCGATGGCTCCCCCAAGATCATTTCCCTCTTCACGCCCAACCCCGGCGAGTGCGGCCTGTGGGAGGGTGATGTGATTTTCACCTGGATCAATGAGACCTTAGACCAACCCTTTCAGGCCGGATGGGTGAGCGACGGCTTCTCGTCCACCGATGAGATCATTTGGCCGAGCCACGAAGACGGCAAGCCGGGCTACGTAACCATCATCCACGTGGAAGAGGACGGCGACTACTACGGGGAAACCCAGAGCAAGTACCATTGGACCGGCGAACGATTTGCGGCCCAGTACGTTAGAAAATCCGTCGACTAACTCTCCCTCTTTTCACATGCGTCACCTGGCCACCCTCCTGCTCGTTCTTTCTTTCCTTTCCGCTCAGGCGCAAAACAACTTCGTGCACCGCGACGGCACCCAGATTCTCGACACCCTGGGCCAACCGCTGCTGTTTCAGGGCGTTTGCTTCGGCAACGAGGTGTGGACCAACAAAGTCCTCCCCTACACCCACCACACCGAGAAGGACTACGGAAGGGTGAAAGACATGGGCATGAACGTGGTGCGCTTTTACATGAACCACGTCACCTTTCAAGACCCCCGCAAAGGTTTCGAATGGCTCGACGAGAACGTGGCTTGGGCCAAGGCGAACGGTGTCTACCTGATCCTCAACATGCACGTGCCGCCCGGTGGCTTTCAGTCGAACAACGAAGGCGGTGCACTCTGGAACAACCCCGGCAACCAAGCCGCCCTCATCGACCTGTGGACCTCGATCGCCGAGCGGTACAAAGACGAGAAAACCATCGCGGCCTACGACCTACTCAACGAGCCGGTGGTGACCCAGTCCATCGACCAATGGCAGAACCTCTCGCGGCGCATCACGAAAGCCATCCGCGTGGTCGACTCAAAACACCTGCTGTTCGTCGAACGGGTCAACGCCATCAACGGCCAATGGACGCTGAACGAGAACGCGAACTTCTTCCCCCTTCAAGACGAGAACAGCGCCTACACTTTCCACTTTTACGATCCGCATGAATACAGCCATCAAAACACTTCTTGGACTGGCATGGGCGAAGGCGGGGCCTACCCGGACCCCAACAAAGTGGAAGTCAGCGGCCCGACGGAATGGCGCATCGGCACCTTCGAGAACCCTAAGCTGGGCGGCACAACTGGTTGGACCAAATTGACCGGTGTCAAGTTCAAGGTGTCAAACCCTGCCTTGGAACTCGGCAAGCCGGCCCTGGTCGGACGCGGACTGATGGGTGGCACCGCCTACTTCGACGAGATCGAGGTCATCGAATTTGACCCCTCGGGTAAGGAGTCGCGCCGTTGGCCGATGATCGACCCCAAGGAGTTTGGCGGGTGGTACTATTGGAGCCAGAACGGCTCGGGCAAGGCGGCTTATGACTTCGGGGCTGGGCACAACAAGCTCGGTTGCTTGGTGCTGGAAGGCAGCGAGGGCGATGCCAGCTTGGTCGGCGTGGCCTATGCCTTCGCAGCGAAGCAGGGGTACAGCTATCAAGTCATTGGATGGGTGAAAACCGAGGATGTGCCGCCGGGTGGCTTCGCGCAGATCCGCTTGGACTTTGAGGAGGTTGATGGCCAAGTCTTAACCCGCAGCAAAGAAATGCTCGCCGCCAAGATGGACTTCTTAAGTGCCTATCCGAACGCCCAGAACCGCCCGGTGTGGTGTGGCGAGTTTGGGCTCTACAAGGATTGTTTCCAGAACGAAAAGGGCGGCCTTCAGTGGGTAGAAGACGTGCTGGACATCTTCGCCGAGAAGGGCATCCACTTCACCTATCACAGCTATCACGAGGATGCCTTCGGCATCTATTCGGGTTACGGCACCTTGCCCGACCCCTCGAACGCCAATCAGGCGCTGATCGACCTGTTTACCCGGAAGTTGAAAGACTAATTTGTCGCCCCTGCCAGCAGGTAGAGTACGGCCATGCGGACCGCGACGCCGTTCTCGACCTGATCGAGGATGATGGCGTTCTCGCTGTCGGCCACCTCGGAGGTAATCTCCACCCCCCGGTTGATCGGCCCGGGGTGCAGGATCAGGATTTCCTTGCCCGCCGCCTCGACGCGCTCTTTGGTGATCCCAAAGTGCATCGCGTATTCGCGCAGCGAGGGAAAGTAGGGAACGGCCCCCTCTTGGCGCTCCAGTTGGATGCGCAGGACATTGGCAATGTCGCACCAGGCAAGGGCATTTGCCACATTGAGCTCGACCCCCACGCCCAGGCTGGTGATGTGCGGGGGAATCAAGGTTTTCGGCCCGCAGACCTTTACCTCGGCGCCCAATTTGATCAGGCAGAAAATGTTGGAGAGCGCGACCCGCGAGTGCAGGATGTCGCCGAAGATGCAGACTTTCTTTCCGGCCAGATCGCCCACCCGTTCGCGCATCGAGAAGGCATCGAGAAGGGCTTGGGTCGGGTGCTCGTGGGTGCCGTCGCCCGCGTTGACCACTTGGGTTTTGGCGTGTTTCGCCAGGAAGTGTGGCGCACCCACGCTGCTGTGGCGCATGACCACCATGTCGACCTTCATGGCCAAGATGTTGTTGACCGTGTCGAGCAGGGTCTCGCCCTTCTTCACCGAACTACTGGCCGCCGAGAAGTTGACCACGTCGGCAGAGAGGCGCTTTTCGGCCAATTCAAAGGAGAGGCGCGTGCGCGTCGAGTTCTCGAAGAAGACGTTGGCGATGGTCAAATCGCGCAGCGAAGGCACCTTCTTGATCGAGCGTTGCAGCACTTCTTTGAATTGCTCGGCGGTCTCGAAAATGAGCTGCAAATCGGCCTCCGTGAGGTCTTTGATTCCAAGCAGGTGGCGGGTCGAGAGGCTACTCATTTACTTCTTCTCGTCGCTTTGATCGATCAGCCACACGGCATCCTCTTCATGTCCATCTTGCTCGGCCCATTCGACGCTGACCCGTTGGGATAACATGCTGTTGACTTCGCGGCCCACGTAAGTGGATTCGATGGGCAGTTCGCGGGTGTAAAGCCTGTCGATCAAGGCGAGCAGTTCCACATCCAGCGGACGACCGAAGGCCGTCATCGCATCGAGCGCCGCGCGCACCGAGCGACCGGTGAAAAGTACATCGTCGATCAGGACCACACGTTTGCCTTCAATGATGAAGGGGACGTTGGTGGCGTTGGCCTTGATGGGCGAATCGCGGCGGCGGAAATCGTCGCGAAAGAAGGTGATGTCGAGTGCGCCCAGTGGGATGGCCCGGGCCAGTTTGGCTTCCAGTTCCTTTTGCAGGCGACGGGCGAGCAGGGTGCCCCGTGGTTGGAGGCCGAGCAGTACGGTTTGGGAAAAATCCCCGTGGTTCTCGATGAGTTGTTCACCGAGCCGGGCCAGCGTAATCTGCAATTGGCCCTGGTCGAGGATGAGTCGCCGCGTCATGGGCACGGCTCAAAAGTACGCGAAAAATCCCGGGCTACCGAACGGCCCGCGGATCGATGAGGCTTAGGTAGAAATGACGCTCCCTGCCGGCCTCATCTTTGACCTGCTCCACCCCAAAGCCCAAAAGGTAGTGGCCGAACCACGGCTGGACATCCAACACACTGGCCCACTTGACTTGTGCGCTACTGTCGGCGGGAGGAAGAAGGAAGCCGTCCTGCTCACTTTGCACCTGCTCACCGGCGATGATTTTGCGCTGGATGCGCGGACCCGAGGCTGTTACCAATTCGACCGTATCGCCTGCGGCACGCACCCGCAACCGTGGACGAAGCAAGTAGCTGCGCGCATCGTGTAAGTTGATTTGATTGGCCCAACGCAAGTCGCCTTTCAAGGTGAAACTGGAAATCACGCCATGCGAAAACCGCCAGCCGTCGAACACGCGGATGGGTCGATTTACAAAAGAGCCCTGGTAATAGTAGGTCCGATATTCGGTGCGATAGGTCGGGTAGTACGATTCGGCAATCACCAGATAGCCCGTCGAGGTACGCCGCACCGGATGGACCAACATGCGCAGGTCCATGTCTAGGGCTTTGCCTTTCGCTTGCTTTCGGTCGATGCGGCTTTGGAGGCGTTCACGTTCGCCCGAAGGCAAGTGATCGAGAAAATGCGGCAAGTCCGCGAAGTCGAAGAAGCGGATGAACTGCTGGCCACCA
>CAYGKP010000194.1:0-4584 GCA_964350605.1 uncultured Cytophagales bacterium
AGCCCCAGATGCCGACGCGCAGCTTTACCTCGGTGGTACCTGGTGTGCGGCCTGGGCCGAAGGTCCCCTTCACCGCCGAATCGAAGGCCCCACTCTGAAAGGTGAAAAACGAACGTGGGTACTTATAGAGCCGGAACTTTCCGTCTTTTACCCAGCCCTTAAAGGGTGGAGGCGGCGGCAGGAATTCACGCGAGATCGTCTGGTGGGTGCCGATGACGGTCTTCTCGGATTTCTCCTCGATCAGCGCGGCAAAGTCGGTGGTGTTGCAACCGGCGGTCGCAGTATAGCGGGTCGTCCAGGGTATCATTTCAGAAGTCTACGCACCAAGCGGCGGACTTCCAATGGCCCGGTGTTACGCGTCCGCTAACCTTTTGCGTTCCTCGCTTGGTTTCTCGACGATCTGCAACTCGGTGAGCAGCAGCTTGTCGGTCATGAGCTCCAGCATCTTGCGACGGCTTAGGTTGTAGAACAGCAGGAAGAAGCCGTACTGGAGCAAAATCACTACGAGCAAAAATGGCAGGGCGAATCCGGCACCACTGAAAGAAAGGGTGGAGACCAGAAATACCAGCAACAGGAACGAGGTAGCCCAAAGGGAAAGTCGGCCCCGCCAGGTGAGCCGCCCGAATTCGAAGCGAAGTTGTGCTTGGTTGTCCGACGGCCCGGGTTCGACGGTGCCTTCCGCCTGGGAGTCGAACACGCCGCCGCCGATGGTGAAGAACCGCGTCTTCGGTTGGATGCGGAAGGTGTTGCCTTCCACCTTCCCCAGAAAAGGCACTTTCTCGACCCATTCACCGACCATGACAGTGCCGAAGTTCTCCTTGCGGGTGTTCTCCTGCAGGAAGCCGATCACCCCTTCGGGCGTGCCGGGAGCCAGGGCGGTGTAGGGCGTTTTCTGGGGGTAGTAGTAGGTCGGCATGGCATCAAATTAAGAAGCTACTCAGTTATCATGACGAAGGTCGATTTGGGTCTAACCCCTCTAATCTTTCCAATTGAAGTCCCAACTGCTTTTCCAAGCCAACCTCGATAGTTCGCCTTGCTTCATTGTAGTTCCAACTGAATACCACATAGCCGATAACGGTACCCACAAGTCCCACCAATAACGGCACCCAGATCGGTGATCGTTCGGGAAGAATCACAATCAACGTCCCCAAGACCGCGGGGTAAGAGAAATCAAGGGTGCCCCAGAGATATCCACCCACCGAAACGCGCACAAGTGCGCGGCCATCAGAATCTCGATCCACAATTCCGGAAATGGGAATTTTTCGCTCCCGTTGAAACAACCAGAAGCGTCTATGGCGCCCGCGCTCCAACTCGAAATATTCATCTAAATGTGATAACAAGTGGAGACGATACCCCACAAGCCCCGGCGGATCATCAAACCCTTCTAAGTTGTGGCCCTTTCCAAGTCGCTCAATAAATTCCTTCTGACTCATCTGGCTGCGGCCGATGTAATCGATTGACTTGGGCCAGAAAAGCCATTTCATCTAACTCACCTTCTGAAACACGAGCGCCGTGCGGTTCGTGGCGTAGACCGATAGCTGGCCTTTGGTGACTTTGTAGTCGATCGAGTCGTCCACGCGACCGAAGCCGCCGAATTCCTTGCGGTCCGAATTCAGGATGAGCCGATAGTTCCCTTTCATGCCTTCGGGCACGTTGAACTTGTAATCGGGGATCGAATTGTGGTGGTGCAGGTTGAAGACGAAAACCAGGTTCGCCCGCTCGCAGACAATCGTTTTGTTCGCCTCGTCCATGTTTAGCTGCTGGGCAATGGGCGATTCCAGTACGTGGTTCTCCTTCATCAACCGGACCATCGCCGCGTCGAACTCGTTGAGCCACTCGTACTTCAGCTCCTCGTTGTCGACCAGCGACCACTGGCGACGCGCATACTTGTAGGACCAATTGTTCCCCTCGCGCGGGAAGTCAATCCACTCGGGATGGCCGAACTCATTGCCGATGAAGTTGAGGTAGCCCTCGCCTCCCAGCACCATCGTCACAATGCGGATCAGCTTGTGCAGCGCGATCCCCCGATCAATGACCAGATTGTCGTCCGCTTTGTCCATGTGCCAATACATCTCCTTGTCCATCAACCAGAAGGCCAAGGTCTTATCGCCGACCAAGGCTTGGTCATGGCTCTCAGCGTAGGCAATGGTTTTCTCTTTGTAGCGGCGGTTGGTCATCGTCGCCCAGATCTGGTGGATGTTCCAGTCCTCATCGCGGCTATGCTTGAGCAACTTGATCCAATAATCGGGCAAGCCCATCCCCAGGCGATAGTCAAAGCCGACACCGCCTTCCTCCTGCTTGCGGCACAGACCGGGCATGCCGCTCATGTCCTCGGCAATCATCAAGGAATCGGGCCGCATGCGGTGCGCCACCTCGCAGGCCAGTTGCAAATAGAGGATCGCGTCCCACTCCACGCCGTCGCGGAAGTAGCGGTCGTAATGATCGAAGGCGATGTTCCCGTGATGGAAATACATCATCGAAGTCACCCCGTCGAAGCGGAAGCCATCGAAGTGAAATTCTTCCAACCAATACTTGACGTTCGAGAGCAAAAAGCGCTGCACGGGCTCCTTTCCATAGTCGAACAACAAGGAATCCCAACCGTCGTGATAGCCCCGCGCGCCGGAATGAAAATACTGGCTGTCGCTGCCATCGAACAGGTTGAGCCCCTCGGCCAGGTTCTTGACCGCGTGGGAATGGACGATGTCCATGATGACCGCGATGCCCAGGCCGTGGGCTTTGTTGACCAGGTACTTGAGGTCCTCGGGTGTGCCGAAGCGCGAGGTGGGCGCAAAGAGGTTCGAAACGTGGTAGCCAAACGAGCCGTAGTACGGGTGCTCCTGAATGGCCATTAGCTGGACGGTGTTGTAGCCCAACTTCTCGATGCGCGGCAAGACGTTGTCGGCGAACTCGCTGTAAGTGCCCACGCCCTCGTTCTCGGTCGCAAGGCCCAAGTGCGCCTCATAGATGAACGGCGCTTGGCCGGGGTTGACTTTGAAGCCCGTATCGCTCCACTTGAAGGGTTTTTCTGGTGCCCAGATTTGGCCCGAGAAGTCGTGGCTTTTGGGGTCCTGGATGGCCCGGCGGATGTAGGGGGGAATGCGGTCGTGCGAGCCGTTATCGGCCAGGACGTTCACCTTCACCCGCTGCTCGTGCTTCAGTTGTGGGCCATCGGGTGTATCTGGCAAGAAAATTTCCCAGTCACCAAACTCGTTGCGTGCCAGCGGATGACTCGTTCGGTTCCAGCCATTGAAGTCCCCGGTTAGGTACAACTGGTGCGCCGCCGGGGCCCACTCGCGGTAGAGCCAGCCCTTGCGCTTTTTGTCGTAGTGGAACCCGAAAATGTCGTGCGCCGCAGCATAGGCCTCGAGCGACCCATACCGCTCGTCAATGTCCTCCAGCGTCAGGTAAAACCGACTGATTCGGTCCTTGACGTCCTGTTCGTTTGCTTCTAGCCATACGTCGTCGGCGACCAGCGCCGGACGTGTCTCCCACTTTTGCATGCTTGCCTTACTGTCCAATCCGTCAATATATACGGTAGGACCTCGCCAAGCGATGATTTGGCTCAGTTTTCGGTCACGATTTGCAAGTAAGGGCTCGAAAGCAAGTCGGAGGGGGCCACCATCAGCTGGTCGAGCGGTACGGATTCGCCATATCGCTCTTGGATTTTTTCGAGGACTTCGGGGCTGTCCAAATGATAGTCCCGCAACGGGCGAAGCCCCACCAGGTCGACGTTCAACCCTTTCTGGTAGACCTTCCACACAAACTCCGAGCAGTAGAGTTTCTCCTCGTCCCAATCGAAGAAGACGTCATAGGGCCGCCCCATATAGGCTTCGGCCACCGCTTCCAGTGAGTCCAAGCCACCTACCTCCAATCGAGCCTGATCCACAAAACGAAGAATCGTGATCGGCCCATCTGCATCACGCTTGATGTACTTCTTGACCGAAGTAATCTTGACCGGACCCACGGCCTCGTACACGACCAATTCACCGTTCTTTTCCAGCACAATCCCAACGTGGGTGTACTCCGACCCAGTAGCCAACCGAATGGCCGCCGATTGACCCGAAGGCGCGTCTTGTAAGATTAGGTCGCCCGCTTTTAGCTCGGGCAGGTTCTGGGCCGAGCAGCCGCTAAGCCCCCAGAGGATTAGAACTAGCGCCAGCGGCCTCTTGGGCAATGATCTGATTGACTTTGTCATGATGTTCGAGGTTGAGGTAGTGGTTGCCCCCGTCGATGACCTGGGTGGCCGTGATGTTTTTGATCGGGAGCACGTGGTCCTTGCTCCCATGAACGTGCGTCCACGGACAACCGGGGTGTGGCGCGGTGTGTTTCCATCGGATGATGCGGTCCATGCCCCAACGCACGAAGCGCGGTGACATTTCCTTGAACATCTCGTCGAGCACGCCGAAACTTTGTTTGCTTACCCGCTTTCGGCGCAACAACCCACCGATTAGGGGCAATAGCCTGGGGTTTACTACCCGATGTACTGGTAGGTAACGAAGCACTCGGACGTGCCAGGGGAGTTCCCATCGGTTTTTGGCTGAGGCAAGTAGGATCACGTGCTGAGGATGCGAGCGGCGCGCCATT
>CAYGKP010000195.1:0-4567 GCA_964350605.1 uncultured Cytophagales bacterium
ATAAAGAGGCTAGCCCCCAGATCGCCCTCGACAGCATCAGCGTCGAACAACTGATCCCCACCGCCCCTCACCGGGCCAGCCAAAACCCCAAGCTGGAACGCCTCTCGCTCATCAGCCTGGAATGGAATCGCGTCCAGCTCCAGTTCCGCGAGTACAGTCAAACACTCGAAAGTGGTGGGGTAACGCCCAACCCCATCACCCGCGTTGATTTGGCCAACAGTGGCCTGGGCGCTGGACGTTGGGAGGTCCAACTCTTTTCGCCCGATTCGCTGGGTACCGAGCGGATCATTTATCACGGTTGGTTCTCGTTTCCCGACACCCTGTACCAGCAACTCGTCCGCCTGCGCAACCATTGGGAGCAGGACATGCCGTTCCCCGACTACTTCACCACCCGGCCCGACGAGACGCCCCAGCCAGTTGACCTCACGCCCCTCGGTTCGCTCATTGACGAGCGGAGCATCTCGGTGGTCAGCCTGGACGACACCCTTCCCCGCGTGGGCGAATACCAACTCAAGTTCGACAACATCATTTACCCGCTGAACCCCGTTCGCATTTCCGATTTGCAGATCGATTCGGCGCGGTTCGCCTCGTTTGTCGATCCGGGGATCTACCGCAAAAACGTCCCCTATGTGGTTGAAACCGGGCGGTTCAACGCCTTACCGCCCCACGCCTTTTTGCGTCGCAAAGTGGCGCCAACGGGCGAGACAGTGAGCGAAATTGAGATCGTCATCAAGGACCGTCGCGGCCAAACCACCCGCATCTTATTTGGGGGGCTGTTGCTTCATCGCTTGCCGAAGTTGCCCGTCTCGCGCTTGCCGGATGCCTGGGGCCGGGCCATGGGCGTAGGCGTGCCACCGTTCAAACAGACCTATTTGAATGCCCTGGCTAACCCCTCGACGCGCAGCACCTATTACGGCCTGCTCCTTGACGAGGGTAACCGCGTGCTCGATCCCTCGAAAATCGGCGTGGACGGCCCGATGCTGCATTGGGACGACAAACGACCCGGCGTGCTGCACGTCTGGCTGCTTGGCTTCAAACGCCACGCGGCGGTCGCTCATTACGAGCTTCAAATCGGCAGTTATGGCAATTAGTAGCCATTTCTACCGCTTTATGTATCTTTCCCCGAATAACCGACCGTTGGCATGATCCGCTTTTCAACCGTTCTCCTACTTCTGGCCCTGATTTTCTGTGCCCAGCACCCGGCCATGGCCCAGAAGAAAAAGAAGAAAACCAAAGCCGAGAAAAAAGAAGAAAAGAAGTGGAAGAAGGAGCTTAAGAGCGTAGATCCCATGGAATATAAGGGGTTGCTTGAGGAGCGTGATCGCCTTCGTGGCGAGAACTCGACCCTTCAACAAGAGGTCAGTGGCCTGGAGTCGTCCAACAGCAGCCTCAAGTCGGAAGTCTCGAGTTTGAAAGAGCAGGTGGCCGAATTGAAAGCCAAGCCCGACAAGCCCGTTGACCGTCCGATGACCGGTGGATGGAGTATCAACCCCAACGTGGGTGTCGTCTTCAAAGTGCAAGTGGGTGCCTTCAAAGGCTTCGACATCACCAAATACTTTGGAAATAACCCCGGCTTCTCGGGCGAAGTGGACGATGCGGGCACCATGAAGTACACCTTGGGTGTATTCAAAGAGTATTGGGAGTCTGACAAATTCAAGTAGTACCTGCGCGTCATGGGGGTGAAAGGTGCTTGGGTCGTGTCCTATCGCGACGGAAAACGGGTCGACATCAAAGAGGTCCTTGAAGCTGGCCAGATGATCGAGGAATAGATCGCTGAACAGCAAAACATGACGGGAGCGCCCGGGCCAATGGTCCGGGCGCTCTCCATTTCAACCCACTATCTTTAGCTTCCTCACGCGCTAGATTATGGACTTCATTTACTTAGGCATCGGTCTTGCTGTCGGTCTTTTGATCGGCTACCTGATCGCTAAGCTGTCTGGCAAAAGCGCCCCGGCGCAGGACGACCGCGCGCGGATTGTCGCCGAGGAGCGGGCCACCTTGTTGGCTGCCGATAAGGCGAAGTTGGAGGCGGAGTTGACCACGGTGCGCGAATCGTTGTTGACTGCCGAGCAACGCCTGGCGAAAGCCGAGGAAGTGTTCGTGGCGCAGGATGCTCGCCTGAAAGAACAAAAGCAGTACCTCGAAGAGCTGCAGGGCCGGATGAAAACAGAGTTCGCCGTCTTGGCCAGCGAGGTGATGCAGAAGAACCAGCAACAACTCAGTGCCGAGCAGCGCGACAAATTGCGGTTGGTGCTCGAACCGCTGGGCGAGAAGATCACCGCCTTCGAAAAAAAGCTCGACCAGAACCGCGAACAGGGCATTTCGCTCCGCGAGCAGATTGTCCACCTCTCGACGCTGAATGAAACGATGCGCGACGAGGCCGCGAACCTGACCCGCGCCCTCAAAGGCGAGAGCAAAACCCAGGGGAACTGGGGCGAGGTGATTTTGGAGCGCGTGCTCGAACGGAGCGGGCTGGTCAAGGACCGCGAGTACAAAGTGCAGGTCTCGACCAGCGGGCAGGAGGGCCAACGCCTGCAACCCGACGTAGTGGTGATGCTGCCCGAAGGCAAACACCTGATCGTCGATGCGAAGGTGTCGCTGACCGCTTACGAACAGGCCATGCGCGAGGAAGACGCCGACATGAGAATCAAGCTGCTCAAGCAACACACCGATTCAATTCGTGGGCACATCAAGAGTTTGAGCGAAAAGAATTACCACCGCGCCGACGGCTTGAATTCGCCCGAGTTCGTCCTGCAATTCTTGCCCATCGAGTCGGCCTTTTCGACCGCCCTGCAAGCCGACCCGGACCTGTTCAGCTATGCCTGGGACAAGCGCATCGTCTTGGTCAGCCCCACGACCTTGCTCGCCACGCTGCAAACCGTGGCCTCCATCTGGCGGCAGGAAAAGCAGCACCAGAATGCCCAAGTCATCGCCGAGCGGGCGGGGGCACTCTACGACAAATTCGTCGGGTTCTTGGAGACCTTCCAGCAGATTGGCCAGCGACTGGATCAAGGCCAAAAGGCCTACGAGGACGCGATGCGTAAACTCTCCGAAGGACCGGGCAACCTCATCCGCCGGGCCGAGCAAATGCGCGCCCTGGGGGCCAAAACCAACAAGTCGATTGCCGAGGCTGCGCCGGGTTTGCTGGAGGAAGACATCTCGGACGACGAGGAAGACTAGGCGGTCATGGGCAGTCTTCGGCACCCCACCCGCACCCGCTATGCCACCGACTTCCGCTGGCTGGTTGCCCAAGACCCTGACCCAGGGGTGGTTAGTGAGTTGGCCGAGGCGATCAACGTGAGCGACTACCTCGCGCGGTTGCTCGTCCAACGCGGCATCACCGACTTCACGGCGGCCAAGGCCTTTTTCCGCCCCTCGCTCGACACCCTGGCCGATCCCTTTTTGATGGCCGGGATGAACGAAGCGATCCCCCGCCTTCAAAAGGCCGTTACCTCCGGCGAGAAGGTTCTGCTCTACGGCGACTATGATGTGGATGGGACGACCTCGGTCGCGTTGCTCTTCCGCGTCCTTGACCGCCTGGGAGCCCAGGTCACGACCTACCAACCCGACCGCCACGGCGAGGGCTATGGCGTTTCGCGGGAAGGCATCCAGTATGCTATCGACTGGGGCGCGGGGTTGATGATTACCCTTGACTGTGGGATCACGGCTCGTGAGCAACTGAGTGAGGCAAAGGCCCTAGGCCTCGATGTCATTGTCTGCGACCACCACGTGGTGCCCGACCAATTGCCGCCCGCCGTTGCCGTCCTGAATCCAAAGCGCGCCGATTGCGACTACCCCGAAAAGAACCTCTGCGGGGTGGGCGTGGGCTTCACGTTGCTGCGAGGCTATTTCCAGGCGGACGGCCTCGACCCCGAAGGGCTTTACGAGGAGCTGGACTTAGTGGCCGTCGGCACCTGCGCCGACCTGGTCCCCTTAACAGGGGAGAACCGCACCTTCGTCGCTGAAGGGTTGGCCAGGCTGCGCGGGGGTCGGAACGTTGGCCTCCGTGCGCTGCTCGAAGCTGCTGCCATTGCGAACGACCCCACCGTCCGCGATGCTGTTTTTGGCCTCGCCCCTCGCATCAACGCCGCGGGTCGCCTCGAACACGCCTCGCTCGCCACGGCCCTGCTCACCACGGATGATCCCGCTCAAGCGATGGACTTGTCCCTTCAATTGAACGCCCTGAACAACGACCGCCGCGAGCTGGAACAAGCCATCACCGAATCGGCCCTCGCCCAACTGGAAGCCCAATGGGACCGCCGCACGACCGTCGTCTTCGATCCGTCTTGGCATAAGGGCGTTGTGGGCATCGTCGCCTCGCGCTTGCTGGACCAGCGGTATCGTCCCACGATTGTTCTGGGGGGCGATGGCACCGGTTCGGCCACCGGCTCAGTCCGTTCGGTCGAGGGGGTCAACGTGCACGAAGCCCTGAAGTCCTGCGCCGATCTGCTCGATAAATTCGGGGGTCATGCCCATGCGGCGGGCCTCAGCCTGGACCCCGCCCGCATCCCCCAACTGCACGACCGATTTGATGCAGCCGTGGCCCAACAACTCGGCGAAACCGACG
>CAYGKP010000196.1:0-4533 GCA_964350605.1 uncultured Cytophagales bacterium
GCTTTGTGGATGTCGGCAGCCACCAAGTAAGGCAACACGTAGTTGGCCAAGGGGATGAACCAGCCGCCGACAGCCCAACCGGGTTCCAGGGTCATCTTGAAGCCGAGGGTCTCGCCGATTCGTTTGCTGTTCCAGGCGGCGCGGTGGAACCATTGCAGGATGAGGATGGCCTGGGCGATGAAAACACCAATGCTGACAAGCACCACTAGCAGCGCGAGGCCGACCACTCCGCCCATCGACAGAATGGCCCCAGGACCCGATTGGTAGATGCCGCCTAGGAAGCTCATCTGAACCACGCTGAGAATCACCGTGATCGCCAGCGCGATCAGCACCGTGAGGCGGGCATATTGGGCCCGCTTCAAATTGGGCCGCAGGTCGCCGAATTGGGAGAAGTGGGAGATTTCCATGGGTATGCGCTAGCGAGGGGTTTTTTCGGGGCGGGGCATGGTTGTGCGATTGTTAAAACAGGTGTCTTAGACGCCAACGAAATCGTCAGTATTACTACTTGCGACACTTTTGTTCGTCTTCATAGATATATAATCATCATCCCTATCGATCAGATTTTTTTCTTCAAGTTTTTTTAGCGTATCCTCTAATATTTTTTTATCAAAATTACATTCAATACACAACTGGGAAAATGGAACGGAACCCTTGGACCTTATCATTGAAACAACTTCAAGAGTGTAGTCAACAGGACTCTTTGATCCCATCTTTCCCGTAAAATGTTCTTGATATGTAACCATGTGCGACTTAATTAAGTCGAACTGAGATGAAAAATGCTTGTCGAAAAGTGTTTGGAGATTTTTGGTAGCATTGTCTATATCCTTACTGAGTTCAAGGGCCCTGTTAAAGGTTTTATTTGATTGAGAATAGAAATAGAGCGACAGAACAATTGATACCACCGCAAGAACGATTGATGAAATACCAATAAAAAGGTTCAACAATTCCATCGTTAGATATGGGCCCTAAGCCAGTTGTATTCTTCCTCAGAGAAATTTATCCCTGCCCAGTCTTTACCCACCTCGATTACGAAAACTTTATCATTTGAATCAGTGAATATTCTTAAGTGATTTAGAATATCTATTGCCCTTCTAGTTGAGTATATGTACCATACCGATCCGCTTTGATGCCACCAATCGCCTGATGTCATAATGGCATCATATAAGGATTGATAGTCCCTGCCGGGAATCTTGAGGTCATAGGTAATGCAATAGACCTTTCTCATGTTATCCCCCTTGCGTCGCTTTAATGACCGTGACTTTCTGATTCTCAGAGAGCTGCGTTTCGCTCCACATGCCGCGCGGGATCACCTGATCGCCCAGGGCGACGGCAATGCCTTTTTGCTCGGCCAGGCCCAGGCTTTCAAGCAGCGCACGCAAGGTGCCTGCCTCGGGCAAGAAAGTCGGCTGGTCGTTGACCAGTACCTGGGTGGATGTAGAAACGCGCTCGCTCATCGGATGAATCCGTTGTTGATTGGCGGCGAGAAGAGTTGGGGGTGGAAGCCGCGCGGTGGCGCAAACTTCACGAGGCTTTCCCTACGGCTGTCTGAACAGCATCAGGTTCCAAGGGTGTGATCTCAGCCGTCCATCGTGTTGATGGCATGGGCACCCCTAAGCCTCCTCGTCGTTGTGCCAACTTACGAACCTGTCGATTGGTTCGCAAGCGGCTCGTACCTTCGCCTTCATGTCTTCCCACCACATCGTCCGCGACGACCAGGAGCCCGCGCTCATCCTGGGTGCCTCGCCCACCGGGCTGACCGAAACGGTCCTGCAACTTTTGGAATGGAGCCCGCGGGTCATCGTCCTGAAAGAAGGTGCAACGATGGCCAAACGCCTGGGCTGTAAGATCGATGCGATTTGTGCGCCCGAATACATCCTCCAACAACTGGTTGCCCAGTTCGCCGACCAGGAACCCTTCTCGAAATGGTCGCGCGCCGACCCCTTGAACGAAACCCTCGAACGCTTGCGGGCCACAGGCGCGAAGTCGGCCAGCATCATTTTGGAAAGCGACGACCCGCGCGAATTGCAGTGGGACAACCGCTTGCCGGTGGTGGTCTACACGCCCGGATGGCGGTGGGTGCCCATCCAACGCGGTTGGAAGAAGTGGTTGCCCCAGGGCCAGAAGCTCAACTGGCAAGACAAGTCCTTTAAGACTGATTCGGCGGGCTACGTCGAGGTCGAGGGGTCCGGCTGGTTGGGCGAGGGGTTGTAGGCCCTACTTATTCTCCCCCACAAACTGGCGGAGGAAGCGCACGTCGTTCTCGCTGAACAGGCGCAGGTCGTTAATCTGGTAGCGCAGCATCGCCATCCGTTCGAGGCCCATGCCGAAGGCGAAGCCTGAATATTCGTTCGGATCGATGCCGCTCTTTTCCAGCACAACGGGGTCGATCATCCCCGCCCCGCCGATCTCGACATAGCCCGTGTGTTTGCACACGTTGCAGCCGTCGCCGTGACAGATCAGGCAGTTGATGTCCACCTCCGCGCTTGGCTCGGTGAAGGGGAAATACGAGGGGCGGAAGCGAATGCCGATCTGGTCGCCGTAGAACTCCTTGACGAAGTGCATCAGCGTATCGCGCAGGTCGAGCATCGAGACGTTCTTATCGACGTAAAAGCCCTCCACCTGGTGGAAAAAACAATGCGCCCGGGCCGAGATGGCCTCGTTGCGGTAAACACGGCCGATCCCTAAGGTGCGGAACGGCGGCGCGCCCGCTTCCATCACGCGGATTTGAACTGAGGAAGTGTGCGTACGTAATGCGATGTCGGGGTCCTTCTCGACAAAGAAGGTGTCCTGCATCTCGCGGGCCGGGTGGTCGGGCGGAAAGCCAAGGGCCGTGAAGTTGTGCCAATCGTCCTCGATCTCAGGGCCTTCGGAGGTCGAAAAGCCCAGACGGGCGAAGATGTCTTGAATCTGGCGGCGCACCAATGTGAGGGGGTGCAGGCTGCCAACTTGATGGGGCACACCGGGCAAACTCAGGTCCAGCGAACTGTCGGCTTTGCCGTTTGAACCTGCCTTCTGGGCCGATTGTGCCTCCTGGAATCGCTCCTCGGCAGCTTTCTTCAGCACATTGAGCGGTTGGCCCAGCGCGCGCTTCTCTTCCGGCGGCAGGGCGCGAAATTCATCGAAGAGCGCCGAAATGCGGCCTTTCTTGCTCAAATAGGCCAGGCGAAAGGCCTCGGCCTGTTCGGGCGAATCCACGGGTTCCTGGGCCACTTCGGCCAGCAGTTTCTCGATCAGGGCTGCATCCAACATGGCCGCAAGATAACAGCCTCAAGACTGGCGCGGAGTTTGCGGCCCTGCTCGCGGCCCCTTTTTCCTATCTTTGGCCAGGCCCAGGCCGTCATGATGAACCCACGCGCACTCCTGCTCGGCTTTTTCCTACTGATCGGCAGCGCCGCCTACGCCCTTCCGCCGCTCGACGATTCGTTGGCGGTTGGTGAGACTGATCCCGAGGCTCCACTATTGCCCGCCCAACGCTTGGGCGGCTTTGAAGGCATGACCATTCGCTTGATGCCTGCCTTCTATTGGGAAACACTAGGCCTGGAGTTCGAAGCCTATTTCGGCGACAAGGTATCGCTGGGCCTCAACGTGCTGGGCACCTTGGGCCGCACCGACGGGCAAAACGCCAATTTCCAGTTGAACCCCGAAGATTACCTTGAGCCGGGCTTTCGCGCCGAGCTGGCCTTTAAGTATTACCCCAAAGGCCGCGCGCCAGAAGGCATCTACGGGCAAGTCAATGTGGCCTACAGCCAAATCGTCTATTATGACGGGAACACCCGGCCCTACACTTTCCACAACCGCTGGCGCGACCAGACCGGCGTGGTGGCCACTGAAGACTTGGTGCGGCCCAACCCCCTGAGCGTCGGCCTGGGATTTGGCTATCAGGTGAAAATCATCCCCGACTGGCTGGTCGGCAACATCATGCTGGGCATACAAGGCCAGATGGACCAGGACAACCAGCCCTTCGTCTCCATTTACCTGTCTCCCTCCCTGGGGATCTACTTACAGAACTGATGGTGCGGCACGCGATGTTTTTCCTCGCCCTGACCGGGCTCTTCTCCTGCACCAAGGAGGACGAATTCGACCCTGAGTTGATCGGCACCTGGTCGAATGCATTCCAACGGGTGACGTTTTTGGAGAACGGCCGCTTTGGCCAACGCTATACCAATCCCTCGGTGGTGAACGACAGCATTTTCGGGACCTACACGGTCGACGGCAAACGCAAAAACGTGACATTGGAAGGCGAGGGCTACCGCATCGCGACGAGCGATTCGATCGTCTACCAGGACCTAACCAACCAGACCTGGAACTACGAAATCTCGGGCACCACGATGAACATCGAAAGCCCGACACTCAGCACCAACTTCGTAAAGACCAACTAGGGGCGCATCCCGCCGGGGTTTGTACCTTTGCCAGCCCTGCCCCCCTTGGGTGTAGTCATGGGCGCTTTGCATTCCTTTTCCCACCTCCTGCGCTCGGAAGCGCAACTTGAATGGCGCCGCCGGGGTGCCTTGGCCGGTTTGGCCTTGCAAGCGG
>CAYGKP010000197.1:0-4513 GCA_964350605.1 uncultured Cytophagales bacterium
AGGCACCTTCGAGGAATGGTCCATCACCAGGATTGCGGGTCTGGCCGATGGCATCACCGAGATGGAAGTGTGGGTCGAGGTGAAGACCGGCTCGGTCCAAGAGAACTCCTCCAAGCTGACCAAGCACCTGCAAGGCGAGAAGTTTTTCTACGTAGATATGTTTCCAACCTGTGAGGTGCATGTCCACAGCATTACAGCGCTACCCGGTGATTGTGTAGGCGCTACTACTTGTTATGAAGGCACGGCCACTTTTAGCTGGAAGGGCATCACCAAAGACTACCCCATCACCTTTACTGCCTTCGAGGACTTCATGGTCGAGGGGGAGGTAAAAATGTCCCGTGAAGACTTTGAGATTGGAGGTTCAGGGGACGATGAGGTGCGCGTCGAATTCAACTTCGACTTGCCCGTAGAGGACTTCGAGTAGTCGAGAAGGGCTACTTGGCCTTCACCAGCTCGATCTCGTAGATCAAGTCTTCGCCGGGCTTGACTATGTAGGCATCGTCGTACCCTTTCTGGCCCTTTTGGCCATAACCCATTGAGGAGGGCACATAAAGCCAGCCTTTCTCGCCGACTTTCATCCGCTCGATGGCCACTTCCCAGCCGGGTAATACCTCGTGGTCGCCCAGGCGGAACCCAATCGGCGAGCCATAGTCGTACGAATTCTCGAAGGCCGTGCCGTCCACCCGGTAGGCGACGTAGTGCACCTTGACTTTCGCGGTTGGTCCGGCGGCAGGGCCGCTGCCCGCTTGCCATTGCACGTATTTTAGGCCGTTGCCGAGGTCGAGGGTATCCTTCTGGGCGCGAAGCGAGGCCGCGCTCAGGAGCAACGCGAGACCAAATAGGAGCGCCTTAATAGACAGTCGATTGAAGCTTGGAGAGGTATTCATCGTGTAGGACGTTGGTAAAACGGTCTACGGTCTCCTTCAGCGAGAGTTGCGTGCGCCCCCCCGCGGCGTTCTTGTGACCCCCGCCGTTGAAGTGGTTCTTGGCCAATTCGTTGGCCGGAAAATCGCCGATGGAGCGGAAGGAAATGCGGACCTCACCTTCCCCGCGGTCGGTGAACATCGCCGCCAGGATGATGCCCTCGATCTGCAAGGCATAGTTCACGAAGCCTTCGGTATCGCCGGGGCGGTAATGAAAGCGTTCCAAATCCTCGGGCGTGATGGCGAAGTAGGCCGTCCGCTCGTCTTCCAATACTACCAAGCGTTCGCTGAGGGCGAAGCCCAAAAAACGAAGGCGACTCTCCGAAGTATTGCCGTAGACGTAGTGTTGAATCTTCGCGTTGTCGACCCCCAGGCCCACGAGGTGCCCGGCGATGTGGTGTACCTGCTCGCTGGTCGCCGGAAAACGGAACGAACCCGTATCGGTCATGATGCCCGCATAGAGGCATTCGGCCATGCCTTTGTCGACCGCCTCGATGCCGTCGAGCATGTGGACGAAGAGCAAGATCAATTCGCAGGTCGAGGAAGCGGTGGGCTCCCAAAAGCGAAAATCGTCGAAACCCGAAGGCTCCAAATGATGGTCGATCATCATTTTGGGTGCCGTGCTTTGCTCGATGTACTGGCAAATTGCGCCGCAGCGTTTCAGGTCGTTGAAGTCCAGACAGCAGATCAATTCGGCCTCGGCCACCTTCTGGGCCACCAGCGGGGCGGTCTTCTCCGAATGGACAATGGCCTGGTTAATGCCCTCCATCCAGCGCAAGAACCGGGGGTACTCGTCGGGTACCAACACGCTGACATCGTGACCTTTAGCTTTCAGGTAGTGGGACAAACCCAAGGACGAACCGAGCGCGTCGGCGTCGGGGCTCGTGTGCATGGTCACCACGATGCGGCGGGGAACGGATAGCAGCTCGCGCAGCTCGTCGAGGCGCGGCATGCTGTTGGGGAATAGGACGGAAGGGAGACTCATCGGCAGGGGCAAGTTCCGCCCCTTTGGCCCGGAAATCAAATGAATGCCCGCCTTTACGCTGTGCTGGTTACCTTTACCGCCCCATGACCGGCAACCGCACTTTCTCGATGATCAAGCCCCACGCAGTGGCGGCAAACTACACTGGCGCCATGCTCGCGCGCATCGAGGCGGCGGGCTACCGCATCGTGGCGATGAAAAAAACGCGCCTTTCGGCCGAGCGAGCCGCCGATTTTTACGCTGTTCACAAAGGCAAGCCCTTCTTCGAAAGTCTGCTGGGCGTGATGAGCGAAGGGCCGATCTATGCCTTCATCGTGGAGAAAGAGAACGCCGTGGCCGACTTTCGCACCTTCATTGGCGCGACCGACCCCGCTAAAGCCGACGAGGGGACCATCCGAAAAGAGTTCGGGTTTCACCTCGAGCACAACTCGATCCATGGGTCGGATTCCGACGAGAACGCCCAGATCGAGAGCGCGTTTTTCTTCTCGACCCTCGAACTATTTTAAGGAGCTGGTCGCTTAGCGACTGGTCTTAGCCATTGCGTCGTCGGCATCGGCCGCTGCGCGCATGACAAAAATGCGCTTCAGCCAGCGGGGCAAGAAAATCGCGCCGAGCACCAGGTAGAGGTAGTAGGTAAAGAACCGCCACACGAAGGCAATGCCCGTGGCGATGGCCGCACCACCCACCAGGGTACCGAAGAATTTCTCGAAGTAGACCTCTGCCAGTCCGCCCGCACCCGGGGTTGGCGAGGCCAGTTGCGCCACCCACATGACCACTTGCTTCGAGAGGGTCGACATGTGCTGGGCACTGGTCAGGTCCGTGGACGCAAAGGCACAAATCAGGCAGTTGAGGATGAAGTACCGCGCCAACCAGACAAACATTGTCGAAAGGAACGCTTTGGCCCAATAGCCCAGCCCCTGTCCGCGCAGCTCGCGCGAGGCAATCACCATCTCGTCCCCCCAACGAACCGCCCGCTTGCGGAAGCGCTTCAGGAAACGAAGGCCCGTGACCTTGAAAAGCAGCTTTTTGATGCCGATGGGCCGACCCAGGCCATAGACCATTAAGAGGACGTAGAAGGCAATCAGCCAGTAGCTGATCCAAAACACCCATTTGAGGTCCACAAAACTCAGGTGAGGGAAGATGTCCTGCCCGTAGACCAACACGATGATGCCTCCCCCGATCACAAAGAACAGGTTGTCGAGCACGGCAGTCAGCATGACGTAGGCCAACGCCCGCCCAAAGGGAATCTTCTCGCTGTTGAGAATGAACACTGCGATGGCCGTGCCGCCCACCACCGAAGGGGTCACCGCCGAGGCGAACTCCCAGAGAATGATGGTGTAGAAACTGGCCTTCCAGCCCAGGGCTTTGTCGGTCAAGTGGCGGATGCGGAACGAATAGCCCGCATCGCGAACGATCAGCGTAAGGACCGCCATGGCGAGCCAAAACCAGCTGGGCTGCGAGAGGGTCTCCCAAATCTGTGCTTGCTCCTCGGGGGTATTCTTCGAGAACCCATTGATGAACAGATAGGCGGTTACGCCCAGGCCAATGAGGACCGCCAGCCAGACTTTCCAGGGGGCAAAAGCCTTGAGCGCTTTTTTCTGTTGCGCCTCGCGGTCGGCGATCGGTTGAATCTCGGTCATGCTGCAAGGGCCGGTGCCGATTCGAGCCAGAAATTATTGAAACCTTCGCCCACAGTGATGTCCAGTTCGCGCAGTTGCACCAGTTCGAGGATGGCCAAAAAGTTGAAGATCATCGCCACGCGCTCGGGCAATTCTTCCAACAAGTCGGTGAACGACAGGCGGCCCTTCTCGCCCACCCGGCGCAGGATGTGTTGCTTCTGGCCCGAGACCGTGTAGGGGTATTGCACTACCTGGTGGCTGGGCGTCTGTTCGCGCTCCTGCTGGCGTTCGAGCGTGCGGGCATACACGCGCAGGAGCTTGTAGAGGTCCACCGATTGCAACTCGGCCTCGACCGAATTTTCCTCGGCCAGTTTTTGCACTTCAGCTACCACGTTGCCGCGTTTCTCGCGGTCGAGTTGCGAGGTCTCCCAGTCCTGGAAGGCGGAAAGCACTTCCTTGTAACGCTTGTATTCCAACAGGCGGGCCACCAATTCCTCGCGGGGGTCAATCTCCGCGCCGTGCTCGTCGAGTTGGGGGCGCGGCAAGAGCATCTTCGCTTTGATGCGCATCAGCGTCGCGGCAACCAAAATGAATTCCGAGGCCACTTCAATCTCGAGGGTATCGAGGTGCTGGAGGTAGTCGAGGAACTCGGCGGTGATCTGCGAGATCGGGATGTCGTGGATGTCCAGCTCGTCGCGCTCAATAAAAAAGAGCAACAGGTCGAAGGGACCGTCGAAGAGGGGCAAATGGACCTGGAAACTCACAGCGTGGCGCTAGGGGCAGGCGGCGAAGTTAGGGAACAATCCGTTAGGCTGGGGGGCCTCGGTGGGCGAAGAAAAACCCGTATCTTGCTTACATCAACGCAACTTTTCGCATCCACGAGAGTTGTTACTGGACCGACAGTCCCGCCCCCTTTGAGCACTCCTGTGCTACACCCCGGCCCCCTTCTTGCGCGCATCGACAGTCCCGCCGACCTGCGCGGCCTTGCG
>CAYGKP010000198.1:0-4415 GCA_964350605.1 uncultured Cytophagales bacterium
CGTTGCTGCCTGCCTTTGGAAAAGCCGAAGTGGCCTACCTACCCGGCGACGGAGTCATTGGCCTCTCGAAGATGAATCGTCTGGTGCGCTACTTGGCCCACAAGCCCACTTCGCCCGAAGCCTTGGCCCGTGAGATGACCGAAGCCATGCAGAAAATCACCGGCAGTCTGTCGGTGGCCATCCGCATAGAATGGCAAGGTTTGGCCGAGCGCATCCAGAATCCCGACGCGCGCGATAACAACGTCCACGCGGCCGTCTACGAGGGGCGATTCCTGGAAACCGACCTACGCGCCCAGTTGCAGCAGCTTCTGGCTCGCTAGGAAGAGTTGGATTGTGGCGGGTTTCTAGGCGAGCTTTCGTAGATTTTCAGCGAATTCCCTTTTTTCCCCCACCTAGGGGTTACTTCTACCACCCTACTAGGTATCCAGCATGTAGCCGGAGCTAAATGGAGGCGACAAGGGGATCAACCGCCAGATGACTGACGCCCAATTCCTAGATCGAATCCGCGCCGGCGACGAACGTTCTTTAGAGGAGCTGTACCGCAAGTACTATCGCATGATGGTGGGCCTGGTGGTCCGCAACAGCGGTAGCGAGGAGGAAGCGCAAGATGTCTACCAAGACGCCTTGATCGTCCTCTGGCAGAAAGTTCGAGCCGACGAGTTGGTGCTAACCAGCAAGCTCTCGACCTATCTGTACAGCATCTGTCAAAACCTCTGGCGAAAGGAACTCGAGCGCAAGCGACGCCTCACCAGTTCCGAAAACCGCCAAGAAGAGGGGGAGGAGATGGACCACGATCGCCAAGAGCGAATCCGCATCGTTCGCGAATGCATCGATTCACTCGGCGAGACTTGTCGGAAAGTTCTTCAGCACTATTACTTCGAGAAAATGTCGATGGCCGAAATCGCCGAGCAACTTGGTTTTGCAAACGCGGATACAGCCAAGACCAAGAAGTACAAGTGCAAGAAAGAGTTGGATGAAATAATCAAATCGAAGTATTCGGCCAGTGATTTCCTCGACTAGCACGTACTTTAAAGAAACCCGATCGGCTCATCCCCGTACCAGAGTAACAGCAGTATCAACAGAATTCCCGTCCTAGACGAACTTAGATAAGCAAGTAGCTAGAGAGAGCAACAAGCGATACCACTATGCATCAACGCATTGATAGCGAAACACTAGAAGCCTTTCTGCTCGGAGATCTCTCCGGCGCAGAACGTGCGGGCGTGGAGGCCCAGTTGGCCGCCGACCCCACACTTGGATCCGAGGCACTGCTGCAAAAAGACATCATTTCGGGTCTTCAAGAGAGCCGCCGTTTGGAACTCAAGACCCGTCTGCAAAACACCCCGACCCCACCGCTGGGTTTCTGGACACAGACCCGCGTAGCGGCATCCTTGCTCTTGGGCGCCCTGTTGATTGGCGGTGCGGTCCTCTACTTCGCTCGAGGGGAGGGAGAAGCCGAACAAGAAGCCGTCAAAGAGGAAGTCGAAACCACCGGTCAGTTTACTGCTGAGCTTAGCGACGAGAAGTCGACCAGCGCGAGCGAGTCGACCGACGAGGCGACCAACACGGTGGCTGATCCGCAGACAAGCAACGAACGCCTCTCCTACGCCACCGAGCCCGCTCGCACTGACGAGGAAGTGGCCTTCGCACCTGAACTGGTTGAACGCCCTGTGTTCCCGGGCATCGAAGGCGAGAATCCGAATCCCGTGGGCGAAAAGCAATCCATCGAAGTGCCACGCGGCGAGGAGATGGGAGCTGGCGCGCCAACCGTTCGCTTGATCCGCCCCGTGATTCAGGAGAAGAAAGGCAAGTTCCACTACCGTTTCGACGGCGAACGCCTCAACCTGATCGGCGAATTCGAGAAGACGACCTACACGCTGTATGAACTCAGCTACGCCAAGGGCCAGATGTTCCTGAGCTACAAAGGCAAGTACTACGAGATCATCGACACGGGTGGCGAAGTCGTACCCCTTCAGCAAGTGACCAACCAAACGGTCATCAAAAGCCTGCCCAACAACTAACCGAGCCTTGCCTCCACAACCAAGTGCCCCCGCGAATGGCGGGGGCACTTGTTTTTTCAGCCCGTCTAAATTGCCGAGCTTCGTCCCATGGCCAAACGGCGGCGTTTACTCAAAAAGAAACTCGGGAGCTATCCGGCTTTTACGGTGCTCTTCTCGCTCACCCTGGCCCTCTTGGTGCTTGGGACGCTGGGGCTATTGCTCCTGCACTCCCAACGACTGGTCAGCCACTTTCGTGAAAGCATTGAACTGCATTGCTACCTCGATCACCAGATCAAGGAAGGCGAGCTGGACCACCTGCGCTCGACCCTCTCGAGCAAACCCTACACCCTAAAGCGCGGCGGCGAGGCCCAACTCGAATACATCTCACAACAAGAAGCCTCCAAGCGCTTTCAGGAAGAAACGGGCGAGGACTTTACCGAGGTGCTCGACTACTCCCCCATTCGCGGGGTGATGATCCTCCACATTACTGAGGACTTTTCCAGCACGCCCCGTCTGCGCAAACTGAAAGAGGAAATTGAAGCCATCCCCGGCATCTATGAAGTGGAAGTGCCTGAAGACCTGATTCAATCGGTAAACGAGGGAGTGCGCTATTGGTCGATGATTCTGCTCGGCTTCGCCTTAGTCCTACTGATCACTGTTGTGCTTTTGATCAACAACACGATCAAACTGGCCATGTTTTCCCAGCGTTTTCTGATCCGCAGCATGCAACTCGTCGGGGCACGGCCCTGGTTCATTACCAAGCCATTTGTACAACGAGCGACCATTTTAGGGCTTCTCGGCGGGGTTGGCGCGAGCGCATTACTTGGCCTATTATTGAATGCGGCCTATAATGGCATCCCCGCTTTACAAGAAGTGAGCGACATTCCCGGAATTGTGCTAGTTTTGGGTGGACTCTGTGTCATCGGCGGGCTCATTGGCGGGTTAGGAACCTATCGCGCCGTTCGCCGTTACCTGGGTCTTTCGCTCGACGAATTGCATTAAAAGAACCTCTCGAACCCGACTCCCATGTCTGCCAACCGCATCGGCTTCACGAAAATCAACTACCTGATCATGCTTTCGGGCCTGGGCGTACTCGCCTTGGGTTTTTTGGTCATGACCATGGATAAGGAAACCCACGGTTTCGGCACTCTCGGCCTGACGATCGGTCCGATCATCGTTTTTTTGGGTTTCATGATCGAGATCGTCGCAATCCTCTACAAGCCACGCCGTAAGAGCGCAAGCGAAGGCAAATGAGCGAACTGGAAGCCCTACTACTGGGGCTGATCCAGGGGCTCACCGAATTCCTTCCCGTTTCGTCTAGCGGCCATCTGGAGCTGGGCAAAGCCCTCCTCGGTGTCGAGGCGAAGGACAGCATTCTTTTCTCGGTCCTGGTCCACGGGGCCACCGCCCTGGCGACCATCGTCGTCTATTGGAAAACCATCGTTTCTCTGCTCGGCCAAGCCCTCAAGTTTAAGCGCAACGAGGGCAGCGAGTTTGCCCTGCACATCCTGATCTCGATGATCCCTGTGGTGATCGTCGGGCTGTTCCTGAAAGGCTACGTCGAGGCCTTCTTCGATGGGCGAGTCGCTTTCGTGGGGGCCATGTTGCTGGTCACGGGATGCCTCTTGCTCTTCACCCATTTCGCTGGCAAGCCAACTGGTGCGGTTACCAACCTGAAGGCACTCGTCATCGGTGTTGCCCAGGCTATTGCAGTGCTCCCGGGCATCTCCCGTTCGGGCGCGACGATCAGTACTGCACTGCTCCTGAACGTGGATCGCGACAAGGCCGCACGCTTCTCCTTCCTCATGGTGCTGCCGCCCATCCTGGGCCTAACTCTCCTGGAATTGAAAGACTACCTGGAGGCACCCGCAATCGAAGGCGGCATAGGCACCACACCCCTGTTGATCGGTACGCTGGCTGCCTTTGTTTCCGGCCTGTTCGCCTGTTCGGTGATGATTCGTTTGGTGCGCCGCGGCAAACTCCTCTACTTCGCCTTCTACTGCCTCGCAATTGGCCTCACGGCCCTGATCTACACGCTGGCTTCCTAGCCCCTAAGCCCTCCTCTGCCATGCCGTTCGATTTCGTGACCGGCGAACGTCTACTCATCGACAAGCCCCTCGAATGGACTTCCTTCGACGTGGTGGGCAAAGTGCGCGGCGCCATTCGCATCAAGAAGGTCGGCCACGCGGGCACACTCGACCCACTGGCAACTGGGCTGCTCATCCTCTGCACCGGAAAAAAGACCAAAGAACTCAATGAGTTTCAGGGCCTCGACAAGGAATACGTCGGGGTTATCGAGCTGGGCAAAACCACCGATTCCTTCGACTTGGAACAACCCGTCGTCGACGTAGCCGACCCCTCGAATCTTACCCCCGCGCAGGTCCAGACAGTCATCGACTCCCTCACCGGGCCGATCGA
>CAYGKP010000199.1:0-4387 GCA_964350605.1 uncultured Cytophagales bacterium
GGTGTTACCGACCTTTTTAGGCCTTAGTGGCCTTCCCTTGCTCATTTCTGCCTCGCTAGTGGGACTTATTGTCATTCTGGCGAGCCTTCGCTTGCTCTTTCGTCCCTCTCTTGGCGCCGCCAAAGGAGTGATGTACGCTTCTTTTTTGTACCTGCCAACCGTTTTGCTGGCTCACCTGTTTACTAACTAATGGCCATCAAATCACGCGACGCAGCGGGGGTGCTTAACCCGCAAAAGTTCAGTTTTTGGCTCTCGATGGTCAGCATCGTGATGATGTTCGCCTCGCTGACCAGTGCCTACATCGTGCGCAAGAGCATGCAGGACGCCCCGTGGCTTGACTTCCAGTTGCCGGCCATGTTCCGTTTCTCAACTGCGGTAATCATTGCCAGCAGTGTGACCATGCAACTGGCCCATTGGGCTACAAAGCGCGACCAACTCTCGACGGTGAAAGTCGGCTTATTCCTCACCCTGGTGCTGGGAATCGTGTTTTTGATCGCTCAGTGGCTGGGTTGGTCGGAGATTTATAACTACGATTTTCCGGTCGTTTTCGCCGGGCGGATGAGCAATCCAGCGGGTTCGTTCCTCTACGTCTTGTCGGGTCTGCACGGCCTGCACATCCTTAGTGCGCTGTTCTACGTAGCAGTGATGATCGTGAAGGCGTATCGCGGAAAAGTACATTCACGCAATCGATTGAACATGGACATGTCCACGACCTTCTGGCATTTTCTCGGCGGGGTGTGGGTTCTTATGTATGTCTTTTTGATTTTCCAGCACAACGGCTAGCTTTACGCGCATCTATGGCAACCACTGCGATCATTGAAGACAAGCCGAAACAAAGCCTCTGGGGAGGCGGTGTTTCGCCCATGAAGGCGAGCTACGGGAAGCTCATGATGTGGTTCTTCCTGTTGTCCGATGCGTTTACCTTTGCCGGGTTCCTTGTGGCCTACGGCTTTGTTCGCTCCGGCTACCCTTCCTACGGCGGTACAGCGGAAGAATTCATTCCCTCGGCGGCCAAAGCCTTAGAGCTGGCGCCGAAGGAAATGTACTGGCCGATTCCCGAGAAAATTTTCGACGCGTTCCCCTTAATTGAGGGCATCAGCGCGCCGCTGGCCTTTGTTGGTCTGATGACCTTCATTCTGATCATGAGCTCGGTGACGATGGTGCTGGCGGTTGAAGCCGGGCATCGCATGGACCGCCCAGGTGTTCAGAAATGGATGGGTTGGACAGTCATTGGTGGCCTTACGTTTCTGGCTTGCCAAGCCTGGGAATGGACTCACTTCATCAATGGCTCACACAAGGAAGGCTGGGGCTTGATGCTGACTGACGGTTCAGTATTCCACGGTGCAAGCCTTTCGATGAACGAATATGGGCCGCCGGACTTCGCGGGCTTTTTCTTCTTCATTACTGGGTTTCACGGGTTCCACGTCCTCACGGGTGTGTTCCTCAACACCCTGATTTACTACAACACTGCGGTTGGTACCTACCACCGCCGAGGCCACTACGAAATGGTCGAGAAAGTGGGCCTTTATTGGCACTTTGTCGACCTGGTGTGGGTCTTCGTGTTCACCTTCTTCTACTTGGTCTAACTGATCCAACGTAACTGATAATGGCGTTCGTCTCCGACTACATCCCCGAGATCTCTGTTGAGAAAGCCGATAAGGCCCACATCCGCAAGATTTGGATCACTGCACTGATTCTGGCAGCTGTCACGGCCGTGGAATTCGGCATTGCGTTTTCGCCCATGCAGTATGGCCTCAAGGTGATCATCTTCATTGCCTTGACCTTCGTGAAGGCCTTCTACATCGTCGCGGAATTCATGCACATGAAGTACGAGGCGAAAGCCCTGACTTACAGTGTGATCATGCCGCTGGTCTTCTTGGTCTGGGCGGTGGTTGCACTGATGTTGGAAGGCGAGTCCATCTTGAATGCCATCGACAAATTCTGGCTCCTCGACTAAGCAGTCGGGCAGGGGCAAGCGCCGCGGGTTGATCCTGGCCGCGCTGCTGCTGGTGCCCTCCTTGTTCTTCTTGTTTCTCCTCGTATTTGGGGAGAACACCTACACTCTTGCGACGTTGGGACCCAAATCCCTGGATGCAAAAGGGGACACGCTCTATCACGCGGTTGATCTACCGGGCGATTCACAGATGGGTGCTCGGTTGTATACGCTCTGGCAGCCCGAGCTTTCTTATGATGAACAACGCGAGGTAATGCAAGCCTGTTCGCGTTTGCAGGCAGGCTTCAAAGAAGAGTCCGACTTTCGAATTCTCACCCTGGTTTCTGCTGAACGAAACGACACATTGGTCGCCGCCTTGACCGAACGCTTCGAGCCCACCGAGCGATGGGTCTTCCTATCCAGCGACCAGTCACCCACACAGCTTTGGAACGCTGCACTTTCTTTGGCCGATCCTGACCTGATCGGCAACCCAAACGCCGCCTTGCTTGTTGATCGAGATAACTACGTGCGTGGTGCCTACGATCTGCTGAAGGGAAAAGAGAACGACCGCCTGCAAACTGAAATCCGCGTCCTGCTCGCCATCGATGGATCAAGAAACTAGCCTTTCGCGCCGCGCCGAGAACCGCGCCCGCTTTTGGATTGCGACCATTTCAGTGGCCGTTCCGATTGTAGTCGCCTTGCTGCTCTACATCCCCCCGGGGGAGTCGCTTAAGGGCCTTGATGTGATGTTCCTACCCCACTTGAACGGGGTGTTGAACTCGGCCACCGCCATTTTGCTTATCCTCGGACTGGTGTTCATCAAACAGAAGAAGGAACGCCAGCACAAGAGCGCGATGCTATCCGCCCTGCTGCTCGGCGCGCTCTTCCTGGTTAGCTACGTGGTTTACCACGCGAGCACCGAACCGACGCGATTTGGCGGCGAAGGCACAGCACGAACCGTCTATTTTGCCATTCTGATCTCCCACATTATTCTGGCGGCCATCGTGTTGCCCTTCGTATTGTTTGCGGCTTATTTCGGGTGGGTCGACAAACGCTCGAAACACCGCAAGGTGGTGCGCTGGGCATTTCCGATTTGGCTTTACGTCTCGATTACCGGGGTGATTGCCTACCTGATGATTCGTCCCTACTATTAGCCTGCTATGAAGCGACTCCTTCGACCTTTTCTTTTCCTGATTCTGTTCTTTTCCAGCGTTTCGTTGCGCGCGCAAGGCTGTTCGATGTGTACCGCGACTGCACAGCAAGGGGAGGAGTCGGGTCTCGCGGGGGGCATCAACGATGGCATCATGTATCTGATGCTTTTCCCCTATCTGCTGATCGGTGCAATCGCATTCTTCTGGTACCGTAGCTACCGCCGCCGCCGTGCCAACCAGTAAACTTTCTGCCATTCTGGGTCAAAAGTGCCCTCGGTGCCACAAGGGGAATATGTTCCAATTCGGAACCTATCACCCAACAGGTTTCCGCAAGATGAACGAGCATTGCCCGCATTGCGATCACCGCTTTGAGGTGGAGCCGGGGTTCTTCATTGGCGCCATGTACGTAAGCTATGCCATGTCGGTGGGCCTTATGTTCGCAGTAATCATTGGCATGGCCGTTCTGTATCCCGAAGCTGAGGTGTGGGTCTACATGGCCTGGGTGATTGGTGTTAACCTGGCGCTCTATCCGGTGTTCCTGCGCTATTCTCGCGTCTTGTTCGCCCATTGGTTTTCGGGGGTGAAGTACGATCCGAAGCGGGAGGCAGGGGGTAAAGTCCCCGCATAAGATAGGCCAGGCGGCACTTGCGTATCTTGCCACTTATGGCGCGCAGCCCACAGCTCCCCAGTTTTCTCCGCAGCCGATGGTGGGGCCTTGTGGCACTACTGGTTGGCGGAGCACTTACGGTGCTTTCCTTGCACCTGGGTCAGATCGATAATCAAGACGTAGCCGAGAATGCCCGTCTGGAGCGGGCCCAAATCGAACTGCGCCTCCAAAACCTGATCCGTGCCGAGCGTGAGGCCCTGAGTGGCCTGCCGACTACGATGCGGCCTGACACGCTGTCTTTCGAGTCCTGGACCGTTGAAGCGCCGATTCCCTACCTGGTTGCCTACCAGGATTCGCTGATCTATTGGTCGGACAACCAGGCGCACTTGGGTGTTTCCCAAGTGATGGGACCTAAACGGGAGTTGGTGCGTAACCCCAGCGGCGTCTTTTTGGTGGAGCGGGCCGAGCGAGGAGGTGTGACGATTCTCAGTGTGCTGGAGATCGAGCGTCAGTACAGCTTCGAGAACCAATACCTCAACAATGGCCTAAACCCCCAGCTTTTCAATCGCCTGGATGGGACCATCGGCAAAAGCCCGACCATCAGTGCATGGCCCATTCGGCTGGCGGGTAAAACCATTTTCTATGTTCAACCGCAAGGTTCGGCACCAAGCGGCCAACGCATCAGCGACCTAGCCG
>CAYGKP010000200.1:0-4351 GCA_964350605.1 uncultured Cytophagales bacterium
CGCTCCTCGGCCGAATGAGTTCAAAGCTCCACTTCTCGCCGCACACGCACAGCCAAGGCTTGCTCCAACAGCACCCGGTATAATCGGGCCAATGGCTCCTCCTGCGCCATCCATTCAAAAAACTGATCTCGGGAAAGGGACAGCAGCGCGCCATCCGTGATCGCCGACAACTCGTGAACCGAAGGGGTACCATCGAAAAACGAATCGAGTGCGCCTGCGGCGATGTCGCCCCCATAAATGAACCCAATCACTACCTCTCGCCCCTCATAATTCACGTGAGCTTTCAAATGTCCGTCGGGGACGAAAATCAGTTCTTTGGCTACTTGACCCGAGCGATGAAGGAACTCACCCCGCCGAAAAGAACTGGGCCTTGCGGCGTGGACCATGGCCTTCACCGCACCGGGCCTCAGCCCAAAGCCGGAAAGGCGGGCTTCAAAGTGGATGCGAAGGTCAGCTTCAGTCATGGCAACAAGCTACGCTGCTCCGGTCATAGCGCAAACACAAACGCCTGGCCCACGAATCGTGAACCAGGCGTTGTTGAATCAAAAATTCTCTCCCTAATTCTGTTTGCTACTGGGTCTTGAGCACCCGCAGCTTGGCGGTTTGCTGTTGGCCTGTCGCCTCGACGATGTAGAACCCACTGGGCAGTTCCGCACCAAGTGAAACTTGGTCACCCGTTTGGGCTTTGGTCACCAGACGAATGCGTCCTGTCATATCGGTGATCGTTAAGGTCACGAACTGATCGCTGCCACCTTCCACCAAGAGTGTGGTGGACTGGTCAAACGGGTTCGGATAGGCCACCAAACCGAGCTGGGTGCTGCTGCGCAACGAGATGATGTTCGAGTAGTCGAAGGCCCCGTCGAAATCCACTTGCTTGATGCGGTAGTAGATCACGCCTTCGCTTAGCGATGCGTCAGAGAACTGGTAGGTCATCGCACTGGAAGTGGTACCCGATCCATCGACGTAGCCAACGGTCGAGAAATTCACGCCATCCAGCGAGCGTTGGACTTCGAAGAAATCATTATCCTCTTCCTGAGCGGTGATCCAAGTGAGCTCAGCATTGTCACCGACGATCTTCCCGGTGAAGGAAGCAAATTCGACGGGCAACGGCGTGCCGCTGAAGACACCGACGGGGAGGCACGTACAACCTGACCCAGCTTGCACCGTCCAATGCTGGAAATACCCATACTTCGATGTATTGATGACACTCGAACTGATGGAACCTGTCAAGCTAACAGTACCAGGAATGGTATAGGGATAGGCATAACCGCCGCCACCGTTGTTCCAAAGTGGGTTACCATTACCGCCAGCACTCCAAACCAATCCGTTTGTTGTGTTAAACGTGAGTCGCTGGTTGGTGCCATTAGTCGTGCTGACATTGATCGGATTGGCTGTGAAATTGAATGTGACAAATACTGGGTTGCCTGTTCCAATTCCAGTGGTCACATCCGATTGATAGGAGTTCACAACGGTTCCACTGCTGTTGCGCACAGCGACAGTGATTTGAGCATTGCCCGCATTGTACATCTCAAAGGGAATGCGCAGCGAGGTAATCTGGAAATTCGCCGTCGGGGTGAAAATCACACCATTGTCCGTATTGACACCCCACTGGGTTAGTCCACTAGTGAAGTTGTTAGGCCCAACGGTTGACGAAACCGACGATCCATCTTTCACCCAGTAGTACCGCTGCGAAGCCACGGGCGAACCGGGGTTATAGCTAGAACCTGTGCCAAGTTGGCTGGTGTTTGCCGTGCAGTTGGCCTCAGTTCCAAACCAGCGGTAGTTGCTGGCGGGGGGCGTGAACCCGGTGATGCTCACAGTCGGGGTATAGGAGAACGTGCCGTAGGCCGGGACAGGGGTCGGCAAGGACGAAGTCACAATGGCTTCATCGTAGGTATCGGGGCAGCCACTGATGGATGCGGTAAGGCGATAGGTGCCAGGAATCGCCACATACGTGAGGCTGGGTGATGCGGGTGCTTCTTCAATGGCCGTTGCGTCACGTGTCCAGGCCCAAGTGGTGCCAACCGGGAAACTGGCCGAGTTGCTGGCCGACAGGGTGGTGTAAGCCGGATCGCAAAGCGCGACATCCGAACCTAAGGTTGGGGTAGGCAGTGTGCCCGAGATCACGATGGTATCCGAGCGGCTGCAACCGCCAGTCGAGTCGCGGATGACCACGTAAGTGCCGATGCCACCGCCGTTGCCAGTACCACTGATCGAGCGGGTGTTTGCGCCAGCGTTGTTGGTGACAATGTTAAAAGGAGTGGTCCCTGTCCCGGCAATTTTGCGCCAGGTGAAGGTGACACCTGAGGCAGTCGGTGTGTTCGAATTCAGAGTAACCGGGAAGGTCGTCGAGCCGCCACAGATTGAGAGGTCCGGGCCCATGTTGGGAGTAAGGCAAGTGACTGGTGGCGTACACAAGGGGCACCAGAAGTTCCCTGTAGCAAGCATGTGGTACATCACACCCAGCGAACGTTGGAAGTAGGGGGCATCATCGAGGAGTGCTCCGCCCGAAAGCGAAGACCCCTGCGACCAGCCTTGGTACCAAGTATTCACGCGTGTCTGGTTACCAGTAGCCATTTGTGCCAGGGCAAATCCGCCAGTGAAGGCCGAGTTCTTGTAAGAAACCAACGGGGAGCCTGCTGTCGTGTAGCTGGCCACAATGTTGGAGACACCTACGCCATTGGACCAGTTTGCCACTTTCGTTAACCACGTACCTGCGGCCGGCGTGCCGAACCATAGGTAATCAATCGCGATCCGCCAAGGGGTACGGCATGCATCGAATTGATAATCGCCGGGGCCACCGCCACCAGTTGCTGCATAGTTGCAATAGTCCGGAGCGCCTCCGCCGTTGCCGGGAACCGATCCGTCGGTACGCTGCCAGGCTGATACCAAGCCAGTAGTCGCATTCGCATTGTTGTTGATGAGCGTATACACGTCATCGGCGGCTTTGTTCCAGAATGCCGCTTGGCTGGGCACGTGGTTGGCGAATACACGGTAGTAGCCTGGTGAATAGTAGGAAGGGTTCAAACAGTTGCAAGCACCTGCAATGTTGAAAGCATCACCCGGACGGGTCACGTTCAAGCCCGAGCAAGTACCGTACATCTCGAAGTTTCGAATCGCGGTAATGAGCGTTGTTGCTTCCGCACCATAATCATATGGAGAGACCGCCGATGGCCATTGGGCTTCGGCAACAACCAAAGCCAAGGCGGCGTCTAGGTCGCCGTCCGTGGCACCGTTGTTTCCGCAAGTACCCGTGCCACAGCCCGAGATGCACCAGTTCATCAACCCATTGCCATTGCGACGGTTTCGATAATAGGTCCAAAGCTTGTCGAAGTTGGCTTTGTCACCCGCATAGGCAGTCACAAGCATCCCATACCCGATTCCTTCCGAATAGGTTTGTCCACTTCCGTTGTCAATACGCGCTTCCGTACCAGAACAGTTGGTTAGGTAGGCGGTGCGCCAGTTGGTGTACCAAGAATTCGACCGAGTTCCAGCCGCCACTGCGGACTCCCACGTTTGCTGGGTTCCAGCTGCATAGGTCACGTTCCGTGGAAAAGGATACGTCTGCCCCTGCAAGGCCGTAGGCAATACCAAGCCCCCCAAGGCCAGGATCGCGGCAAGCGAATAACGAAGCGAAAGGCGGTAAAGACGGTTCATGGTAAGGTGCTTGGGCTGTCGATGAGATCTATTTGAACGGATTTGACACATGCAGGGTCAGGAAAATTACAAACAATGTTGAACTCTTTCAAGAATTTATTGGGATCAACGCTACTTGCCTCAATCCAATCCCCGCAGGATGCAAGTCAGAGCTGGGAAGATTGCCGATTTTGGCACAATAGATCGATTTCATTACACTTTGAGGGGTTACCACTTATAACCCGGAAAATCCGGGCTTTGTTCAATTTTTTCTGACCAACTGGCTATTTTCCCTCCTGATGTCGCCTCGCTACTCCCACACACTCTTTGGTCGGGCCTTCAACTGGCTGCTCCAGGGCCCCGGGGGCATTCTCGGCGGCGCGATCCTGACTTTCGGTCTCAGTCTGGGGGTCTACATTCTGGGGTCTATACTCATCGGCCTACTTGGAGTAACCACCTGGGCTCCTGAAACTTCCTTCGCGCTCGAACTGGCCTTCGCGCCCCTTACTCTGGCGGTCGCCTACCTGATCGGCTTTGGCATTCAGGCCTACGCCAGCAACCTGGACACCCAATCGGCTGCCGCCTCGGACCTGCTTTGGCCCCTCCGACGGCGAGCCCCCGAACTCATCGGGCTCATGCTTCTCCTGGAACTGCCCAGCTTAGTGCTCTATGGCTGGCTGCTGGTCGAATCCCCCCAAACGCCCGACCTCTTGCC
>CAYGKP010000201.1:0-4290 GCA_964350605.1 uncultured Cytophagales bacterium
ATCCAAATACAAGTATGAAGTGGCCCACTGGCTGGAGGAAGTGGCCCGAGCGATGGGCATCTTCAAAATGGCGGGCTATACCGAGATGCCCTTGGACCGGACCGATTACTTGACCTCGAACTACATCAACGCGAGGCGTTCGCACTTTAAAGTGCTCTTGTTCCAGTACGCCTCGATGATCGGCTTCAAGACCATCGTCACTGCGGGACTGCTGATTCTGGGTTCGCTTCTGGTTGTGGGTCAACAAATCAACCTGGGCCAATTTGTGGCCTCGGAAATCGTCATTCTAATTGTTATTCAGTCGGTCGAAAAGCTCATCTCAACCATGGAGACGATCTACGATGTCCTCACTTCGCTTGAAAAATTGGGCAACGTAACCGATCTGCCCATTGAGGATGAGGAGGGGCTGGACTTCGCCCAAATCGATACAGGCAAAGGCGTGGCCATCGAGTTGAAGGGCGTTGGCTACACGTATCCCAATGGTCATCGCCCCACGCTGGTTGACATTCAAATCAGTGTGGCCGAGGGCGAGAAAGTGTGCATCGCGGGGTACAACGGTTCGGGCAAATCAACGCTCATTAACGTATTGGCCTCAATGCTTCATCAATACACGGGGGTGATCAGCTACAACGGCATGTCGATGAAGAACTTGAACTTGCTATCGATGCGGTCCTACGTTGGCGAATCTCTTTCGAACCGTGCCATTCTCAACGGGACCATCGAGGAGAACATTTCAATGGGCCGCGAAGACATTTCGTTCCAGGACATCACCCGGGCGGCCGATTGCGTGGGCCTTTCAGGATTCATCGATCAGATGCCCGAGGGATACAACACGGTCATTGTGCCCGAGGATTTGACCATCCCTTCCACGGTGCTCAACAAAATCACCTTGGCCCGGTCGATTGCCGAGAACCCGCGCCTGTTTGTGATGGACGAGGTGTTCCGTGGCCTGGAGATTCGCGATAAGGAGCGCATTGTGGATTTCTTCTGTGGCGAAAGCTCGCCCTGGACTGTGGTGGCCGCCTCGAACGACCGGGTGTTCGCTTCGCGCTGCAGCCGCATCTACGTGATGAACAACGGGCGCATTGTTGACTCGGGGACGTATGAGGAGATTCGTCAGCGCCCCTATTTTGACAACATTTTTAACAACTAGGGATTATGCTGAACATTTCCCAGGTCACCGTCGAAGCCGCCATTGAGGAGGGGAATTTTGCCTCCTTCAAGAAAGTATCCAACCCCCGTCGGGCTCGGACGGTGGCCTACTTGCTGATTGTTTTTTTTCTGATCCTGCTGATTGTGTTGTTCGTGCCTTGGACCCAAAACATCCAAGCCAAAGGCAAGCTGACGACCCTATATCCCGAGGACAGGCCTCAGACGATTTATTCCACCATTCCTGGCCGCATCGAACGTTGGTATGTGCGCGAGGGCCAGATGGTCCACAAAGGCGACACCATCGCGTGGCTCTCAGAGGTTAAGGCAGAATACTTCGATCCTGAACTGCTGCGTCGCACCCGCGAGCAGTTGGAGGCCAAGGAGAATGGCCTGGGGGCCTATCAGCGGAAGATTGATGCCTTGGCCGATCAATACGAGGCCTTGAAGACCACGCGTGACTTTAAGATGGAGCAACTGCGCAACAAGGTGGGCCAGATGCGCAACAAAGTGATTGCCGATAGCACCGACTTGGTGGCCGAGGAAGTGAAGTTTGAGATCGCCAAGAACCAGTACGATCGGTACCAGGAACTCTACGAGAGTGAGGGAATTATCTCCTTGACTGAGTTGGAGAAACGCCGCGCCAAACTCCAGGAGACCTCCGCGAAGCTCATTTCAATTGAGAATAAGTTTCTGGTGACCAAGAGCGAGTTAATTAATTCGCAGCTGGAACTGGTCACCACCAAAGCCGAGTACCAAGACAAGCTCGCCAAAAACCAATCGGAGCGCTCGTCGGCTGAAAGCTCACTCTACGAAGGCCAAGTAGAAGTAGCCAAAATGCGCAATACACTGCGCAACTATGAAATTCGTGCGGGGTTCTACTATGTGACCGCACCGCAGGATTGCTACATCACGAAAGTGAATCGTAAGGGCCTGGGCGAGATGGTCAAGGAGGGCGACATCCTGGTCGACATCATGCCTGCAACCCCACAATTGGCAGTTGAGTTGTACATCCAGCCGATGGACGTTCCTTTGGTTCACAATGGCGAAGAAGTACAGCTGATCTTCGATGGTTGGCCTTCGATTGTCTTCTCTGGTTGGCCGGGGGCTTCGTTTGGCACCTTCCAAGGAAAGATTGTGGGGATGGACCGTTACGCAGGTACCGAAGGCAAGTACCGTGTCTTGATTGCCCCGGCGCACGTTGATGCCTGGCCCGAGCAATTGCTCGTTGGATCGGGCGCACGGGGCATGGCCTTGCTGAACGACGTGCCGGTTTGGTACGAAATCTGGCGGCAACTCAACGGCTTCCCGCCGGAGTTCTATACGCCGGTTCTTCAGGAAGGTCAGGCGGGTGCGGGCGGCGTCGGAAAAGGCGGCAAGTAGATGAGAGGTCTGACCCTCGCGCTATGGCTGTTGAGTGCCGGGCTTGTTCTGGCTCAGGGGCCAGCACCCCTCGATTCGTCGAGCCAAACGATCAGCTATTCGCAGTTCATCGACCAAGTTTCGCGCAACCACCCCATTTCGCGGAAAGCCGACTTGTATCCTCGCCAGGGAAAGATGCGGGTGCGCGCGGCGCGGGGGGGCTTCGATCCGAAAGCCTATGGCTATTACGACGAAAAGGACTTCAAAACCAGTGACTACTGGGAGCGAACCGAGGTAGGCCTCAAGCTGCCCACTTGGTATGGACTGGAATTCAAGGGAGCCTGGGAACAAACTGGCGGTACTTTTCTGAACCCAGAGGCCACTACACCTACCGAAGGGTTGGGTGTGGTTGGAGTGTCCTGGGATGTCGGAGCGGGCTTGTTGCTGGACGAACGCAGGGCGGCCCTGCGCGATGCACAGCTCTTTGAGGGCATCACCGAGACCCAGCGCATCTTATTACTCAACGAACTGTTGTTGATGGCCACCGAGGATTACTGGGAGTGGGTGTTGTCCTACTATCGGGTGAATCAGGTCAGCCGCAGTTTGGTGTTGGCTCGCGAGCGGTACGAGGCAGTCAAGTTGGGCTATCGAGTGGGCGAATACTCGGCGATGGATACCCTGGACACCTACGTACAGTTTCGAAACTTCGAGTTCTTACAAGCCGAGGCAGGGCTTGGTCTCCTATCAGCACGCTATCAACTCAACACGCATTTGTGGGGTGATGGCGGCGAGCCATTGTGGCTATCCGATTCCCTTAGGCCCGCAGAGAGCGATACCGCCGACCTGACGGCCCCCAACTCCGGAGGCATTGATGCAATGGTGACTGATCTGAACGGTACCCACCCAAAAATGGCGGCCTTGCGCTTGAAGGGGGAGCAATTGGTGGTCGAGCGGCGTTTAAAGGCCGAACAATTCCGCCCGGAGTTCAAGTTGAATTACAACCTGTTGTCTACTGGCTTCCAGACCGAGAGTGCCGAGTACAGCACCAATAACTTCAAGTGGGGCTTCACGGCGAGTTTTCCTTTATTGCTTCGCAAAGCCCGCGGTGGGGTGGGCGAGTCGAAAGTCAAGATCGCGCAAAACCGATACGATCAAGACGCCACGTTGGCCGAGTTGGAAGCCAAACTCCGCGCCGCCGACCAAGCGCAACGCATCTTGTACGAACAAGTCGAGCTCTATACCGAAGTCGAAGTAGGCTATGCCCGCCTGCTTCGCCTGGAGGAATTGAAATTCTTCTTGGGGGAAAGCGAGCTGTTCAAAGTCAACAGCCGCGAGCTGAAGTTGCTGGAAGTACGCCTCAAACGTCTGGAGCTTCTAGCCAAGTACCGCAAGGCCCAAGCCAAGGTGCTGGCTGCGCAGGCCCGCTTGCAGGAAGTGGGGTATGAAGAATAAGGTCGTCTATGTGCGCTGCTCGTCCAGGCTGACGATGTCTTCGCGCAGCGCATATCGGACCAAGTCGGCAGTTGAGCCACCCTCGATTTTTTGAAGAATGTGGCTGCGGTGGGAATCGACCGTGCGCACGCTAATGTGTAGGCGTTCGGCCACCTCGCGGTTCGGGTAGCCCAGGGCCAGAAGGCGCATCACCTCAAGTTCTCTGGCAGAAAGCAGTGGATTCGACGTTCGTTCACCACTGGCTGGGCCAGCTTGGTAGAATTGACCAAGCATGATTTCGTTGACCGTTTGGCTCATGAACTGTCTCTTATACACATCTGACGCTGC
>CAYGKP010000202.1:0-4243 GCA_964350605.1 uncultured Cytophagales bacterium
TAGTCGGGAAAGCTGAGCAGCATCGTGTTCCCAAACGCGAAACCCGCCACGCCCCACTGTAACCAGAGGCGGCGCGTGCGGCGCTTTTGGCCGTCCTTCTTCTCGTCTTGATCCGAATCGGCCAGGGAGAATTCGGGCGCGTAGCCAATGCGGGCCAGCAACTCGGCCAATTGGCGCAGGCTCAAGGCGCTGCGATCAAAAGCAATGCGCACCTCCCGTGCCCCAAAGTCTACGCGACTTTGCCCAATGGCGGGGTGCAGGCGGTAGAGGTTTTCCAGCAACCAGATGCAGGAAGTGCAATGAATCGCCGGCAGGTGCAGGCGCACCCAAGCCCGCTCGCCTTGCGAGAGGTCCAGCAACCGCTCGGCAATCATCGGGTCATCCAAGGCGGCGTAGTCGGCTGCTTTGGCTTTTCGGCCAGGACTGGGGGCCAGGCAGTAGTAATCCTCAAGCTCGTGGCTGTGCAGCAACTCGTAGACCGTCGCGCACCCTTCGCAACAAAACGGCAACACTTCGCGCACCACCGGCTTGCCTCCGCACTCGTCACCGCAGTGGGCGCAGGTGTGGATTTCCACTTTCGGTTCAAGCGTGCGGACTTCAGCCATGAAGCGAAGCTCCCCAGCCGCCAACTGATTTCAACTGACCTAGGTCAGGGTTCTCACCGTAGGCTCAATGGCCGTACGGAGTGCCAACACCTGGGGCAACAGCAACGAGCGTTCGTCGTTGTTCAGCACATAATCGGCCAAGGCTACTAGCTTTTCTTCGGGCCATTGAATGTCGAGGATGCCCCAAACGTCTGCCTCGGTTCGCTGTGGATCGCGCGCCAAAACCCGCTGGATGCGCAACGCTTCAGGGGCAGTGACCACGACAGTCGCATCAAACGCCTTGTACCTGCCCGTTTGAATCAATAGCGCAGCTTCGTTCACGATCACGGGCGCAGTTTGCGCGGCAGCCCACTCTTCAAAATCTTGGTGCACTGCGGGGTGGACCAGTTGATTGAGCACCTCCAAATCGTCGGGGTTGTGGAACGCTCGGCCCGACACATAGGCCCGGTTCAACCCAGAGGCGTTATAGGCCTGCGGACCGAAATGCGCTTTGATCGCAGCGACTAACTCGGGGCCTTCATTCATCAAGCGCTTGGCCTGGGTATCGGAATCATAGACCGCCCAACCCAGCGCGGTGAGCACCTTGGCCACCACAGATTTTCCGGCACCCATTCCGCCGGTCAGGGCGATGCGGCGCGGCTCACTCATGAGGAAACGGCACCCGGCTGGGGTACCATTCAACACCAAAAACGGTGGAGGGCTGGCGAAGCAAGCGGAGCCCCAAGGTCGAATCCGCCGCCAGGTCGTTCCACATGACCCCCAGGGAGAAATCCTTAGGCCCATGCTCCAGCCAATCGGCCTCGCGGATCCGATAACTGACCTCAACTTTCGGCGGCCAACCCGTGCCTTCGAAGCCTTCCAATTGGGCGCGTGGGCGCAGCTTGAGGCTGACGAGCCGATACTTTGCGATTGGCAAGCTGGCCTGAACCTGCTGGGGCGCAGCGACCACAAGTGCTGGTACTTGCGCCATCAAGTCAATCGATTTCTTATCCCAAGAAGCGTTGAGTGGCTGGCCCTGGTGGCGCACCCAAAGGGTGTCGCCCAAACTGTCGAGGCGCGAGCCGGGGCCCTTCAATGTGATGTTGCGGGGCGTGAAGCGCGCCGATCCATCGACCATGAAATGTGGTGCCACCGCCAACACCGAGGTATCGAGTGCCAAGCGAACTTCGCGGGTCTGGTACGCTTCGATCTCCAACCAAATGGTATCATCGGGCATTCGGCTAACCTGGCTGCCGCCTAAGGCAGAATTCACCTCGGCAAACAAGCTGGGACCCAAGACGTACCCGCCCTTCGGTTCCCGGTCGATATCCACGGTGATGGTCCGCAGTCCGTAGCCGAACTTGCGGCGCATCAAGGTCCAGCCTTGCGCGGTCAGGTGAACGCGAATGGTACTTGCCACCCGCCCAACGGCAACAAACTTATCTTGGTCGTACCGTACCTCGAGTGGGTACTCGATGGTGGCCGAGTAGGGCTGGTTCATGGCATGCAGCCACCAGAAGGTGGTGGCTGCCACCAGGCAAAGCAGCATCGCTTTCCAGTCCCTACGCCGCATGCGCACCTATTTTTTCTCCTTTGGCGGAGCGTTAAGCTTGGCCGACGCCTCTTGCGAGATGGCCGATTTCTGGATTTTCAGCTTCGTGGTGCGATCCACCTCGATGATCGCTGCCTCACCGTCCAGCTCGACAATGCGGCCATAGATGCCACCGACCGTCACAACCTCTTGACCTTTACCAAGGGATTCGCGGAAGACGCGAGCGGCCTTTTGCCGCTTTTGCTGCGGGCGAATCATGAAGAAATAAAACACCAGCGCGATCGCGCCAAGCATCAAGAAAGATTCGTAACCGGTGCCGCCTGTAGCGGCTTGTAGGAAAATAAAGAGCAGGTTCATGGAAGTATCTAAAGGGATTCTGTAAAGCTAGTAGGAAGGAATTGGGGTTACTCGGCGGGGGTCTCGGGGGCCTCCACGTTGCCGATCAAACGAATCACTTCGTTGCCGTGCTCGAGGTTGGTGGTCATGGTGATGGTCTTGTTCTGGGCGCCGACTTTTCCCGCGGAATTGAAGGTCACCTTGATCTCACCTGTCTCGCCGGGTCCGACGGGACCTTCGGGTTTCTCGGGGACGGTGCAACCGCACGACGCCTGGGCATTCTCGATGATCACCGGTTTGTCGCCGTTGTTCTTGAATTTGAACACGTGGGTGACGCTCTCCCCCTGCTGGATGGTGCCAAAATCATATTGGCGCGAATCGAAAACCAGCGGCGAGGGACCGAAGGCATCCGTGTATTCGGTGGGCTCGTCGGTCGAGTCGGGTTTGCTTTCGCAAGCGGCCAGTAGCAGTGTGCCGCCAAGCATCAGATACAAAACGTGTTTCATGGCTGGGTACGCAGGTTTGATGGGTGGTGTGGGGATCAGGCGTCGAGGAGACCGCGACCGCTTTTCTTGATTTTTCCGTCGGCTTGCAGCGAAACGTTCAGCGCATCGAGCAAGCCGTTGACAAACTGTTTGCTCTTGGGCGTCGAGTAGGTTTTGGCCAGTTCAATGTATTCGTTGAGCGTCACCTTCACGGGGATTTGTGCAAAGGTACATAGCTCTTCAATCGCAAGTCGCAACAACACTTGATCTGTGAGTGCAACACGCTCGAGCTCCCAATTGTGCAACTGGGCCTCCAATCTTTTCTCGATGTCCGGGTGGTCGGCGAGGGCCGCAGCCAGCAACTGGTCGTAGAATTCCAGGTCGGCCGCCTGGCCCTGGGCCAACGAATGGTATTCGAAGGGCTCGCCCACGGGTTGGTCTTTGGCCCAACGCACCACGATGCCCCGAACAATGTGTTGGTTCTCGCTCCACTGGGGGTCTTGCTCGTCGAAATACTCGTCGAGCTTCTCGGCCGCGCCCATCACTTTCTTGAAGGACTGGTGGGCCATCTGTCGCTGCACCTCCTCAGTCGGTTGGGGTTCGATCAGCAAATCGCGCGTCGTGGCATGGACCCGAAAGGTCTCCTCATAATAGAGGCGGGCCAGTCGCTCCACTTGCTGGGGCAGGACATGCAGCTTGTCGGCGGCCAAATTGAGCGAGACACTCTGGTCAAAGGCTTTCGCCAACCAGTTCTGGCCCAAGGCTTCCTCGCCCGGCAAGAGGGTTTGGCGTTGAATTTTCTTGTCGCGCTGCTTTTGGGCAAACACTTCGGCGTGGCGGCACACCGCGCCCCAGACGAGCAAATGCGTGACCACTGCAGCCTCAATGCGTTCGAGGTCTTCGCTCGCCTGCTTTCGGATTTCCTTGCGCAGGTTGCCCACGCGGACCTGGAAATTGGCCAACTGTTGTTGGGTCGCTGCCTCGACGGGCTCACCTTCAATGCCTTCCAAACGGGGTTGGGGGTCGGTTCCCTCGAACTCGAAACGAAGCAACCGTTCGCCGAAGTCGGCTTGGCGGGCCAGGGTCACTTTGTCTTGGGGGTCCAAGCTGTTGAGGTCGGGCGAAAACTGCTCGCGCATCGCGCTGATGGCGAGCTCGCGCTCGGACGCTTCGCGTTGGCGGAACGCGTAGAGCGCTTGAAAGGCTTTGATCCGCAGGTAGCGACGACTCAACATGGCAAGAACGCGGCCGGGATTGCGACGAGGTAGAACAGGTACCACCAGGGT
>CAYGKP010000203.1:0-4224 GCA_964350605.1 uncultured Cytophagales bacterium
GAACAAGGCATTGTCGTCCAAGTCTACTTTTGCGTCAAGCGCCCAAATCTTGTTGTCCGAAGTTTTGAACAGCGGGTTGATCTCGAACATCGCCGAGTCAGTGTCCTCATAGGCCTTGTAGAGCGAGAACAGGAACTTGGTGAAGTCCTTCAGTGCCGCACCTTCCAAGCCCAGGGCGAAGCCCACTTTGCGCGCTTGATAGCCTTGAAGGCCAACGGCTGGGTCGATCCACTCCTTGAAGATTTTCTCGGGCGAGGAATGGGCCACTTCCTCGATTTCCATCCCACCTTCGGTCGAAGCCATGATGATGTTCTGGCCTGTGCCCCGATCCAAGAGGATCGAGAGGTAATATTCTTTTGGCTCGTTCTCGCCTTTGTAATAGGCGTTCTCAGTGATGAGCACCGAGCGTACCAGCTTGCCTTCGGGGCCCGTTTGCGGGGTCACCAGTTGCATGCCCAGGATTTCTTCGGCCAGTGCTTTCGCTTCAGCGACGGTCTTGCCGAACTTCACGCCTCCGCCTTTTCCGCGACCACCGGCGTGGATTTGCGCCTTGACGACGAATACTTCGGTCTTGGTTTCCTCGTAGAGTTTTTTGGCGACCGCCTCGGCTTCTTCGGGCGTGTAGGCCACATAGCCCTTCGGCACGGCGACCTTGTAGCGTTCGAGGATTTCCTTGGCTTGGTATTCGTGGATGTTCATCGGAGATGCGGCTGTCGGTTGGAGGGGTGAATCTACGCAGGCAAGGGCGGGCTTCCAAGATGAAATCGTGGGGCTATCTTTGGAAGATGGAGGAACAGACAACTGGCATGCGCATTCAAGCCCGGGGATTGCGAAAGCACTACGGCACGTTGGAGGTGCTTCGCGGCGTGGACTTCGAGTTGCGCGACCGCGAGGTCGTATCCGTCGTGGGTGCTTCCGGGGCAGGAAAAAGCACCTTGCTTCAGATTCTTGGGACGCTCGATACCCCCGACCAGGGCAATGTTTATTATGGTGACGACGATGTGTTCTCCCTGCGCGGCGAGCGGCTTTCGACGTTTCGCAACCAGCGGGTCGGGTTTGTCTTTCAGTTTCACAACCTGCTGCCCGAGTTTTCGGCGGCCGAGAACGTCTCGATGCCCGGATGGATCGGAAAGCGAGGGGAGAAGGAGGTCAAGCAACGCGCCGAGGAATTGCTCGTTCTACTTGGCCTGAAGGACCGCTTGACCCACAAACCAAACCAACTATCGGGTGGCGAACAGCAGCGCGTGGCAGTGGCCCGTGCCCTGATCAACCAGCCAGACGTGATCCTGGCCGACGAGCCGAGTGGCAATTTGGATTCGAAGAATGCGGAAGAGTTGCACCAACTGTTTTTCCGCTTGCGCGACGAGCTGAGCCAGAGCTTTGTGATCGTCACTCACAACCCGGGCCTCGCCAAGCTGGCCGACCGCGTTTGTGAGATGCGAGATGGGGTGATTATTCCCTAACATTGGCGAATACGGGCACGCGATCACAGTATGATTATTTCTCACAAGCACAAGTTCATATTCATTAAGGCCCAGAAGACTGCTGGCACCTCTCTGGAGATCGCGCTTTCAAAATATTGCGGACCGCAGGACATTATCACACCCATATCTGGGGGAGATCTCGCCCGAAAAGAACTCGGATATCCAAGCGCCCAGAATTACCACATTCCCCCAAGCAAATTCAGTTTGTGGGAGCGGATTAAGATTTTGCTGGGCAGAAAACCCAAAATGTTCTACAATCACATAAGCGCAGCCGAGATCAAACGCTACGTTGATGCAGATGTATGGGAGGGCTATTATAAATTTTGCTTCGAAAGAAACCCTTGGGATAAAGCAGTCTCATTTTATTACTGGCGCACGCGCAACGAGGTGACGCGCCCATCAGTCTCCGCATTTTTCGAATCGACACTTGGGAAATTGCGAAATGCGAGTTTGTACATGATTGGCGATCGAGTCGCTGTAGATCATGTTGCCAAGTATGAAAACCTAGAGGAAGAGCTGGCTTTTCTCACGACACGTTTGAACCTACCCGAGCCGCTAAAAATGCCAGCCTTTCGCGCGAAAGGTCAGCATCGGGTCGGCAAGCGGCACTACAGTGAATTACTCACTCCGAAGGAAGCTGATATTGTGGCCAAACGCTTCTCGCGCGAGATCGAGTTGATGGGCTACACTTTCTAGCCTTACTTGGTCAGTAATTGACAGGCCACCTTGAGCTAATGATCATCTCTCACAAATACCGTTTCATCTTCATTCGTACCGAGAAGACGGCTGGGACCTCACTGCAGTTGGCCCTATCCAAGTTTTGTGGGCCTGATGATGTCATTACACCTAACATTAATAAAGTCGATCAACAGAAAATCACTGAGTTGGGCTACCCTGCCGCGCAGAATTACTCAGTGCCCTTTTGGCAGCACGGTTGGCGCGATCTTTTTCGCGTAACGATGGGTGGAAAGCGCATGTCTTTCAATGCTCATTCGTCGGCATTGGAGATTCGACAGCTTCTGCCAGCGCACGTTTGGGATGGGTACTTCAAATTCTCGTTCGAGCGCAACCCATGGGATAAAATGATCTCGCTGTATTATTGGCGCTTACGGAAGTCTAATGACCCGATGAGCATGGACGAATTTCTGGAATCCAAGTATTCAAAAGTCAGGGCTTCGGATCGATACTTAATCGACGAAAAAGTCGAAGTGGATTACCTGGCCAACTACGAGAATTTGGAAGCTGAACTGGCCTTTCTCACCGAGCGTTTGGGCTTACCCGAACCGCTCAAAATGCCTTCCTATCGGGCCAAGGGGCAGTATCGTAAAGACAAACGTCACTATCGAGAGGTGCTAACCACACAGCAGGCGGACTTGATTGCCAAACGCTTCTCGCGTGAGATCGAGTTGATGGGCTACACCTATTAGGCCTTCCACTTAATGTTACACCCCAAGCTCGGAATCTGCGGCTCGGGGATTGGCTCGCCGTCGATGAGGGCATCCATCGCCGCTTTGAGGTCGCTTCCCGTCACGGGTTTTTCGTTGCCGGGGCGCGACTCGTCGAACTGTCCGCGGTAGACCAACTCTTGGTTCTCATCATACAGGAAGAAATCCGGCGTACAGGCCGCATCGTAGGACTTGGCCACTTTCTGTGTCTCGTCGTATAAGTAGGGAAACACCCACCCAAGTTCGAGGGCCAAGGCTTTCATGAGTTCGGGGCGGTCGTCGGGGTAATTCTCGATGTCGTTCGATGAGATGGCCGCCACGCCAATGCCCAAGGCTTGGTATTCATTGGCGACTTCGCCCAGCGTGGGGAGTAGATGCTTAACGAAGGGGCAATGGTTGCAGATGAACATCACCAGGGTGCCCTTGGCCCCTTCAACGCTCTCAAACGTGTGCGACAGGCCGGCGACCGCATCAAAGAGTTCAAAACTTGGGGCTTCTGTGCCCAGATCGACCATGGTGGACGGAGTGCGTGCCATAAAGTAGTGCAGTTGTGGTTGACGAGTGTTTCCTTCGGGAAGATAAGCTAACAAGCGTGAGCAATCCTGCAAGTCCCACTCCGCCACAGGCCCCGCTGGATCAAGCGAACGATCCGGTGCGCGAGGCGCTGTACCGCTATTGGGGCTACCGGGAGTTTCGCGCGGGACAGGCCGAGATCGTGGCGGCGGCGATGGCTGGGGAAGACTTGTTGGCTGTCCTGCCGACTGGCGCGGGCAAGTCGCTGTGCTTTCAGTTGCCTGCGTTGCTGGGCGAGGGGGTGACACTGGTCATTTCGCCGCTGATTGCACTCATGCGTGACCAAGTCGATCACTTGCGCGAGCAGGGCATTCGGGCTGAAGCCTTGTATGGTGGTCAGCCGCCGAAGGAACAACATCGCATTCTCGACAACGCGCAGAACGGGCACATCAAGCTGCTCTATTTGGCTCCCGAACGGTTGCTGCACCAGCGTTTTCTGGAGCGAATCGTTCACATGAAGGTCAGCCATTTGGTGGTGGACGAGGCGCATTGCATCTCGGAATGGGGGCACGATTTTCGGCCCAGCTACCTGGCGATTGGGGCCTTTCGCGAGTACCTGAAGGGCGTGCCCGTGCTGGCCTTCACCGCAACGGCAACCGAGCGCGTCAAGGAAGATGTCCTCACCCAGCTCGGCATGCCGAAGGCCAAGCGGTTTCAAACGCCGCTAGACCGGCCCAACTTGGTGTTCAGCGCTTTCGAGTTGGAGGCCAAGGAACGCAAGC
>CAYGKP010000204.1:0-4210 GCA_964350605.1 uncultured Cytophagales bacterium
GTGCTCACCCTGCTCTATGCGGCCATCGTCCACATTGGGCGGACCTTCGCAGTGACAGGTGAGATTACTCCGATTGCCTACGCGATCTTCCCCAACGCCTTATTCGGCGCGATTGGGTACTACCTCTATCGGAGGTTGCCCAAGTAAGGGGGGTTACTTGCCGTAGTAGGTCAGGCCTGCGGCCACGAACACGAGTGGCGCGTTCCAGTTGATCGCAATCTCGTTGGAGGCATAGCTGCACTTGGTGGGCGAAAACTCGGTGGCGGCCAAGTTGCCTTCGTAGCCCTCGCACCCGTCGCGCACTTGCGCGCCCGCCCAGGGACCGCCCGAAAGCAAGCCAGGCACCGGCTCGACCACGTTGTCGGACTCCGAGGGGCGGTGGTGAATGTGCAGGGGATAGCGCTCGCCCAAGCCTGTGACGTAGCAGTAGCCCAGCGGGTTTCGGCCCAGCACATAGTCCAAGGCCGACACGGTTGCGTTCAGGTAGGTACTGTCGCCTGTGGCGCGGAAGCTGGCGAGCAGGACCATGCCCCGACCGAGGGGGACCGAATTGCTGCCCCACACAAAATCGACAGGGTCCATTGGTACGCGATAGGCGGATTCGGTCGCGAGCTTTTCGGAGGGTTCCGCGGCGCGAAGCAGGTCTTTCTGGAGGCGTTCGCGGTGCTTGGGCTCGACGATTTTGTCTTGGTGGAGGCTCAGTGAGATGAGAGCCAAGGTGTTCACTTCCGACCAGCCCGGCGCGGCGGTAAAGGGCTTCTGGCCGCGATAGGATTGGAAGGCTTTCCAGTACTTTTTCTTGCCCGTCGAGAGGAACAACTCGGCGGCAGCCCAGGTGAATTCGTCCAGGGCGTTTTGGTCGCCATAATCGCCGCCACCATCGACACCTGCGGTGTAGTAGACCGTCGGGTTGAGGCGGGCCCAGTTCCAGGCTTTTTCGCTGGCCTTGAGGCATTGCTGGGCAAAGGCGGAATCATAGGGTTCATACAGACGGCTGGCCTGCGCCATGACGGCGGCGAAGTCCAAGGTACCCGGTGTGCTGAGGCCGATCACATGGCGGGGCTTGACGTCGTTAGCCGGGGTGATAAAGCCAGGCCAGCTCAGGGCGTGCAGTTTGTGATAGACGGTGCCCGAGGGGTCCTGCATGGTCAGCATCCATTCGAGGTTCCAGCGGACTTCGTCCAGCAAGTCAGGCACTTGATTGCCGCTTTCGGGGATGCCGGTTTTTAGGGTGTCGAACAGTTCTGGGTAGTGCTCGTACGCCGAGAGGAGCGAGAAGCAACTGATCCCCGAGTTGACGGTGTACTTCCCGTAATCGCCCGCATCGTACCAGCCTTTTGACGAATTGAGGATCGTGCCCGCTTGGCGTTTTGCGGTTGCCGCCGATTCATGAACGGCGACGGGGTTGTCGGGGTGGCCCGCAGCACGGGCCCACTTTCCGGCATAGGCTTCCGGCAGACTCGTCGAAGCGCGTTGGAAATAGAAGCCTTTGAGTGACGCACGGGTCACGACCAAGGCCGAATGGGCCTGGATCGAAAAGGGGTATGAGGCACCCAAACCGGGAACGAAGATGACGTAGTTGCCTGCAGTCTGGTACGCGCTAAAGTCACCGACTTTGGCTTTCTCCGCCGAGGGGTCCCAGCGCTTGGCTTCGCTGAGTGCGCCCGTTAGGACGGTGTCGTAAGGCGGCTCGGCCTGGCAGAGATGGAAGCTGCTGGCGTCCTTGTCGACCACCACGACGGTCTTCGGATAGGAAGGATCGAAGCCGATTTGGCTGGCGTGGATTTGGGGGCTAAGCGGCCAAGGCGTTTGGGCCGAGCCAAGCGCGGCCACACCCATGAGTAGGGCAAAGAGAATTGACTTCATGCGGCGAAGATAAGGTCCACCACCGTTGGGCGGACTACTGAATGATCAAACGGAGTGTCTCGACACCTTGTGGCGTAGACACCTGAAGCAGGTAGAACCCAGCGGGCAACTCGGCGATTGGTAGCGAGAAGGCACCTCCTTCCGCAGTCCAATTTCCAACGTTCACGCCCGAAAGGTTAACGAGCGAAAGCTGCGCTGGCCCATCGGGCAGACCCGAGAGCGTCGCAAACCGATCGGCCGGGTTGGGGAAGAGCACCAACTGAGAGGTTATCGTTGCGGATAGCGAACGAACAGGGCTCAAGCCACTTTGGCCGTCGTAGTCGACTTGGCGAATGCGGTAGTAGGTGAGGGGTGCGCGCTCGCTGGCATCATAGAACGAGTAGGTGATGGGTGAACTTGTGGTGCCCGAACCACTGACTTGTCCTATGCTTTCAAACGTCACGCCATCGGTCGAGCGCTCGACCAGAAAGTGGCTGTTGTTCTCTTCTTGGGCGGTGGTCCAAGTCAGCAGGACTCCATCGCCTTGGGCCATTACTTCGAATCCTGCCCATTCGACCGGAAGAATTTGAGCGGCGAACAAGTTGCTCGCACCCGAAACAAAGACCAGCGGCGCGTTCCAGTTGATGGTCACCTCGTTCGAGGCATAGCTGCACCAAGTGGGCGAGAATTCGTTGGCAGGGTTGGTGCCCAAATAGCCCCCACAGTTGTCGCCAACTGGAGGCGCTTGTGATGCGCCGTCCCACGGGCCGCCAGACAGGAAGCCGGGGATCGGCTCGGTAATGCCATCGGCCTCCGAGGGGCGGTGGTGGTTGTTTAGGGGGTACAGGTCGCCGTGGCCCGATATGTACGAATAGCCGATCGCATTTCGGCCCAGCACGTAGTCCAGACCCGAAAGTGCCGCCCACAGGTAGGTGCTGTCCGAAGTCGTCTCGAAAGCCGCCAGCATCACCATGCCGCGGTTAAGTGGGAAATGGTTGCTGCCCCACACGAAGTCCGACCCCTGCATGGGCACGCGGTAAGCACTACCTGTTTCGATGGTGCGCGAGGTGTTGGCCACCGCCACCAAATCGCTTTGGATTTGGGTCAGGTTTGCCACTGGGGTCAAGCCGTTGCGGTGCAGACTCAGCGAAATCAAGCCAAGCGTATTGACATACGCCCAATCGGGCGCGGAAGCGAAAGCGCGCTGACTACGATAGCTCTGGTATTCGGTCCAGTAGGTATTGTTGCCAGTAGTAATGTACAATTCCGCCGCCGCCCAGGTGAATTCGTCGATGGCGTTGTTGTCGTTGTATGGCCCGCCACCATCCGGCCCGCCGCCCGGCCAATAAACTGTAGGATTGGCCTTGGCCCAGGTCCAGGCACTTTGCGCCGCTGCTAAGCATTGTGCCGCGAAGGTTGCGTCGTACGGCGCATAGACCCGGGCGGCTTGGGCCATGACCGCTGCGAAGTCGAGCGTACCAGCTGTACTGCGGCCAACCATGTAACGTTGCTGACCATCGGAGGAAGGCATGATCAAACCTGGCCAGTTAAAACCGTGCAGCTTGTGGTGGCATTCGCCCGAAACTGGATCCTGCATAGTCAGCAGCCATTCGAGGTTCCATCGGACCTCGTCCAGAATGTCAGGAACGGCATTCCCGCTTTCAGGGATGTTCAAGTCGAGGGTGTCGTAATAGACGGGGTAATGCTCGTAGGCCGACATCAGCGTAAACGTGCTGATCCCCGAGTTGACGGTGTACTTCCCGTAATCGCCCGCATCGTACCAGCCTTTGGCGGAGTTTACCACTGTGCCGTTTGGCCGCGAGGCTGTGGCTGCTGTTCCGCTGACGATTATGTTGTTGTCCGCATGTCCGGCAGCTCGAGGGAAGCCCTCCGCGTAGGGCGCGCTGATGGCCAGTGAAGCCCGTTGGTAGTAATAGGCCCGAATCGCATCGCGGGTCACATCTGAGTAGACCCCATCGGCGATCGAGAATGGATAAGAGCGCCCTTTTCCGGGCACAACGACGCAGAATTCATCCTGGGTGGTGACCGACTTAAAGTCCCCGACTTTGACCGATTCGCCCGAGAAGCTCCAAGTGTTGGCTCCGACTAAGGTGCCTGTGTACACCGTATCGTACGGTGAGGCATACCGACAGACATAGAAGTTGGTCGCTGCCGTATTCACGACAACGGCTTTTTTGGCGAAACTGGTCTCGAAACCCGCTTGGTTGAGGCGGATGTCGGTGCTCAAGCTCCAAGGTGGCGGTGGTGTGCAAATGCCACTCACTTGACCGCCCGAGCCGATGATCAAATCGTCGATATAGACGGTGCCCGAGAAGTTGCCTCCCGGATTGAAGAAGAACTCAAT
>CAYGKP010000205.1:0-4156 GCA_964350605.1 uncultured Cytophagales bacterium
GATGTGTACAGCGACGGCGACCAACTGCACAAGTTGTCGAGCGAGCACCGCGATGTGGAGCGATCCTTGCAACGCGAGCAAGAAAAATGGGAAGAACTCGCCGCACAGATCGACTCGTTGACACAAGAACTCCAAGCCGAGGGCGTTTGAGCTTCGTGAGGCGCGGACTTTTGGTTCTCCTGTTTCTGGGTGCCAATTCGGCCTTTGCCCAAAGTCTCGGCGAAGGCAAACCGTGGATCGACACGGCCTTTGTGCCCGCGATCAAAACGGTGCTGCTCCACCCCTCGGGCTCGGACAGTTACAGCACACCGCTGCTCCCCCTGGGGTCGAACAACCCGCTTGTTCTCTCTTTTGACGAGCTGGGCTCCCAGCCCCGTCGGCTGGTTTTTGAACTGGTGCACTGCAATGCCGACTGGCTCACTTCTCGGTTGCAGCCAATCCAGTTCATGGACGACTATTACGTCCTACCGATCACCTCGCTTCAGTACTCACTGACAACGGTTGTCCCCTACATCCACTACCAAATCGAGCTACCCATCCCGACCCGTTCGGGGAATTATGCGGTGATGGTCTACCCCGATGGCTACCGCGACCAACCCGTATTGACGCGACGCTTTTTCGTGCTCGACCAACAGGTGTCGGTCAGCCTGGACGTAACGCCGCCCACCGTTCCTGGCGAACGATTCACCCACCAACAGGTCGCTGTTCAGGTTAGCCACCCCGGGTACCTAATCGCCAGTCCGGGCACCGAACTGATCGGCTCGATCCGGCGCAATTTTGGCCAAGAGGAATGCCCGCTTCCCCGCCCGCGCTACGTTGATCCGGGTCGCAGGCAAGTCAAGTATGACCAAGTGACCGAGGCAATGCGGTTTCCCGGCGGGAATGAGTTCTGGACCTTGGACCTTCGCAGCAGCCGATTCGCCGGCATAGGCGCGGGCTACATGGTCCGCGATTCGTTGGGGTTTTTAGTGAGCGTCCTTTGCCGCAGTGCGAAGCCTCAGAGCAGCACCTATCTCACCCGTGGCGACCTGGACGGGCAAATGCTCATCGACCAGTACGAGTACGGCGACGGGGTCGTTAACGCTGACTACGTGCGGGTGCGTTTCTGTTTGAAAGGCACCGAGGCCGACTTCCGCGACCTGCGCGTGATCGGCTCGCTTAGCGATTGGGGGGATGTGCCTGAGTCTAGGTTTGTAACCGATCCGGTCGATCCAAATTCGTATGCGGAGCTACTCGTCAAGCAGGGCTACTACAACTATGCGTTTGCCGAGATGACCCGAAGCGGACTCCAAATGGGTTCCTTGGAAGGTGATTTCAACCAGACACAGAACACCTATGAAGTGTTTCTCTACCACCGCCAGCCGGGGGCTGAAGCCGATCAATTGGTCGGCTACTTCCGCACGAATGATTCGCGCTAACTAGGCGACCAAAATGGTCGGTGCCTGGCGGGGACGATCCTTTCGCTTGTAGACGAAGGTTCGTTTGGTGTTGTCCACCCCAGCGAGGTCGAGCATGCCCATGCCATGGCCTGTGCCTTCGCCCATCCCAGTGTGGAACAGGAACTCCTGCACTTTTGGGTCGGCGTACAGCGTGAAGGGGAAGGTGTACCCACGCACTTCGCGCTCCTGTCCGCCTTGGTTGATGGTGTAGATGCGCGAGAATTTCTTCTCGTTCTCCATCAAGCGTTGCAGGTAGTCGCCATCGGCCACCACTTGGAAGCGGAAAAAGCTCTCAATTTCCTCGGGTGAATAACGACCAGTTGCCTCCATGCGGGCCAAGGTCGATTCGTACAGCAGGTCCGAGAACTCATCGTCTGTTGGGCTGACGAATCGTGCGGCTTCATCGCTGGGTGTTCCTACCGGGAACAGGACCATCGGCGAGAGGCACAAGTACTTGACCTTCTCCTCGAAGGTGACTTCTTCTTCGTTTTCAACCACCTCGGGGCGAAGCTCGAGCTCGCCAATGTTGACAGTCTCCTGGGTCAGAACTCGGTCGAAGAGCGTATCGAGCACCTCTTGTTCGAGTCCGCCGACAACGACAGTCACCCGAGAAGAGAAGTATTGAAGGCCACTGCGACCAACTTTGGTTTGGCCTTTCAGGCTTGAAAATGCCAGCGGGGTGCGCTGCGAAAAATCGTCACCCAACCAATCCTCTAAAGATTGTCGGATGAGGCCTTGGTGGTGGAACGGGAGTTGCGCCCCGCGGTTGCGGAGCTGGAAAATCAATCGTGAACGCACGGTGAAAAGTGGTTAGTAAGTATAAACGCGTATCACAAAGCTAGTAATCACCGCTTACATCACACAATCATCACAGAGAAAAGAGTTGAATTCGCAGAAGGTTTTGCCAATTCAATAAGAAATATGGCAAGCAACTACTGAATCAGACATTAAAGCGGAAGTGCATTACATCTCCATCATGTACCACGTACTCCTTTCCCTCAACGGAGAGTTTGCCTGCCTCCTTTACTTTGGCCTCGCTGCCGTAGGATACGAAGTTCTCGTAAGCGATCACCTCGGCCCGGATGAAGCCCTTCTCGAAGTCCGTATGGATCACGCCCGCCGCGCCAGGTGCCTTTGTGCCTTTTCGGATGGTCCAGGCACGGACCTCTTTCTCACCTGCGGTGAAGTAAGTAATGAGATCAAGCAATGCGTAAGCAGCACGTATCACCCGCGAGAGTCCCGATTCGGTTAACCCGTATTCGCTTTGGAACATGGCGCGTTCCTCCGGATCGGTCAACTCGGCAATCTGCTCTTCAATCGCTGCGCTGACAATGATGACCTCTGCCCCTTCTGCCTTGGCCGATTCGACCAGAATCTGGCTGTACTTGTTTCCCTCGGGTAAGGCCGTTTCCTCGACGTTAGCGATGTAGAGAACTGGCTTGGCGGTCAGCAACTGAAAGCTGCGCACCACAGGCCATTCATCCTTGCTGGCATCCAACGTGCGAATGTTCTGGCCTGCCTCCAGGTGGTTCTGAATGCGGATCAACAGATCAGCCAAGGTCTTGGCCTCCTTATCGCCAGTTTTAGCCGCACGTGCCGCTTTCTCCAGGCGCTTCTGGACCGTTTCGAGGTCCTTAAGCTGGAGCTCGGTATCAATGATTTCCTTGTCGGCGATTGGGTTGATGTCTCCCTCCACGGCCCGGACAATGTTGGGGTCCTCGAAGCAACGCACCACGTGCAAAATGGCATCCACCTCGCGGATGTGTGCGAGGAACTGGTTGCCCAACCCTTCCCCCTTGTGGGCGCCAGCGATCAGCCCGGCGATGTCGACGATCTCGATGACCGTCGGCTGCACCTTTTGAGGCACAACCAATTCGGCCAGTTTGTCCAACCGCGGATCGGGCACCACAACGATGCCCACGTTGGGCTCGATGGTACAAAACGGAAAGTTCGCCGCCTCGGCGCCTGCCTGAGAAAGGGCATTAAACAAGGTCGATTTGCCCACGTTGGGCAAACCGACGATACCACACTGAAGTCCCATGAATGTTGTTTGGGGTAGAAATCAAGCCGTTGGTTGGGTGCTGTTGCGAAGCAGGGCATAGCCGCGAAGGCCTTTGCTCAGCTCGACAATCACAACCCGGAGCACCGTATAGACCGGAATGGCGAGGATCATCCCCATCATTCCTGCCAAGGTTCCGCCCGCGAAGATAACAAGAACCACTTCCAACGGATGGGCCTTCACGCTGCGCGAGAAAATCAGGGGTTGGACCACCACGTTGTCGATGACCTGCATGCCCGCGAATACGATGGCCAGCTTGAAGGCCAGCCAATAGTACACCTCCGGATCGGTACCCGCTGGCAGACTGGACCAGCCAACGACCAGCCCGAAGAGGATGCCCGCGATGGGGCCGACGTAGGGAATCAAGTTGACGATGGCGGCGAACAGGGCAATCGTCGCGGCGAACCGCACATCGACGATCAAAAGCCCAACGGTTGCGGCCACAAAGAAGATCATCACTTGAAGCACCAGCCCGCGCAGGTATTGACTGAGCAACTGTCCAATGCGGGCGATGGCCGTCACGCCCACCTCGAAGTAGCGGTTAGGTAATGCGGCCACCAAATGGCGGCGGAAAAAGCCCCGTTCCAGCAGGAAGATGAAGGTGGTAAAGATCACCGCCATGGCCCCCACGAGCACCCCACCTGTCCAGGAGAATACC
>CAYGKP010000206.1:0-4000 GCA_964350605.1 uncultured Cytophagales bacterium
CGAGATGCCCCTGGCTGGCGCCGGGCCCAAAGATGCCTCGGACCTCAAAACGCTGATCGCCTTCGCAGACAAGATGGGCCTCGGCCTGATTCCCCGCACGGCGGGTACCTCCCTGGGAGGGCAGGTGGTGGGCAGCGGCATCGTCGTCGATGTCTCGAAACATTTCACAGGCATCCTGGAAGTCAACGTTCAAGAACGCTGGGTGCGTGTGCAGCCCGGTGTGGTGCGCGATGAACTCAACGCCTACCTGAAGCCCTACGGCCTCTTCTTCGGCCCCGAGACATCCACCTCGAACCGCGCGATGATCGGGGGCATGGTGGGCAACAACTCCTGCGGCTCGCATTCGCTGATCTATGGCACCACCCGCGACAACACCCTCTCGCTAAAGGCCCTGTTGAGCGACGGCAGCGAGGTGACCTTCGAAGACCTGAGCGAGGCCGACTTTCTCGCCAAGTGCGACGCGCCCGGTCGAGAGGGCGAGGTCTATCGGTTCCTGAAGACCGAACTCTCGCTGGCCGAAAACCAGGAAGAAATCCGCCGCGAATTTCCGCACCCCCAGATCAACCGCCGCAACACAGGCTACGCCATCGACGTGGTCCTGGAAAGCGAACCCTTCACCCAGGGGGCCCGGCCGATCAACCTGAGCAAACTGATCTGCGGCTCGGAGGGAACCCTTGCGTTCGTCACCGAAGCGAAGCTCAAACTGGAAGAATTGCCCCTGCCCCACGTAGGTGTGGTGGCCGTTCATTGTGAGACGTTGACCGAAACGTTCGAAGCGAACCTAGTCGCCCTGCGCCACCAGCCTGGGGCCATCGAATTGATCGACGACTTCGTTATCCGCACCACGCGTAGCTCGCCTTCGCAGGCCGAGAACCGCTTCTTCATTGAAGGAAATCCGGGCGGCTTGCTCGTCGTGGAATTTGCCTGTGCTACCGAGGAGGAGCTGGACAAAAAAGCCGCCGCTCTGATTGCCGATATGAAGCAAGCGGGCTATGGTTTCAGCTACCCGATTCTCAAAGGCAGCGACGTGGCCAAGGTCTGGAAACTGCGTTCTGCGGGTTTGGGCACGCTTTCGAACATTCCGGGCGACCCAAAACCCGTGGCCTGCATCGAGGACACAGCGGTACGGCCCGAAGACCTGCCCGAGTTCCTCAAGGGCATCAAGGCGATCAGCGACAAGTACCATAAGTCTTGCGTCTACTACGCCCACATCGGCGATGGGGAGATTCACCTGCGGCCCGTCTTGGATCTCAAGTTGAGTGAAGACCAAGCCCTCTTCGAGCGCATAACGGACGATGTCGCGACTCTGGTCAAGCAGTACCGCGGCTCGATGTCGGGCGAGCACGGCGATGGCCGGGTACGTGGGCCCTTTGTCAAGAAGATGATCGGTGCGCAGAACTACGAGCTACTTCGTCGCCTGAAATCAGCCTTCGATCCGAAGGGCCTGTTCAACCCGGGTAAAATCGTCGACACCCCGCCGATGACCAGTTCGCTGCGCTATGCACCGAACCAAAAGACTGTCCAGCCGGAAACGATTCTGGACTTTGGCCTCGACAAGGGCATCGGTATCCTGCGCATGGCCGAGCAGTGCAACGGGTCGGGCGACTGTCGTAAGTCCGCGCTGACGGGCGGCACCATGTGCCCCAGCTACATGGCCACCCGTAACGAGAAAGACACCACGCGGGCGCGAGCCAATGTGCTGCGCGAGTTTTTGACGCGCAGCGAAAAGCCCAACAAGTTTGACCACGAGGAGATCAAGGAGGTTATGGACCTGTGCCTGTCCTGCAAAGGCTGTCAGGCCGAATGCCCCTCGAACGTCGACGTGGCGCAACTGAAGGCTGAGTTCCTCCAACACTACTACGACGCGAACGGTACGCCCTTGCGTGCCAAGTTGATCGGCGATGTGGCGAAGGCCAACGCGCTGTTCAGCAAGATGCCATGGCTTTACAACGGGACGATCAACGCCCCGCTGACCGGCGACATTGCCCGGGCAATTATGGGGTTCTCGCGCAAGCGAAAGCTGCCCTTGCTGCACAACACCACGCTTCGGGCCTGGGCCAAAAAACATCCCGACGCCCTGATTCCCGTGGGTGCGCCGAAGGCGAAAGTCTACTTTTTCGCCGACGAGGTGATTGATTACAACGACGTGCCTATTGGTCAGGCGGCGATCGAACTCTTGTCCGGCTTGGGCTACGAGGTCGTGATTCCCGAGCACCGGGAGAGCGGTCGTCCGAACCTCTCGAAGGGCCGGGTGCGCGCTGCCCAGAAAGTGATTCAGGAGAACTTCACGCTGCTGAAAGACAAAGTCACCGCCGACACGCCCCTGATCGGATTGGAGCCGTCGGCCATCCTCACCTTCCGCGACGAGATGCCCAAGCTGGTCGATAAAGACGACCGCGAGGCCGCCGTGGAGATGGGCCAACATTGCCTGCTGCTCGAAGAATTCTTGGTCCGCGAAGCCGCGGCGGGGCGCATCTCCTCAGACAACTTCCTGCCCAAAGAAGAAGAGATCACCTTCCACGGCCACTGCCACCAGAAAGCCATTGCTGGTGTCTCGGCCACGCAAAAGGCCCTGGCCCTGATCGCTGGCACGACGGTGAAAACCCTTGCAACCGGCTGCTGCGGCATGAGCGGCTCCTTCGGCTATGAGAAGGAGCACTACGAGGTTTCCATGCAAGTGGGCGAGCTGGTGCTCTTCCCCGAGGTACGGAAATTAGAATCCGACGCGACTGTCTGCGCGCCGGGTACTTCCTGCCGCCATCAGATCAAGGACGGTACGGGCCACAAGGCAAAGCACCCCGCCGAAATCTTGCGTGCGGCGCTTAAGCCACGCTAGCCTCCGTCACCCACTGGGGGGGATTCTTACGTGCCTTTTGGTAGGCGCGGCAGTAGGTTAGTCGCTGGTGGTAGGCATAGAAGCGATCCAACTGCTTTTGTTTTCGGGTGAGCAGATAGAGACCTCCGTACAAGTTTCGCGCGACCCAAAGGCGAAACAGAGAATAATTCAAGTCCTCTTGCCAAGGGCCGCCTCCATATTTCAAATCCAGATAAGCGGTTCCTTCTCCTGATTCTTGCAAGGAAATGTCGCGCTCGGCCATTTCTACATGGTGATGATGAATGACTTCGGCTCCCGATAGGTAAAAAGACTTGGCACCTAGCTTCTGCAAGCGCAGCCCGATGTCGTAATCGTCGGTTGCGTTGTAGGGGAAATTTTCATCGAAGGGGCCGACTTCCTTCATCAGTTCGAGTTTCATTGAAGAGTTGGCGCCGTAGAAATACTTTCCCAGCGGTGCTTCATCCGCATACTCATAAAAAGGAAGGCCGAACTGAGCACCGGAGCGGTCAGCCCAATCCATGAAACGATTAACAATGGAAGACTCGAAGAAGGCACCGCCAATACCGATGGCCTGTTTCTCGGGGTGGTCTTGGTGAAATGTTACGTGGCGCTCCAGACAGCCCTTAACCGGATGGCAGTCGCCGGCAAGAAACATGATCAGCGGAGCGGTTGCGCGTTCGATTGCGAGGTTCCGTCGTGTCGAACGATGGGAGGGCTCATGGATCGCCCATTTTTTGATCGTCAGCCAGGGAACTTGCGACTCGAGTGGAATCGATCGAATCTCCCCTTCAGGGATTGATGGGTCTTGATCGATGATCACAGCCTCTACGGGTAGGACACAGAAGTCCGGGTCAGACATCTGTTCAATCAGGTAGGTCACATCATTTTCGTTCTCCTCAACGGCAAGAATGAGACTAATCTGGGGCTGGGAACTCATGGATTGCTAAGCTAAGGCCCAATCGGGAGGGTTTTTGTGAGTACGTTGATAGGCCCGGCAATAGACCAACCGCTGCAGGTACCAATAATACTTATCGCGGTCCTTCTTTTTTCCCATCAACAAGTAGCGCAAGCCAAATAAATTTCGCGCCCCCCAAAGGCGAAACAGCGAGTAGTTTAAATCATTCTGCCAAGGGCCTTCCCCGTACTTGAGGTCCAGGTAGGGCG
>CAYGKP010000207.1:0-3995 GCA_964350605.1 uncultured Cytophagales bacterium
GCGCCGTAGCTGCTCGTTTCCAGGACTAGGTAGCCGCCATCTGGTGCCATTTCAACCGAAGCAACACTTCCGGGGGCTTTCATCGCTTTGCCTTTTTTTCCAGCTATGTCGATGCAGTGCAGGTCGCGCAGGTCCGGGGCGGTCCAGCGGGTGTAGAAGAGCATCTTCTCTTTCCAATCGACCCCGGCTACATCACTGATCTCCATTTTGCCCGTTGTGATGGGCGAGACTTTCCCTTTGCCGTCGAGCAGGTAGGCTTGCAGGTAGCCATCCTTTTCACTGGTGAAGACCGCTTGGCTGCCGTCGGGTGCATACTCCCAGAAGGCAGGGATGTCGACGTAGGTCTCGCTCTTCTCCTCAAAAATCACCCGTGGGGCGATCTTGCGAAGCGCATCGGTTTGGTACCAGCGAAGGGTCTTTTGCTTTCGGTCCAAGGTCAGATAGGCCAGCGTGCTGCCGCCCCCCGCCCAGGTGAACCGGGGCAGGTACTCTTCGTCAACTTTCAGGGTCGCGACCGTCCATTGTTCCGCACTCTCGACGTTCAGGCACCGCAGTTCGACCGTCGAGTTTTTCTCGCCCACTCGGGGGTATTTGAACCATTCCACTTGCGGGTAGCCCTCGCGCGGGTAGGTCACCAGCGGGTATTGCTCGACCAGCGATTCATCGAAACGCAGGAAGGCGATGTGCTTGCTGTCGGGCGAGAACTCGAAGGCCTTCACCGTTTCGAACTCCTCCTCGTACACCCAGTCGCCCGAACCGCAGATCAATTGGTTGGGCTCGCCGTCGCGGGTCAGACGGCGGGTCACGTCCCGCTCGATGTCGTAGACATACAAGTTGTTCTCGAACTGAAAGGCCAGGTACCGCCCGTTGGGCGAGAAGGTGGCGTGCGAGATTTCGTCGGCGAAGAAGAGTTGTGGCCCGGGGTCTTTCTTCGGATTGATCAGGAAGGTCTGGGCCGTGTAGGAATGCCGATAGCGCGTGGTGGGATAGCCTTCCAGCAAGATCAAGCCCTTCGGGCCGGCCTCGGCCTTCATGGCGATGCCGTACTGACTGAGGAGCAAGCCTTGGTACAGCGTGTCGGTGGTCACGCCGCTGGCCTTCCGGCGGGTAATCAGGTTGCCGCCTTCGCCAAAGTCAACTTGCAGGTACGTGCCGCCAGTTTCCAGCACCATCGTGGGGGCTTCGGCGGGCCACAGGTTGCTTTCGCGCGACCAGATGTCGGCCAGCGAAAGGTCTTGGCTCCAAAGGCCAAGCGGCAAGAAGAGGGCAAAGAGAAGGGGGAGGCTACGAAGGCGCATAACAACGAGTGGCGAAGTCCGCGACGGCTCGTGCGGTTTCGGTGGGCTTTTCGATCATGCCCATGTGGCCACAGTGGTCTAAGATGAGCACGTGGCTTTCCAGCGGCAGACTAACTTGCTCAAGGATGTGATCCAACGGTACCGCGCCGTCGTTCTTTCCAACGATGAATTGAACCGGAAACGTGTATTCGCTGAGGACCGAGATGCGATCCTTGCGTTCGCGCATGGCCTCGGTAGCGGCGATCACGCCTTCGGGATTGGCTTTGGCCACGCGGGCCACCATTTTGTCGATCTCCGTGCGCATGGCCTCGCGGCTGTCGGGCGCGAAGAGCGGTGGCACGAAGCCTCGTGCAAAGGTGTCCAAGCCGTTCTCGGTCACGTATTTGATCACGCGGTCACGGCCTTCCTTGCGTTCGTCGGTGTCGGGGGCCGCCGTTGAATGGAACAGACTGATGCCCAAGACCCGCTCGGGATAGCGCTCGGCGAAGGCCTGTGCCAGGTAGCCGCCCAACGAGTGGCCGATGATGGCTGCCTTGCGCAAGCCCAGTTTGTCAAAGGTGTCTTTGAGGTCCTCGGCAAAGGACTCCAAGGTCGGTTCGGCCGACAATTTGCTCTTTCCATGACCCGGTAGGTCGATGGCAATGACTTCGAATTGCTTGTTCCAAAGGGGCAAGCTGCTTGCCCAGATGGTATGATCTTCACAGAAACCGTGAAGGAGCACCAGCGGCTGTCCGCCGCCCGATACTTTCTTATGTAAGATTTGGCCCACCGCCAAACTTAGCGCACTGGAGCCGTAGCCGCAACGCGGCGCGCTGCTTGGGCGATGCCTTGGGCGTCATAACCACACTCGGCCCAGAGCTGGGCCTGGGTTCCGTGCTCGATATAGCGGTCGGGAATGCCCAATCTTTCGACCCCAATGTGCCCGTAGTTGTTCACAGACAGCCATTCAAGCACCGCACTGCCGAAGCCGCCTTCGACACAGCCGTCCTCGACAGTGATGAGGCGAGAAAAGTTTTCGGCCACCGATTTCATCAGGTCGCCATCGAGCGGTTTGAGGTAGCGCAGGTCATAATGAGCGGGTTCGAGGCCCTCGGCCCGTAGTGCTTCGATGGCTTTCTGCGCCTCGTTACCGATCGCGCCAAGGGTTAGAATGGCCACATCGCGCCCTTCAGAGACCAATCGACCTTGCCCAATGGGCAGTTCTTTCATCGGCACGCGCCAGTCCACGTGAACGCCATTGCCCCGCGGGTAGCGAATGGCAAAGGGGCCTTCGTGTTTCGAGGCGGTCAGCATCAGGTGACGCAGTTCGTGTTCGTCCATCGGCGCGGCGACGACCAATTCGGGAATCGGACGCAGGAAGGCGAGATCATAAGCACCGTGGTGGGTCGGGCCGTCGGCACCCACCAAGCCAGCGCGGTCGAGGCAGAAGACAACAGGCAACTTTTGCAAGGCCACGTCGTGGATCAACTGGTCGTAACCCCGTTGCATGAAGCTGGAGTAAACGTTGCAAAACGGCTTGAGCCCCGCAGTCGCCAGACCAGCGGAGAACGTGACCGCGTGTTGCTCGGCGATGCCTACGTCAAAGGCACGTTCGGGCATCTCGCGCATCATGATGTTCAAGGACGAACCACTTGGCATGGCCGGCGTGATGCCCACGATGCGTTCGTCGGCTTTCGCCAATTCCACCATCGTGTGACCGAAGACATCCTGGTACTTGGGTGGCTGGGGCGTTTCGATGGCCTTCTTAAGGGCCTGCCCGGTGATTTTGTCGAAGCCGCTGGTGGCGTGCCACTTGGTTTGCTCCAACTCGGCGGGCTCGTAGCCTTTGCCTTTCTTGGTCAGGACGTGGAGTAGCTTGGGACCTGGGATTCGCTTGAGGTCTTCCATGACCGTGACCAGATGGTCCAGGTCGTGCCCGTCAACGGGGCCGAAGTAGCGGATCTGCAGTGACTCGAAGAGATTCGAGTGCTTGAGCATGAGCGTCTTAAAGGCACGGTCCAGCTTGGCAAGTTGCTCTCGCACACCTTTTCCCGCGGTCTTGCCTAGAATCTTCCAGGCTTCGCGCTTGATCTTGTTGTAGGTCCGCGAGGTGGTCACGTCCAGTAGGTAGTCCTTCAACGCACCCACGTTCGGGTCGATCGACATGTTGTTGTCGTTCAGCACGATCAAAAGGTTCGTGTCAGCCACGCCCGCGTGGTTCATCGCCTCAAAGGCCATGCCCGCTCCCATCGCGCCATCGCCGATCACAGCAATGTGCTGGCGGTCGCCGCCTTTGATCTTGTCGGCCGCGGCCATGCCCAGAGCCGCCGAAATGGAGGTAGATGAATGACCTACGCCAAAGGTGTCGTAAGGACTTTCCGACCGTTTTGGGAAGCCCGAGAGGCCGCCATAGACGCGGTTGGTCGCGAAATTATCGCGCCGCCCGGTTAGGATTTTGTGGCCGTAGGCTTGGTGTCCTACGTCCCAAACCAATTGATCCTCAGGGGTATTGAAGACCTTGTGGATCGCGATGGTGAGTTCCACCACCCCCAGGCTGGCGCCGAAATGGCCGCCGTATTGCGACACACAGTCGACGATGTATTCGCGCAGTTCATCGCGCAGTTGCGCCAGTTCGTCGGGCGCAAGGCCGCGCAGGTCGGCGGGACTGTCGATGCGCGCAAGAAGGGGGCCGGGTTGTAGCAAAGGAGTGCTCAAAGG
>CAYGKP010000208.1:0-3968 GCA_964350605.1 uncultured Cytophagales bacterium
CTAGCGTCCAAGGCGCTGAAGTGGATGTCCTTTTCAAGCAAGATGTTGGTGTACCCGAACTTGTTTTCAAAGCGTGTCGAAGCGGGGTATTTGTCGGGGTTGAGCCCTTCAGTCAAGGTGCCCATATAAAGGTCAGTCCATTGGGTTACCGCGCGCTCAACCTGTTCTGCTTCCATCGGCAACTCGAGGAGCTGGACGATTTGGGAAAAATGATGCGCAATCGCCGCGCGGCGTTCCTCAATGGCCAGCTCCTTTTGTAGCCCGGGAAAGTAAACCCCTACGGGCGGCAGGTCCATGAGCACAGGCTCAAGATGCAGCGGGGTAGCGGACGAAGTTGCGTTCGGTTTCATAGAGTTCGATCGATAGATCAAGTTCCGGGCCAAGGTGCGGGCGTAGGCGTTCGTAGATGACAAACGCGATGTGCTCGGCGGTTGGGTTCAGGTCCTTGAATTCTGGTACGTCCAAATTGAGGTTGCGGTGGTCGAAGCGTTCGGTGACCTCGCGTTTCATGAGGCCGGAGAGTTCTTTCATGTCGATTACGTAGCCCGTCTCTGGGTCCACCTCGCCAGTCACGTTCACAATCAATTCGTAATTGTGACCATGATAGTTCGGCAGGGCGCACTTTCCGAACACTTCCTCATTGCGCGCCTGGTCCCAATCGGGTCGGGCCAAGCGATGCGCGGCGTTGAAGTGTTCTTTGCGGCAGACAGTGATGCGCATGACCAATGATTCAAACTCGGGGTGGGGGAAAAAGTTCTGCGTTGCGAAGAAATAGCGGGCCTCTTGCAAGTGGTCGGAGTGGCAAAATAGGGCTTTTATCCGTGGCGGAACTTCGAGAGTCCGCTGGGGGTTAGAAATGACTGAAAACAAAGAATGATCGGCGAAATGGAATAATGACAGAAAGGAATTCGGTTTTAGCTGGGTTATTTCCCTTTATCCCCGAAGATTGTTTTGATATCTTTGCTCACCTAAGCACCCGATCCAGGGACCGCCCATGACTTTCGACGAAATCGAGCGACAGATACGCAAGTACCAGGCGGAGGGCCTTAAGCTCTTCACTTCGTCTTCGTTCCAGTCGCACAGCCTGGTGATGCTGCACATCCTCTCGCGGATCGATCAGTCGATTCCGGTCTATTTCATCAACACGGGCTATCACTTCCCTGAGACGCTGACCTTCCGCGACCAGATCGCTGAAGAGTTCGGGCTCAACGTGATCGACGTGTCTTCAGACACCCCGAAGCACTTGCAGAAGGACAGCGCCGGGCGGTTGCTGTTCACCTCTGATCCGGATTTTTGCTGCCACCTGAACAAAGTGGCTCCGATGGAAACCATCATCGCCGAGAACGATGTGTGGATCAATGGCGTGCGCGCCGACCAAAGCCGCACCCGGGCCGCCATGCAAGTGGAGATGCCTGCACCGCACGACACGATTCGTTACCACCCCATGCTGGATTGGAACGCGAAAATGATCTATCAATACCGCAAGGAATGGAACCTGCCCGACCACACCTTGGAGGCGAAGGGCTACCTTTCAATCGGTTGCGAACCCTGTACCCGGCGCATGGATTCCGAGATGCAGGAGCGCGAGGCCCGTTGGTTTGGGATGAAGAAAGTGGAATGCGGTCTGCACACCGAACTGGTGGGCAGCAAGTAACAGGGAGCAAGTAAAGAGATGCATATTCTGGTCACAGGCGGGGCGGGCTACATGGGTGCCCAATTGGTATTCCGACTCTCGAAATTGCCGGGGGTCGAACGGGTGACGGTGTTCGACAACCTCTCGCGGGGGAACTACAACCTGTTCATCTCGGCTTCCAACAGGCTTCAGTCTGGCAACGTGGTGTTCGCTCATGGTGACCTACTGGATTCGCGGAAGCTCAAGCGGGTGCTCCGCGGGGTCGACGTGGTCTATCACTTGGCCGCCAAGGTAGCTTCGCCGTATCAAGATGTTGATTCGCATTTCTACGAGCAGACTAACAACTGGGGCACCGCCGAATTGTGCTATGCCGCCGAGGAAGCGGGCGTGAAGCGATTCATTAACGTGTCGAGCACTTCGGTCTACGGCGGCTCGAAGAAGAGCAAAATGGTCAGCGAGGAGAGCGACGCAAACCCCCGGGCTTTCTATGCGATCAGCAAGCTGCGCGGCGAGGAGCACGTGCAACGCCTCATGGACGGTGGCAAGGTGGAAGCCTTGACGGTCCGTTGCGGGAACGTGTACGGGTACAGCCCCACGATCCGTTTTGACGCGGTGATCAATAAGTTTCTGTTCGAGGCCAACTTCATGGGTCGCATCGCCATCCATGGTTCGGGCAAACAGGCGCGTTCGTTCATCCACATTGAAAAAGCGATCTCGACCCTGGTCGCCCTGCGTGACGGAGCGGTGGGACCGGGCACCTACAACCTCACGGATGTCAACTTGCAGGTGCTCGACATCGTCGATGTGCTCAAGGAGATTTTTCCCGACTTGGAGTTCACCTTCATCAACCAACACCTGGACTTGCGCGACTTGATCGTCGATCCGGATACCCGCCTGTCTAAGCTGGTGCCACAAGGGCCTACGGATTTGAAGTCCGAATTGATCGAGCTGAAGGAAAAGTCCTTCGCCTTCTCGACCATGGACGCGCTCGCGGCGCAGGGCTAGCTCGCCTTGCTTGGCATAATAAAGATGCACCGCAACGGTTGAGCAGGCGAGCCGAATCGCCTACCTTCGGAGTCTTCCGCTGACCGCTGTTACCCATGAAAAAATCCGTTATCGAATGGATCCTGATCGCTCTGATCCTGATCGCCATCCTGGCCCTAGCTTTCGGGTTTGTCAAGGGTGGAACACTTACTTTATTTTTCGAGGTGGTTCTCTATGGGGGCTATTCCCTGCTACTGCTGAACTATTTGCTTCGGGCGAAGAGTGTCTTTTACATCGTGGTGCTGGTGATGCTCATGGCCGGGAACATCGGCCTGTTGCTGCTCACCATGAAACTGGATTTCGGGATTCGTTATTTAATTATGACGGGTTACTTGGGCGCGTTGGCGTTTGCTGCGCTCCTGATCGTGACGGCTTTTTCAGGCAAAAACTTCGGGATTTACCTCGCTGCGATTGGCATTCTGGTCGCAGTTACCCCGCTGGTGTACGTGCTGAACCTTTCCATTGGGTTGGGCGGAAGAGAAGTTCAGTTGATCTACTTGGTGCTGCTGGTTCTGATTGGTGGGGTGAAGATTCGCCAAACGCGCGGCCGAGTGGTTTCGCCTGAGGCGGGCCATACGCTCACTTACTTCCTGCTCGTTAGCTTTCAGATGGCCTTAGCGCTGTTGCTTGCTTGGTTTTAAATTTCTCGATACTCTTTCCCTTCCATGTCAAAAGTCTCTCGCGGCATTCCCGCAGTCGAACTCGGTTACCTGCTGATCGCATTGGTGGTGGGCTTGCTCCCCATGGCCGATTCGCCGGCGCTGACCAAGCTGGTCTTTCCGATCATCGTGGTGCTGGGCATCGGGTTCTGGGTCTATGCCTTGCTGAAGGAAACCTTCGCGGTCGACCGGGTGGTGGCGGTGCTCTACCTGCTTGGCATGGTGGGCTTCGGCTTTTTGGTCCTTAATTGGCCGGGGGCGGAGTACCTGGGCCATGCCGGGACGATTGGCATTCTGGCCTTCGCAATCCGCGTCTGGATATTCCGATTTGCGCACCAGCGGCGGTGGCTGATCGACATTTTCGCGGCCATTTACGTGGCCGTGGTGATTGCCGTGTTGTTCTTCGATAAGGACAACATCGCCTCGCGCGTGCTGATGTTGCCAGTGCTGTTGGGCCTTGTGGCCGAGGAGTTCGACCGGGGCCCGGGCGAACGCATGCCATCGGGGGTGCGCCGGGTGATGGTCTTCGAGTTGGGTCGGATATTGCCCGCGGGGATCGCCTACTTGGCGGGGTTGTTTTAGGCTGGACCTAATAATACCACAACTTCAAGTCCGGGAACTTCTTCTTGAGC
>CAYGKP010000209.1:0-3868 GCA_964350605.1 uncultured Cytophagales bacterium
CCCCGATCCCCGCGGCGAGCCATTGCATCCGTACCAATCGTTCGGTAAGCAAATGTGCGGTCGCCGCAGGCAAGACCAGGAAGCCCACAACCAGCACCGCGCCCAGTGCTTCGAACGCTACCACCGACTCGAACGAGACGAGCGCCATCAGCACGAAATGCCAGCTTCCCGGGCGCAACCCCAGCGACCAGGCAAAGTCGTAATCGAAGCTAATCAGCGCGAAACCCCGCCGTCCAACGCGCAAGACCGCACCGACCAAAAGCCCGCAACTGCCCAACACCCAGAGGGGTTTGGGCCCCAAGTCATAACCGCTTTCCGTGATCCATTTGGCGGAGGGAATCGCCAAAATGTCGCCCAGGAAGACGCAATCGAGGTCCAGGTCGGTGTTCGCCGTATACCGCGCGACCAGCACCAAGCCAAAGGCAAATAGGGCAGTTGAAGCAATGCCGATGGCCGCATCGTCCTGCACCTTCAGCCGTGTGCGCAGCAGTTCGATCAGAAGTGTGGTCACCACGCCAACCAACCCGGCGCCCAGCGTCAGGGGGAGGGACGAGAGCGATCCGGTGATCAAGAACGCGATCACAATGCCTGGCAAGACCGCATGGCTGATCGCGTCGCCAAGCATGGTCATGCGCCGGAGCACCAGGTAACTGCCCAGGATGGCGCAGGGAATCGCCACCGCTGCACCTGCTAGTATGAGCCATAACTCACGCAAAATCTGGCGGGGTTTGATAGGGGATGACTTCGCCGTGAGGGTCGACCTCGGGTCGGTTCAGTAAGGCCTCCAAGCGTTCTTCCATCTCGGGGGTCAAGACGTGCTCAATCCCCTCGGCATCTTCGTGTACATGGTCGGAAGCGGTGCCCAGGTAGACGCGCAAATACAACTCCCACAAGCGGTGGCGCTTGGTGACCAATCTGCCTTGAATCGCGCCCCGCTCGGTCAGCCGCCAACCTCCGGGGGTGCGCGCCACTTGTTGTTTGCGCTTCAAAGACCGGAAGCCCTCGCGAATCTGGACATCGCTCATTTCCTCTCGTTTGACCAGCTCGCTTTCACTGCGTGTTCGATAGAAGTCGTCGTCGCTTTCGCCCAGGTGGTAGAGCAGCTTGAGCAGGTTCTCTTCCCGGACCCGAATCGAGTAGCGGTGGTGTCGCAACCGCCGCGCGATCCAGCCGCCTTTCGGACCGATCAAGAAGGAGACGAGGGCCAGCAGCGTGGCGACTAGGACCACCCAAGGCCCCGTCGGGATGTTTGAAACTGCCGAGATGCCAACGCCAAACAACGCCGAGAGAACTCCGATCAGACCAGAGATTATAAGCATCAGCGGAAAGCTATTACCCCAGTACCGCGCGCCAGCAGCGGGCGTGATGAGCATGGCGGCCATCAGCACCACGCCGACTGCCTGAATACCGAGCACGATGGCCAGCATGATCAGCAAACTCAAAACCCCTTCCAGGAACCGCACGGGGCGGCCCAAGCCCAGGGCATAATCTCGGTGGAAACAGACCAGCAATAGGTCCTTATAGAAAAGTAAAATGACCGCTATCACGAAGACCGCCAGGCCAATCAGCCAGATCAAATCACTCTCCGAAATGCTGAGCGCCGAACCAAAAAGGAAGCGTTGGAGCCCCGCGCGGTCGCCTAGGTTTTCCATGCCTTGAATCCAGGTGAGAAGGAGCAGGCCAGCGGAAAAGAAGGTGACAAGTACGGCGGAAAGAGCCGTGTCCTGGCTGATGCGGGGTAGCTTGGTCAGCAAGTCGACCAGATACAGCGCGAGCGCTCCGGCGGCTAAGGCACCGACCAAGAGCCCGGCGGGCGACTTACTGGCCGTCACCAGATAGCCCAACACCACCCCAGGCAGGACAGCATGAGACACCACATCGCCAACCAGCGAGCGGCGTTGCAAGTAGGCGTAACAGCCCACCATGGATCCGCTCAGGGCAATGAGAGCCAAGCCCCAGAACACCTGACGGGTCAATGGATCGCTCCAAAGCCGTAGCAGCTCGCTCATGCTATTTGGTTGTTTTTTTGTCGCGCGGTGGCAGGCCCTCTTGTTCGATGCGGTGACCCACTTGGCTGAGCAGTGTCAGTCGGCCGCCAAAGGCAGTCTGCAGGTTGTCGTCGGTAAAGACTTCTTTGGTAGGTCCGGCCGCGACCATGTGCAAGTTGAGCATCAGGCTCCAATCGAAATATTCGGGCACCAAGCCCAAATCGTGAAGGACCACTAAAACCGTTTTCCCCTGGGCGCGAAGCTTCCCGAAAAACTCAACAATTGTATGGGTAGTGGCCATGTCGACACCGACGAAGGGTTCGTCGAACAGGTACAGGTCCGCGCCTTGCGCAATGCTTCGCGCCAGGAAGACGCGCTGTTGTTGGCCGCCGGACAGTTGCGAAATCTGCCGCCTGGCAAGCGTTGTCAAGCCGACTTCCTCCAAGGCATCCCACGCAATCTGCCGGTCGGTTTTCGAGGGGCGACGTAGCAGACCCAAGTGGCCATAGCGACCCATCATTACCACTTCGAGGACCGAGGCGGGAAATTCCCAATTGACCGTCGTGCGTTGAGGTACATACGCCACGCGTTGGCGCACCTGGTCGATTGATTCGCCGAACAGCTTCACATAGCCTGAAACCGGTTGTAGCAGGCCCATGCAGGCCCGAAGCAGCGTCGATTTGCCCGCACCGTTGGGCCCGATGATCGCGCCGAGTGTTCCGGTGGGCATCGCAAAGTCAACCGACCAAAGCACGGGTTTGTGACCATAGCTAACCGTGAGGTCATGCGCTTCCAAGGCGATGCTGTTCGAACTCTTGATCACATCACTCATTGTCCTACTGGTTTGCCGAGCGCATCTCGGAGGGTTTTCACGTTGGCGCGCACCATGCCTTCGTAAGTTTCTGCACCGGTACCTACTGCGCCCATCGCATCGGAATAGAGCGTCCCGCCGAGGGTGACCTTGTGGCCTTTCTTCTCGCAGGCTTCGATCAAGACGCGCACCTGTTTCTCGGGCACCGAGCTTTCCACAAAGATGGCGGGCACCTTACGCGCGACGATTTGATCGGCCAGCGACATCATCTGTTGGAGGCTCGGTTCGGAGATCGTAGAGATCCCTTGGATGCCGTGAACCTCGACGCCATAGGCCGAACCGAAGTAGCCGAAGGCATCATGGGCCGTCACCAGGTAGCGTTGCGATTCGGGGATTTCGCCCATCGTCGCCTTGATTTCCTCGTGCAATGCCCGCAAGGTTTTTAGGTAGGCTACGCCTCGTTCCTGGTAGACCTTGGCATGTGCCGTATCATACGCTGAAAGCGTACCGACCATTCGGTCAACACCATCGGCCCATAGCGCAACGTCGAACCAGATGTGTGGGTCATGTACCCCCGTTTGCGGGTCGGAACGTAGGCGATCCTCGGGCAACAACTCGCCCAGGAAGATCACTTTCTTGGTGCGCGCATAGTCCTCGAAGAGGTCCTGCATCTTGCCTTCCAGGTGCAGGCCATTGACAACGATCACGTCCGCGCGGTCCAACCGATCCAGGTCGCTCTGCGCGGGGCGATAGAGGTGGGGGTCAACGCCCGGGCCCATCAGTACGTCCACCTCGCAGCCATCGGGCACGATGTTCTCCAGCGCATCGCCGATCATGCCCGTGGTGGCAAGGAAGCGCAAGGGGCGGTCCGTGGCGGGGCCTTCGTCTTGGGGTTTGACTTTGCAGGCGACCGCCGCCGAAAGGAAGAACAGCGAAAGAAGAAGCTGTCTCATTGGGTAATGGAAAGGTTTTGGCGCACTTGGAGCGAGACGAGTTGGGGTTTGCGCCCGTCGAGGATCAGTTGGGCCGAGCCGTCATAGGCCATCAGTTCGACCACTTCGACTTGCGT
>CAYGKP010000210.1:0-3836 GCA_964350605.1 uncultured Cytophagales bacterium
ACGGATGATTCTGGCACTTGATGCGATGGGGGGCGATCTGGCCCCGAAAGCCATCGTCAAAGGGGCATTGCTGGCCCGCGAGCAGCTCGGGGGCGACGTCGAGATTCTCTTGGTCGGCGACCAGGGACAGATCGCTGATCTGCTTCGCAAGGAAGGTGCGCCTGGTGACACCTTTCCCATTGCGCACGCCCCCAGCGTGATCGAAATGGGGGAACACCCCGCCAAAGCCTTTCAGTCCAAGCCCGATTCGTCCATTGCAGTAGGGTTCAGCTTGCTGAAGTCGGGTGAAGCCGATTGTTTCTGCTCGGCCGGCAACACGGGTGCCATGCTCGTGGGCTGTATGATGGTGATCAAAGCCGTCCGCGGTGTGATTCGTCCGGGCATTGCGGGCTTTTTCCCCAAGTTGGATGGTCGCTATGGCATTGTGATGGACGTAGGCCTGAACGCCGACGTAAAACCCGATGTCTTAGCACAATTCGCCCAGATGGGTGCCTTGTACTACGGACATATGCACAACATCCCTCGCCCGAAAGTGGGCCTACTCTCGCTAGGGCGCGAAGAATCAAAGGGCACCATGTTGACCCAAGCGGCCTACCCGCTGATCAACATGATCGAAGGCATCGACTTTGTGGGCAACGTAGAAGGTTCGGACATCTTCTCTGGCGATACCGATGTGATTGTCTGCGACGGGTACGTGGGCAACGTGGTCTTGAAAATGGGCGAGATGTTCTATGAAGTTCTGAAAACCCGCGGGGTAGTCGACGACTTTGTAAGCATGTTCAATTATGAGAGCGTTGGTGGCAGCCCTGTGATGGGTGTGAACGGAAACGTAATCATCGCCCATGGGCGTTCGACACCCCCTGCCATTGCCCAGATGCTGACCCTGGCCCGCGACACAGTCGCCTCCGGGGTAGTCGAGAAACTACAATCGGCCTTTAACTAAGCGTTCGAAACCCCTTCTGGAATGAGTGAATTGCGCGCCGCGATTACGGGCATTCAGGGCTATTTGCCCCCTGACTTGCTGACCAATGAAGACTTGGCCAAAATGGTCGACACCACCGACGAGTGGATTGTCAGCCGGACGGGCATCACCCAGCGCCACATCCTGAAAGGCGAAGGTTTGGGCACCAGCCACATGGCCGCCGAAGCAGGCCGACAGTTGCTGGAGAAAATGGGAGTTGATCCCTTGGAGATCGACTTGGTCTTGGTGGCCACCGTGACCCCCGACCACCTGTTCCCCTCTACTTCGAACCTGGTGTGCGACATGATCGGGGCCAAGAATGCCTTCAGCTTCGATTTAGCCGCAGCTTGTTCCGGCTTTCTGTATGGCATGGAAACGGCCCGCCAGTTCATCGAGAACGGCCGTTGCAAAAAAGTCCTCCTGATCGGGGCCGACAAGATGTCCTCGATCGTTGACTACACCGACCGCACTACCTGCATCCTCTTCGGTGATGGCGCGGGTGCTGTACTTCTTGAGCCCGTGGCGAAGGATGAAAATGTGGGCATCATGGATGCCATCCTGCGTTCCGATGGATCGGGTGCCCCTTATTTGGTTCACCGGGCTGGAGGATCGCGCCGCCCACCCAGCGCAGAGACCATCGCCAACCGCGAGCATTTCCTCTACCAAGACGGCAAAACAGTCTTTAAGTACGCCGTCTCGGCCATGGCCGACGTCACCGTCGAATTGATGGAAAGAGTAGGCCTGAAAGGCGACGACATCGATTGGCTGGTGCCCCACCAGGCCAACAAACGCATCATTGATGCCACGGCCCAGCGCGCTGGTGTGCCCGACGAAAAGGTCATGATCAATATCGGCCACTACGGAAATACCACGGCGGCCACAATTCCGCTGGCCATGTGGGATTATGAATCGCAGCTCAAAAAGGGCCAAAACCTGCTGCTCGCCGCCTTTGGCGGGGGCTTCACCTGGGGTTCTCTTTGGCTTCGTTGGGCCTACGACCCACAGTAATCCTTGGCATTACCGGGGCCCTTGCTAACTTCGGCCCTCCCAGTCCACCCCTATGGCAACCACCGCAGACTTCAAAAACGGCCTCGTGATTGAATACAACAATGACCTGTTTGTCATTGTTGAATTTCAACACGTCAAGCCCGGCAAAGGCGCCGCCTTCGTGCGCACCAAGCTGAAAAACATCAACACCGGCAAGGTGCTCGACAACACTTTCAACTCGGGGGTGAAAGTCAACACCGCCCGGGTCGAGAACCGCGCCCATCAGTTCCTCTACAAGGACGATTTGGGCTATCACTTCATGGATCAGAGCAGCTTCGAGCAAGTGACCATCCAGGAAGATATCATCAACGCCCCCCAGTTCCTCAAGGACGGTCAAGAGGTTGTCATCCTTTTCCATGCTGAAGAGGAACGCCCACTGACTTGCGATCTACCTTCGATGGTCGAATTGCAGATTACCTACACCGAACCGGGCATCAAAGGCGATACGGCCACCAATGCCTACAAAGCCGCCGAGATGGAAACAGGTGCTACCGTGCAGGTGCCCCTGTTCATCGAACAAGATGAAATGATTCGCGTGGACACACGCGATGGGAAATACGTCGAACGCGTCAAGTAACCCCCCATGAAAAACAAAGAGATCCAAGAGCTGCTCGGCTTCATTGCCGAGTCTGGCCTTGCCCAAGTCGAGCTTGAACTCGAAGGCGTAAAATTGAAAGTGCGTCGTTATGCGGAAGGCTCAGTTGCCGTTTCGCCAGCGGCTCCTGCCCCTTCGGCTGCTCCTGCGCCAGCTGCCGCAGCCCCTACAGCTGCGGAAAAAGCCACAGCCGATAAAGCCGCTGCCACCGAGAAAGCTGCCGCTGAAGCCGAAAGCAAATCGCAAATCGTTCGCGCGCCAATGATCGGAACGTTCTACCGCCAGGAGAACCCCGAGACACCCGCCTTCGTGGAGGTCGGCGATACGGTGAGCAAGGGCCAGACCCTCTGCATCATCGAGGCCATGAAACTCTTCAACGAAATCGAGTCGGAAGTCTCGGGCCGCGTGACCAAGATTTTGGTCGAAAACGCGACGCCAGTCGAGTACGACCAGCCGCTCTTTTTGATCGAGGCCAACTAGCCCTTCGGCTGACCGCCCATGAGTATTTCTGCCGATAAGCGGCCCATTCCGAACATGCCCCGCAAGATCCTCATCGCCAACCGCGGTGAGATCGCCATGCGGGTCATCCGCGCCTGTAAGGAACTGAGCATCCGCACCGTAGCGGTCTATTCGACCGCCGACAAAGACAGCCTTCACGTCCGTTTCGCTGACGAGGCGGTGTGCATCGGTCCTCCGTCAAGCAAGCTCTCATACCTCTCGATGCCCAACATCATCGCGGCGGCCGAGATTACGAACGCCGACGCGATCCACCCAGGCTATGGTTTCCTCTCGGAGAACGCCGAGTTCTCGGAAATCTGCCGGGACTATAACATCAAGTTCATTGGTGCGAGCCCCGAGATGATTCGCGGCATGGGCGACAAGGCCACGGCGAAGGCCACCATGAAGACCGCAGGCGTTCCAACCATTCCCGGCTCGGAAGGCATCCTCAAGACGCTGAAGGACGCCTTGCGCGTCGCAGGTAAAGTGGGCTACCCCGTCATCCTGAAGGCAACTGCCGGAGGTGGTGGTAAGGGAATGCGCATGGTTACCAACGACGAGGAGCTGGAGAAAGGCTGGCACTCGGCCCGTCAGGAGGCTGAGGCAGCGTTCGGCAACCCGGACATGTACCTCGAGAAGTTCATTGAGGAGCCCCGCCACGTCGAGATTCAAATCATCTCGGATGCCTATGGCAACTGCGGTCACTATTCGGAGCGCGACTGCTCGATCCAGCGT
>CAYGKP010000211.1:0-3825 GCA_964350605.1 uncultured Cytophagales bacterium
GAACGTGACCGTCGGGTTCGCGCAGAAGTTCTTGCCGTAAATGGTGAGGAAGCTGCCGACGGTCCCAGAACTGCTGCTGAACGAGGTGAATTGCGGGGCCACCTTGGCGGTGAACGCGCCATTGTAAATCCGCGAGCCACGGGCATAGACATCAATGGTGCCTTGCAGGTTGGCGTTCGACGGCACGGTGAAGACCAGCTTGTTGACCAAGTTGATGTTCCAATCGGCCTGTACGCCGTTGACAATCACGTTGTCGATCAGGACCGTGCAGTTGCCAAAAATCTTGAATTGTTCGCCGGGATCGCCTTCCGAAGGCATGTCGTAAACCAAGGCATCCTTGTCGATGCAGTCCTCTTCGGTCTTGCAACCGCTGAAGAGGAGGAGGCCCAAGAGGCCAAAAAGTACCGTGCGTATCATGGAGTTGAATCGATTGGTTGAGAACACTGGGTTGAGAACACTTGGACAAAGGCCGTGCCAGCCCGCGTCCCCTAGTCCTCCATCAATAAATACGCTTTGATGAAGTCGTCCAAATTTCCGTCGAGTACACCTTGGGGGTCGGAGGTTTCCACGCCCGTGCGGTTGTCCTTGACCAGCTTATAGGGGTGAAGGACGTAGGAACGAATCTGGCTACCGAAGTCGATGCGTTTTTTACCCGCTTCGGTGACGGCTTTCGCCGCGTTCCGCTTTTCGACCTCCAATTGATAGAGTCGGCTTTTCAGCAAGTGCAGAGCCTTCTCTCGGTTTTGCAGTTGCGAGCGTTCCTGTTGGCATTCGACCACCACACCCGAGGGCAAGTGGCGGACCCGCACCGCAGTTTCCACTTTGTTGACGTTCTGTCCGCCCGCGCCGCCGGACCGGAAGGTGTCCCATTCGATGTCCGAATCCTTGATTTCAATCTCGATGGAATCTTCGACCACCGGGTAGGCAAACACCGAGGCAAAGCTGGTGTGGCGTCGTCCGCCCGAATCGTAAGGCGAAATGCGCACCAAGCGATGCACGCCGATTTCACTCTTCAGGTACCCGTAGGCAAAGGGCCCGTCGAACTCCAAGGCCGCCGACTTGATGCCCGCTTCCTCGCCTTGTACGGTGTAGACTTCGCGCACTTTGTAGCCGCTTTTCTCGCCCCACATCAGGTACATGCGAAAGAGCATTTCCGCCCAGTCCATCGACTCGGTGCCCCCGGCGCCTGAATTGATTTCGACGATGGCGGGCAGGGGGTCTTCTTCGGCCCCGAGCATTTTTTTCAGTTCGAGGTCTTCGAGCAGCTTTTGGGTTCGCTGAAATTCGGCCTCCACGTCCTCTGGGTTGCCTTCGCCTTCCTGAAGAAATTCATAAAGAGTTTCCAGGTCGCCAATCTTGGCTTCCAAGGCTGAAAAGGGCTCGGTCCAGGTGCGCAGGCCCTTGAGTTGCTTCATGTGGGCCTCGGCAGCCTTTGGGTCGTCCCAAAAACCGGGCTCGATGGTTTTCGCTTCGCCGATTTCGATCTCGGCCAGTTTCCCGGGGATGTCAAAGATACCCCCTCAGTGCCGCCAAATCGGACTTTAGGGAGCTGAGTTGTTCGCTGGTCATACCGAGGCAAGGTACTAAGGGCCGCGCTTACTTGCGGGCAATCCAAGACACCTCCTCTGCGCCTAGATCATGGCCCATGATCCGGGCGAGTACAAAGAGAAAATCGGAGAGGCGGTTCAGGTACACGAGCACGGGCGAGTCCACAGCCTCTACTTCGCTGAGCGCAACGGTGATCCGTTCCGCCCTGCGACACACTGTGCGGGCGATGTGCGCCTGAGCGACTTCCTTGTGACCACCCGGGAGGATGAAATGGGTCATCGCGGGAAGCTGTGCATCCCACTGGTCAATGGCGGTTTCCAGTTTTTCGCTCAGGTCAGCTTCCAGGGTTGGGAGCTTCAGGCTGGCTTTTTTCGCCGAATCGCTGGCCAGGTGCGAACCGATGACAAACAGGTCGTGCTGGACTTCAATAAGTAATGCCTTACGCGACGCATTGATTGTTAAGCTGGCCAGCAGGCCCAGGTGGCTGTTCAGTTCGTCGACCGTTCCGTAGGTCTCGAGGCGCAAGTCGGCCTTACTGACACGAAGGCCTCCGTAGAGCCCTGTTTGGCCCGTATCGCCGGTTTTGGTGTAGATCTTCATGCGCTAGATAGGGGTCAAGTTGGAAAAAGTTGATGGTTTGCGGTTACAATAGAAGTATAACTATCATATATGTTTGTAAAACGATCATTTAAAACTACATTTGCCATGAAGACTTTAACACGCATCGCACACAACTACAGCAAATTAATCGCAGTAGGCATTGTTCTTTCGTTGACGGCGCTCACATTCGTTGTGCTTTATTAGCACACGGTCGGTTGGTTCGGTGAGCGCAACCAAAAGGGGAAGCTGGGGGGCTTCCCCTTTTATTTTTCAGTTTTCGGGAATGGATACGCTAGAAGCCTTGGGCCTTCAACTTTTCCTCAATGGCCGCTTCGCGGGCCTTGCGAGCGGCTTCCAACTCGGCTTGGCGACGGCGGTACAACTCGGGGGTCATGCCACGGGCAGTTTTCAAGGTCTCCATTGCATCGTCGGCAAAATTGTCGAGGCTCAAGTGGACACATTGCATCGCATAGGCAAAGCCGATGGCCGCCGAACGGGGATTGGCGATGTTGGCTTCCAACAGGATATCATAGGCGCGGCGTTGTTGTCCCTTCGATTCGTAGTAGTCCGCCACCTCGAGGACAACCTGCTCATCGTATGGGTTCGCTGCAATGGCCTTTGCAAACAACGCGCCGATGCCCGTGGTGTCGTTCGAAGCGGCTTTTTCTTTCGCCTTGCGGAACGGTGCCAGCGCCTCGCGGCGGTAGGGGTTGGCGGTCCGGCTGCTATCCTGTTGAGTGGGTTGGAAGGACTGCCAGCGCGCCAAGTCATCACCACTGAGCCCATTGGGGTTGCTGTTTGTCAATAGCCCGATGACCTGATCGGCCAATTCGGCCCGCGCCGAATCACGCCCAGCCAGTTGTTGCCAATAGCCAACGGCCCGCCCGTGGTTTTCTTTTCCGGACAGGAAAAAAGCATGGTCGATGTCCGCCTCGTTGAGGGTCACGAACGACTGGCTGCGCAAGCTGCGCTCCAAGAACTCTTCGGCTTTACTGTACGCACCCGCTTGCCAAAGCAACCGCCCGACTTGTTGGTTGAACCAAGGGTAGTATTGCGGCGCGACCAACTCGGCTTGTTTTTCGAGCAAGGGCACGGCGCGGTCCAGGCGGTGATCCGCGTAGTGGTGCAGCGCAAGTACGTAGTTCAGGCCCCACTGGAACAGGAAGTTGGAGGGCACGTAGGCGTAGTGGTCCAAGGTGTCCGCCAGTCGCTGATCGGTGCGGCCCAAGCGAGCGAGGGTCACGTTGCGCAGGTAGAAATAGGTGCTGTTGTCAAGCAAGCTGTCGGCCAACAGGTCGTATCGCACTTCGGGCAAGTCTTCACGCTGTTGAAGGCCCGCGTTGACCAGCCAGTTGGCCTGATAGCTGGCCGATTCCTCATAACGTGAAGCGGGATAAACCGAGTCCAGGTCGGCTTTCGGGCCATATTGGGCGGCCAGTGCCAATAACCCCGTGGCCCCGAGTGCCGACTCAGGATCAACCTCCAAGGCCGACTGGTAGTAAGTCCGCGCCGAGTCGGGCTCCCCCGATTCAGCCAGGAATTGGGCGTAGTACAGGTTCAATTCCGCCGACCCCGGAAAGCGGGCCAGACCTTCGTTCAGGATTTCGCTTTCGAGGGCAAGGGCTTCCAGTTGGTGTTGCGCGCGTGCCCAAATGACGTAGGCTTGTGGACTTGCGT
>CAYGKP010000212.1:0-3824 GCA_964350605.1 uncultured Cytophagales bacterium
GTGGTTCCACCAACACATCGCGGGAAAACTCGATGCCTTCGCCCGCGGCGACATCCGCCGGCTGATGGTCTTCCTGCCGCCCCAACACGGCAAATCCGAACTGACCTCGCGGCGGCTTCCCGCCTACCTGTTCGGCCTGCACCCCGACCTGCGCCTCGCGGCGATCACCTACTCGCAATGGTTCGCCGCGCGCTTCACGATGGAAGTCGCCCGCATCATCGACTCGCCCGAATACCACGAACTGTTCCCCGAAACCACGCTGGGCCGCTCGCCCTACACGACCACCAAAGGCAGTTGGGAACGCAGCCGCTACCGCCTGGAAATCGCCGGGCGGCGCGGGCACTACCTGGGCACCAGTCCCCGCTCGGGCCTGACGGGTCACGGCCTTGATGTCGCCTTGATCGACGACCCGATCAAAGGTCCTGCTTCGGTGGCCAGCCGCGCACAACGCGACCGCCTGTGGGACTGGTGGACCGATGTGCTTTCCACGCGACTGCACAACGACTCGCGGGTATTGCTCACGATGACCCGTTGGCACGAAGACGACCTGGCCGGGCGGTTGTTGGAGGAAGAGGGCGAGGCGTGGGAAGTACTGAAACTCCCTGCGTTGAAGGAGGTGAGTGAGGATGATCACCCAGCAGATCCCCGGGCCGTGGGCGAAGGCCTGTGGGAGGACCGCCACAGCCGCGAACGGCTGGAAAAACTGGCGCGCATCAGTCCGCGAACGTTTGGCGCACTTTACCAGCAACACCCCCGTCCGCTGGAAGGCTCGGTCCTGAAACGAGCTTGGCTGCCGATCCTAACCGAGGCCCAACTTCGCGCCCGTGGCGTGCCCACCGAGCGAACCGTTCACCTGACGCTCGACACCGCCTACACCGCCAAAGCGGAAGGCGATCCCTCCTGCCTACTGGCCTTCTTCGTGCACGAGAATCACCTGTACATTCAACACTGTCTGACCGTCCGTCAGGAGTTCCCCCAACTGATCCGCACGATCCAGAAGTACGCCCTCGAACAGGGGCTCTCGCATCACAGCAAGCTGTACGTCGAACCAAAAGCCTCGGGCCTCTCGGTGATCCAGGAGCTGCGTTCGAAGACGCGCTTGAACGTGATCGAGGACCGCCCGCCGGACACCGACAAGCTAACGCGGGCCTACTCCATCTCGCCCAAGCTGGAGGGGCGGCGGGTCTTCCTGTGCGAGGGGGTGTGGAACGAAGCCTTCCTGACCGAAGTGGCGGCCTTCCCCCACGCCCGCCACGACGACCGAGTGGACTGCTTGATCATGGCCACGCGGTTGCTCGACGAGGGCAAAAAGTCGAGGATCAGGGCGGGGTTGGTTTGATTTACAAAAACGTGGTTATCTGTAATAAACTTGTTGGTTTCTTACGGTTTGTCAGATATCGGGGATAATTTTACAAAAAACATGTTATTTGTAAGTAATGGAACCCTTTGTACCTCACTTGCTACCCCTAAGCGGCGAATGCGCTCCGCAGTGGGGAGAACATACTCCGCTGATCGGACGAGCAAATCGGATGTTGACCGAGTTGGAGTTCAAACTCTCTTCACTACCGAACCCCAAGCTTTTGTTGATCCCCTGGGCAACTCGGGAGGCTATGCTATCCTCAAAAATCGAAGGCACCCAAACAAATCTCAAGGAAGTGCTAGAAGCCAGGGCAGGTATCGAAGTGAGGCCTGATCGCTTCGATGACATCCGGGAAGTTCGCAATTACGAGGAGGCACTATCCTATGCAAAACAGGAACTCATCGACCGCCCATTCTCCAAGGATCTATTATTGCGCTTGCACGAAGTGTTGATGTCGGGTGCGAGGGGTCGTGATAAGCACCCCGGTCAATTCCGCAAAACACAAAACTTCATCGGTGTCTATGGTCAAAGCATTGATGAAGCTCGATTTGTCCCTCCCTCGCCGGTCCAAGTTGAAAGCGCGATGGACAACCTGATCGCTTACTTGAAGGAAGGCACAGGGCGTGAAGACCCATTAGGTGAACTGGCAATCATGCATGGTCAATTTGAAATCATTCACCCTTTCGAGGATGGAAATGGACGTATGGGACGCATTCTAATTCCGATCATGTTGCATTTGAGGGGGTTGATCGGCGGGCCTCACTTTTACATGAGTCTCTATCTGGAAAGACACAGAAAAGGCTATTATGATGCACTTAAAAGCGTCTCCGACACAGGAAAATGGGATGGATGGATCGCCTTCTTTCTAGAGGGAATCTGCGAACAGGCAAAGGAAAGTAGAGCAACGATTGATGCCATGCTAGAATTACACACCGAAATCAAAACACAGTATGACAAGATTCATCACTTGTTGCTTGATGCATTATTCTATGATCCAATCTTCGAATTGAATCAGCTGGTAGAGCATACAGGCCTACCCTACCATCAAGTGCGCCGTTCAGTGGAGGAACTTGTGTCACTCGGGTGGCTTGGAATTGCACGGGAAGGCAAGGGCAGACGGTCTTACATTTTCATTTTCGACAAGTTGATGGAGATTCTAACCGAGGATGACATTTAGATAGTTTTTGCATCTTTTACCATGCGCCCCCTCCACCTCCTGCTTTTTCTGGGACTGCTCTGCCCCCTCTCGCTCGTTGCGCAGAAGACGAAGGTCTCTACCCCTCAGCAGTTTCTTTCCTCGATCGACTCAGTCACCAGTTGCGAGCTGACCGGAAGCCGCTGGGACTTCTCTGGCCTTCCTGCGGGCAAGGTGGGTGCCTACGTCGAGGTGATCCAAACCCCCACACAGACCATCGTCGAGGTACGCGGGGTCCAAAGTTTTGCGATCAAGGGGCACTACCGCGACACGACCGCCCTTGTCGGAGGCAATGGGAAAAGTGTTCAATTCCGCTTCGTTGATTGTGGCAGCATATCGCTAAACCAACTCTGGGTGGTCGCTCACCCAGGTGAGCCCAAACGCCCCCTCGACTTCCCGCTCTTCCAGGTGGAAGGTTGTAGGTCCTTAAGTGCCAGCTATGTGCAAGTGAACGGCGGGCAAGGGCCGCTGGTCCACATGAAGGGTGGCGAGAAAGTCAACATTGCGTGGACCGACATGTGGCGGCTGCGCGGACCGCTCTATCGCATCGAGGGCGTGAAGGACGTGACCGTCGAGCGCCACGATCTTACCGACTGCACAAGCGAATTGCCGTTGGTCACCGTACGCAACACCAACAAGCTGCGCATGGTCTTCTGGGACGTGCTCGATAGCCAGCGCGGCATCAAGGGAATCGTTTATGCCTCGAACTGTTTGGAGTCTAACGTAACCCACTTCGACATCGAGCGGAGCGAGTTCACCGGAACGCTAGGGCACTTTCATGCCTGCCCGAAGCTCGACCTGGTGTTCTGGGACGTGGAGCATTGCAACCTGCAGCCCGGCGAGCCAACGCGGCCTGCCGTCTTTGACATTGACAGTTGTGTGGACGCCGATCCTACGCACATGGACATCGACAGCAACGTAGTTGGCGGCGTGGTGGTGCGGTTCGCCCAATGCCCGAAGACGCGCACGGTCTTCTGGAAGCTGCGCGACAACAAGCTCGAATCGCGGATCAAGGACCAGAATGGCTTGCCCGATCCGGGGAAAAAGCCGCGCTATCTGGTGGTGCTCGAAGGCATGAAGGCCAAGGAGTTTGTGATCAGCAGTTGGACAGTCGAGCGCAATGGCGGCGAGGCTTTCGCGAATGACCTTTCCTCGCTCGATCGGTGGTCCAGCATGGGCACCTTCGCAGGGAACGACTTTCCGAAGCCCTAGACTTTCCCCGGAAAGTTCAAAGGCGGCATTACTTTCATTAGTAGCTTTCCCCCATGT
>CAYGKP010000213.1:0-3790 GCA_964350605.1 uncultured Cytophagales bacterium
GGGCTACCTGAGCAGCCATTAAGTCCTAGTCCGTCTCGACCCGCTTGCCGAGTATCTCGACTACCACAACCATCAATCCGATGCCCACCGCAAAGTCGACCCAGAATGGTAAGCCGAAGGGTACCATCACCACCGCAATGAAGAGCGAAATAAGGGCGGTGGTCAAAGCGTAAGGAAACTGCGTTTTCACGTGTTCGATGTGGTCGCACCCCGAGGCGAGGGAGGAAAGAATCGTCGTATCGGCCAAGGGCGAACAGTGGTCGCCGAACACCGCACCCGCCAAGACCATTGCCGCGGATTGGAGGAAAATATCCAGTTCGGGTGCTTCGAGGCCCAGGGAGTAGGCCAGCGGCAGCACCAGGGGGTACATGATCCCCATCGTGCCCCAGGAAGTGCCCGTCGCGAACGAAACCACCGCCGCAAAGACAAAGACCACCGCGGGAAACCAAGCCGGCGCAATCTGGCCATCCAGCACTTGGAGCAAATAGTCCGCCGCACGGATGTCGGAGATGACCCCCGAAAGCGCCCAGGCTAAGGTGAGCACAATTGCCGCAGGCAGGATTTCTTGGAAACCTTTGGTCAGCGCCGCAAGACCCTGATCGAACTTCACCGTGCCCCGAGCCAGCCCCATTGCAAAGGCCACCACCAACGCCGAGAACGAGGACCAAAGCAGGGACGAGAACGCATCGGCGTTACCTAAGGTCAAGCTCACGCGTGTCAACCACCCCGCCCCTTCAGGAATCACCGCGCCTTGGCCAGTATAGGCCAGGCCCCACAGTGTGACCACCAGCATCACGAGGATCGGCAACAGGGCATTCCAGGCTAGGTAGGGTTTGCGCTTAGGTGCATCGACTTCGGGCTCGGCAATGACTGGATCGGGCGCAGCGCGCGCCGCCCGCTCGACTTTCAGCATCGGACCGTAGTCCTTCCGCCGCCAGGAGATGTAGCCGATGAAGAGAATCGTCAAGACCGGATAGAAGGCATATTGAAGCGAGCCAAGAAACACCTCCTGCGGGGTTTCGGTCATCTGTAAGGTCGCCGTTGCTTCCTCGATGTAGGAGAGCTCGGCCCCGATCCAGGTAGTCACAACGGCAATCGCCGCAACGGGGGCCGCCGTGCTATCGACCAGGTAGGCCAGCTTGGCCCGCGAGAGCTTGTAGCGGTCGAACACGGGCTGCATGGTATTACCCACCAAAAGACTGTTCGCGTAGTCGTCGAAGAAAATGATGAGTCCAGAAAGCCAGGTCACCATCTGGATCGAGCGGGTCGTTTTCGCCCAGCGGGCCAAGACATCGACCAAGGCACTCATCCCCCCGTTCGCCACCAACAAGGCAACCAGCCCAGCGATGAACAGCGTCAGCAAAATGACCGAGGCGTGCTCGGGATCACTGACCGCGTGAAGCAGGTGTGTGTCCAGCGTTCGGGCAAAGGCATCCCAGCCCAACCCCTCCTGTCCAAGGGCGCACAGCAAGACCCCCGATAGAAGTGCAAACACAACTTGGCGCAACACCAAGGCGCTGATTAACGTTAAAGCTATGGGAAGCAGGGTCCATGCGCCCGGCTCGTCACCCAGGAAACCAGTGGTACGCGCCAGGCCCAGGCCGAGGCCCGTGCCAATTAATAGCGCGAAAGTGAGTGTACGTACCAGCCGTGACGGCGCAAGGGGGGAAAGGAGTGCCATTGGCAAAGACGCGGGAAATGACGCAACTTATCCGTCGATGTCCGAAGAAGAAACGCGAGTGAATAAAGGCAATTTTGATTTTTACCGGAACATCGGGGTCGAGAACCTGTCGGATCTGGCCCAGAAAGGTGGATTTTCCGAGTACAGCGACTTGCTCCAGGCGTACCCGTTCATCAAAAACGCGGGGCGCGTGCTAGAATTAGGTGCTGGCTATGGCCGCTGTGTGCAGTTTCTGTTGGAAGAAGGCTTCGGTGGCGAGATCGTCGCGATTGAGCAAAGTGCGCCGTTTGTGTCCCACATGCGCAAGGAATTCGAGGGGAAGGCGACCATTCTGGAAGGCGACTTCATGGAGGCCGATTTGCAGGGGCCTTTCGATGCCATGCTTTGGATGTGGTCGGGCATCCTGGACTTCGCTCCCGACGAGCAACGCCGGGCCTTGGCTCGCCTCTGCGATCAGTTGTCGCCCGGTGGCGTCATCACCATTGACACCCCGCGGATCGGCGTGCTGACTTGGGGTACCCACTCGGACCCACAACGATTGAGTGTCGATAGCCCCTACGGCCCGCTGGAATGCTACATTCCCAGCCCCGATGAATTGGCTGCGATCGGTAAGTCAGTCGGCCTGGAACTGGTCGAAACAATCGACTACGAAACCGCGACCCAGAAGACGCGGACGTTGATCGTGCTCAAGAAGAAGTAACAAAAAAGGGCCCCCAAGGGCCCTTTTCATTTGTAGTTGAAACGGTGACTAGGCAGTCGCCATCATCTTGTCGTAGGCATCCATGACCTCCTTGACGTGGCCACGCGATACTTCGAGCATGGCTTTCTCCTCGGCGTTCAAATCGAGTTCGATGACCCGCTCGATGCCGTTCTTACCGAGAATGACCGGTGCGCCGAGGTAGACCCCGTCGATGCCGTATTCGCCTTCCAGCTTCACGCAAACGGGGAACACCCGGCGTTGGTCTTTCACGATGGCCTCGGCCATTTGCGCCGCGGCCGCACCCGGTGCGTACCACGCGCTGGTACCCATCAGTTGGACCAGCTCGCCGCCGCCCTTCTTGGTGCGCTCGACAATGGCGTCAAGTGTCGCCGTATCGATGAGCTCGGTGACCGGGATGCCGCCAACCGTCGTGTAACGAGGCAAGGGTACCATGGTGTCGCCGTGACCACCCATCAGCACCGCTTGGATGTCTTTGGGCGAAACGTTCAGGGCTTCCGCCAAGAAGGCACGGTAACGGGCGGTATCAAGGATACCGGCCATGCCCATCACTTTTGTACGGGGGAATTTCGAGGTGACGTGCGCCGCGTAGGTCATCACGTCCAGTGGGTTCGAAACCACGATGATCGACGCCTCGGGCGAGTACTTGATGATCTGTTCGGTCACCGAGCTGACGATGCCCGCGTTAGTCGCGATCAAATCATCACGGCTCATGCCCGGCTTGCGGGGCAGACCCGAGGTGATCACAACAACCTCCGATCCGGCGGTCTTGCTGTAATCGTTGGTCGATCCGACGCAGCGAGAATCGTAAAGTTCGATGGGCGATTTCTGCCAGATGTCCAGGGCTTTGCCCTCGGCCATGCCCTCTTTGATGTCCACCAGGACAATTTCGTTGGCGATCTCGCGAGTGGCGAGTACGTCTGCGCAAGTGGCGCCGACATTACCGGCTCCGACGACGGTGATTTTCATAATGGGTTGTGGAAATGGTGGAAGATTGGGCGAGGAAGTTACCCATTTTGTCTTGCGTGGCCCAGCCGAAGGGCGGGGAATTGCAAGGTGGCTAGTTGCGAGTCGGTGGGCGGGACCAAAAAGAGGCCGAAGAGGCTCGAGCCGGACCCACTCATCGCGGCATAAACCGCCCCGAGTTCGTACAATTTGGCTTTCGTTTCAGCCAGGGACGGATGCGCCTGAAAGACACTCGCCTCAAAGTCGTTGAACAAATTATTCTTCCAAGTTTCCATGGGCTGGGCCACCACCTCGCGCAAGTCGGGCACCGCGTCATTCGGCGTGATGCCCGCGTAGGCTGCTTTGGTCGAGACGTGCACATCGGGTGTCACCAGGACCAGATGATGACCACTCAGATCGACTGAGATCGGCTCCAACACCTCACC
>CAYGKP010000214.1:0-3716 GCA_964350605.1 uncultured Cytophagales bacterium
GATCTACACCATTTCGGGCAAGCTCATCGAAACACTCATAGCCGAGGTGCCCTCGGCCTCCGCCCACGTCAACGCCCTGGTCTGGAATGGCCGCGACGGTTTTGGCGACCGAATTGGGCGCGGGATATACGTTTATCGCCTCACCGTTCGTTCCAAACGTGACGGTGCAAAGACTTCAAAACTCCAAAAAATTGCCCTTTTGTAACGACTCAGCCCGAAGCTGAGGACTTCTGAAAAGGGTTTCTGCTCCCGATTCTTGGGCCTATCTTTGGCCTGCACCCCGATACCTCATGATTCTACGCGCTTTTAGCCTGGGCTTTGCCCTGCTCCTTTCGGTCGGCGGCCTTTTCGCCCAAGTCACTTCGACCAACCCCACCGGCCAACAAGGCACCCGGGTGGTCACTAGTACGGTTCCGTTCTTGACCCTCTCGCCCGATGCACGCCATGCCGCGATGGGTGACGCGGGTGTGGCCACCTCGGCCGATGCCAGCAGCATCCACTGGAACTCGGCCCAATTGCCTTGGATCAAGGACGACATTGGCTTCTCTGTCTCCTACACGCCGTGGCTCCGCAAGCTGGTCGACGACATGTCGCTCTCCTACCTCTCGGGCTACAAGAAGATCAGCCAGGAACAGACGATTGGTGCCTCGCTGCGCTACTTCGATTTGGGCTCGATCGAGTTCACCGACGAAACGGGTGCTTCGCTGGGCGACTTCCGCCCGAAAGAATTTGCCTTCGATGTGGCCTACGGTCGCAAGTTGTCCGAGCACTTGAGCGTCGGGTTGGCCTTGCGCTTCATTCACTCGAACCTGACTGGCGGGGTGAGCATCGGCGGCGCAGGTGGGCAGGCGACCAAGCCAGGCAATGCCGCAGCAGGCGACATCGGTGTCTACTACACCAACGAGGCGGTCATTGACGGGCGGCCCCTCCAATGGTCGTGGGGCGCGACCATCACCAACCTGGGGAACAAAATTTCTTACACCACCAGCGACCAGGCGGACTTTATTCCCACCAATTTGCGCATTGGGACAGCTGCGACCTACGAGGTAGATCTGGACAACAAAGTCACTTTCGCCCTCGACTTCAACAAGCTGATGGTGCCCACTCCGCCAATAACGGACAGCTCAGGAACCATTGTCAGCGGGCAGGACCCCAACCGTCCCTTGCTCAGCGGGATCTTCGGCTCGTTTGGCGATGCTCCCGACGGGTTCAGCGAGGAGTTGCAGGAAGTGATCGTCAACGCGGGCATCGAGTATTGGTACAAAGACCTGCTTGCCGCGCGCGCTGGGTATTTCTACGAGAACAACAACAAAGGCGGTCGCCAGTACTTCACCGTGGGTGCAGGCGTGCGCTACAACACCTTCGGCCTTGACTTGGCTTACCTGATCCCCACCCGCCAGAACCACCCACTGGCCGAAACCTTGCGATTTACCTTGCTGTTCAACTTTGCACAGAACAAGGAAGTCGAAAGCCTGCGTGGCGAATAGCATGAACGATCTGGACCGTTCCCAAGCGCCCCCTGCCGGGGCGCTTTTCATTCCGGGCTTGGCCGAACCCGAAGGGGAAACCTGGCCCAACGGCGTCAGATTTTGGCACCTGCGGCCAATCAGCGAGCCCATCTGCCGGATCGAGCTTTCCTTCCCCGCCCGCGAACCCGCCGAGCCTCGCATTCTGGCGGCAGCCGGCTTGGGCTTGCGGGCCCTGCAAGAAGGCACCACCTCCCACTCGGCAGCACAAATCGCCGAAACCCTTGCACAATACGGCGCCTTTCTGGAACTGTCTGCGGGCACCGAACGACATACCGTTACTCTTTACGCCTTAAGCGATCAGTTGGGGCAACTCCTGGGGCTACTCCACGAATTGGTCACGGCACCGACATTTCCGGAGGCCGAGGTGGCCACTGTTCGGGCCAACCAAGTGGAACAACTTTGGGTCAGCCTGGAGAAAACCGCGGTGCTCGCCGGTCGGGCCTTCAAATCAGCTCTGTTCGGCCTCCAGCATCCCATGGGGCACTCTGTCAGCCCGGAAACCTTGTCTGCCGTCGACTCCGCCCAGCTACACACCTGGTTTCAAACCTACATGGGCAGCGAGGGCCTAGAAATCTTCTTGACCGGGCAACTGAGCGAACCCGATCACAAAGAGCTCACCCGTCTATTTGGCGACCATGCCTGGGGCAATGCCAATACCCCCACGCCACTTGTCCTTCAAACCCAATCTGGACTCGTACACCTCGATAAGCCCGAAGCCGTACAAGCCAGCCTGCGGTTGGGCAAACATCTGCCCGCACGCCACCACGCAGACGCCGCGCCACTCTCCCTGCTCATCACAATTTTTGGCGGCTACTTTGGCTCGCGACTCATGCAACTGCTCCGCGAGGACAAGGGGTATACCTACGGAATCTCGGCGCGCTATTCGCACCAGCTCTCGGGCAGCCATTTGCTTGTTGGCACCGATGTGATCGGGGTTCATGGCAAGGAGTCAATTGCGTTGATCGAAGGCGAACTCGACCGCCTCGCAAACGACTTGATCCCGTTTGATGAATTGGATCGCGCCCGCCAATACCTGAAAGGCAGCTTTCTGGGGGCCATCGGTTCGCCGTTCTCCTTGATGGATCGGTTCAAGAGCCGGCGCTTTTTTGGCCTGGGTGAATCGTTTTACCGCGACTCATTCGCCCGCATGGACGAAGCCCAGCCTGAACAGTTACGCGCACTGGCGCAAACCCACTTGCGCGGGGAAGACCTCACCAGCGTACTTTGCGGCCCATGATTCGGTTTCTGACTGCCCTCTCCCTCCTTTCATTTTTCGCCTGTTCCAATCCCAAGGCACCCACAACCGATACACCCACCGACAGCATCGACTACGCGCAAGTCGATTCGCTTCGCATCCACCAGAAGGTCACGTTAAAAGTCGGACCGGTCACGGAGCTAAAGTCTGTCCCTCGGGACAGTTTTCCCTACCAAGGCAACTTCCTTTCGGCCAAACAATGGACCGAGGCCCGCGGCACATGCACGCTCGTTCTTTCGGAAATCCCACACGATAACCAGAAAGGATACACAGAGCGCCTTGACTATCAACTGTTTGCCTATCTCTATTTAGAGAAAGACAGCCTCGAATTGCGCTGGAAAATGAACGATTACATCGGGTGCTACTGCGATTGCGAAATGTGGTTCGAGGTACCCGGCGAGATCACCGACATCGACCAGGATGGGGAGGCAGAGGTCCGCCTGCTCTACGCAATGAACGATCGCTGCGATGCCTCGCCTTTGCCTGTCAAGCAACTACTTTACTGGCGCGACCACAAATTCAAGATCGACGGCGCGGCGCAGGAGTATTTTCTATACTTCCCGAAGTCCAATCCGAAGTATTGGGACTTTACGCGGATGTATAACGTGATGGACCCTGGCTCGTTCGCCGTGCTACCCGAGGCCATCGGTGAGTACGCGCTGAAGGGTTGGTACGAGTACAAGAAAAACGATTGGGAAGAAGCGACTGCTGATCAGCAGATGGTTGATGCACTTGGCATCCCGAAAGCCTACCCCTATACGCTCGAAGAGATGCGCCAAGCCGCAAAGGACGGGCCACCGAAGAAGGATCCGTTTAACGAGTAAACTGCACCCGGCTCCCCTTCTGTTTAGACCTAACCGCACCCCCTCATATTGAGGGTGAGCAGTTTTATTTGGGTAATAATGCAGAAAGCCCTCAACCATTTCTGATTG
>CAYGKP010000215.1:0-3640 GCA_964350605.1 uncultured Cytophagales bacterium
ATGAGCACAGGCCTCGACGCCATGCTCGAAAGCCTTGACCCCTATACCACCTACATCCCCGAAGAGGACATTGAGGATTACCGCTTCATTTCGACGGGCGAATACGGGGGCATTGGCGCAGTGATTGGCGAGCGCGACAACCAGGTGATGATCCTGATGCCTTACGAGAACTGGCCCGCGCACAAGGGTGGGCTTCAGATTGGGGACGTACTACTTGAGGTGGACGGCGTAAGTGCCGTTGGGTTGAATACCACTGAGGTCAGCCGTCTGCTCAAAGGCCAAGCGGGCACCGAGGTGAAAATCAAAGTCAGCCGCTATGGGGTGGCCGAGCCGATTTTGCTGACCCTGGGCCGCGAGCGGATCAAAGTTTCGAACGTACCCTACTATGGGATGATCGAACGCAATGGTCACAAGGTGGGCTACGTCCAACTGCGCGACTTTACCAGCGACGCGTCCCTCGAGGTGCGCAATGCCTACGCCGAACTGCGCAAGCAAGGTGCAGAGGCCTTCATTCTGGATTTGCGCGGCAACCCGGGCGGTTTGCTCGACGAGGCCATCAAGATTTCGAACCTATTTGTCGACAAAGGCAAGGTGATCGTCTCGACCAAAGGAAAGGTTGACAAGTGGAACAGCGAGTACTTCGCCCGCGAGAGCCCTTTCGATACCCAAACGCCCCTGGTGGTGCTGGTCAATGACCGCAGTGCTTCGGCTTCCGAGATTGTTTCGGGTGTGATTCAGGACTACGACCGCGGCGTGCTGATCGGCCAACGCACCTACGGCAAGGGTCTTGTGCAAGCGACAATTCCGGTGGCCCACAACGGTCAACTGAAAGTGACTACGGCGAAATACTACATCCCCTCGGGCCGCTGCATCCAGGCGATTGATTACAGCATTCGCGACGAGAAGGGCGAGGCGCCCCACATCCCCGATTCGCTGCTCGTTGCGTTCCGCACATTGGGAGGACGCCAGGTCTTCGATGGCGCGGGCATCACCCCAGATATTGAAAGCAAAGGCTTAGTACGGAGTGAACTCGCACGTGCCTTGGTAATCGACGGCTGGGTGTTTAAGTACGCCACCAAGTATCGCGCGGATCATGCCTCGTTGGCCCCTGCGCAAGAATTTACCTTGACCTCAAAAGAGTACGAGGACTTTGTGGCTTGGTTGAAGAAGGAGAAGTTCAACTATGCCTCGCGCCTCGAAAAGTCACTGGAAAGTTTTGAGTCCCAATTGGGCGAGGCGGACATGCCCGCTGAACGCTTGGCCGAAGATTTGGCCGACATCCGAGCGAAAATCGACGCGAAGATGTGGGAGGACCTGAGCGAGGACAAAGCCGTGATCATCGAGTTGTTGGAAGAAGAAATCGCCGCACGCTACTACCTGATGCGCGGACAGATTGAGGCGAGCTTCGATGAAGACCCTCAATTGGGCGCAGCATTGGACGCACTGGCCGATCCTGCCCGTTACAAGGCACTTCTCCGTCCGTAAGTGAGTGCGGACCTCTGGCTGCTTCTGATCGCTTCGGGCCTCCTCGGCGGCTTTCTGGCGGGCCTGCTGGGTGTGGGCGGGGGTACGATCTATGTGTTTGTCTTGGAACTCCTGTTGCCCACCTTGGGCATTACCGAGGAGTTGCCGGCTTTTGTGGTGGCCAACTCGTTGGTCGGCGTGTTAGTGGCTTCAGTGGCGGCTAGTCTTGAATTGCATCGCAAAGGCGAGTTGCCCATCGGGCCCTCGCTATGGGCGGGCTTGCCCAGCTTGGTGGTCTCGCTGGCGATTTCGATTTTCATTGTTCAACAATCTTGGTTCTCGAAGGAGGTCTTCGCCTGGATTCTGATCGGCTTGTTGGGCTATGCCTTGGTGCGCATGCTGATGCCCCAGAAACTGGGCCAACCCCCCGTGGAGGTGAAGTCTCTCAAGAACAGCCAGTTTGTCGTCGCGGGCGCGGCGGGCGGTGGCGTGGCCGCACTCTCCGGTTTGGGGGGCGGCATCGTGATGGTCCCGCTGTTTCACCTCTACCACAAGCTGTCCATGCATGCATCCAAAGCCATCTCTTTGGGCTGCATCACCCTAACAGCTACAGCCCTCACAGTCGGTAACTTACTTGGCAACGCACCTGAAGCAGGTCCCTCACCCGTTGGGTACATCCTGTTGCCAGTTGCAGGCGCAATCGGCATGGGCGTTCTCTTTGCTTCGCCGTTGGGCGTCCGCGCGGGTCGGAAATTGCCCGCGCAGACCATCCGGCGGGTGTATGCCCTGTTTTTGATCTTGTTCCTCACAAAGAAAGTGATCGACCTGACCGGATGGCTTTGATCCTCAGCCTGGAAACAGCGACGCCCATTTGCTCGGTGGCCTTGCACCGCGATGGAGCCTTGCTTGCCTTTCGGGAAACGGGCGTTGACAAGTCGCATTCGGCCCTTTTGTCGCCCTTCATTGAAGAAGTGCTCGGCGAGGCAGGAGTTAGCTATCAAGACCTCGATGCTGTGGCTCTCTCCGCCGGGCCGGGCTCGTATACGGGCCTTCGCATCGGTTCGTCGACCGCCAAGGGCCTTTGCTTCGCCCTGGACATTCCCCTAATTCCCATCCCGACACTCGCCGCCTTGGCCGCACAGGTCCGTGACGCACCCCCCGAGGCCATCTTGCTCCCCATGCTTGATGCACGGCGCATGGAGGTCTACACCCAGGCATATGGCCCCAACGGGGCGACCTTGCTGCCCTTGCAACCTGTTATCTTTACACCCGGCGTGCTGGACGAGGTGTTCGACCAAGGCCCCGCGCTCTTTTTTGGCCCCGGTGCCGAGAAAGGAAAAGACTTGTTGGAGGCGCACCCCAACGCCCGGTTCCTGGCCGGGGTGGAACCCAGTGCCCGACCTCTGGGTTCTCTAGCTGAGGCCGCTATGAAGGCTGGGCAGGTCGCGGATCTGGCCGCTTTCGAGCCCGAGTACCTCAAAGAATTCCAGGCCAAACCGGCCAAAGACCTGCTCCGCGACCTGCGATGACTACCCCAGAGCCGCCCGAAGAAATCCGAAACCGCGTCGAAGACAGCGGCATCGTGTCGCTCGACCTCGAGGCACTGTACCCAAAAGGGGAACGCGTAGTCTATGACCTGAAAGACAACTTGTTCCAGGGCCTAATCCTGCGCGAGAAGGAGTTTCGCGTTTTCTGTAAGGAGCACAACTGGAAGCAGTACCAAGGCAAATTTGTCGCCGTGACGTGCAGCGAAGAGGCCATCATTCCCACCTGGGCTTACATGCTTTTTGTGTCCTATGCCAGCGGCCATGCCAAGCGCGTGGTGGTCGGCGATGCCGCCGACTTGGAGCAGGCCCTGTTCCAAGAAGTAGTTGCGGGGTTGAACCCTGCGGACTACGATGGTGTCCGCCTGGTCGTCAAGGGCTGCAGCGAGTTGCCCGTGCCTGCGTCGGCCTATGGCGAGCTGGTCTCCCGACTCCAGCCGGTGGTCAAAAGCCTCATGTTCGGCGAGCCTTGCAGCACCGTTCCGGTGTATAAGGCTCCGAAATAAAAATATTTCTTCGGTTTGCGGGGAAATTGTAACGGGACTCTTGCGATTTCCGTTTCATCCCTTCACCTTTGCATCCGCTTTGGGAAAAGCGACTGGCCGCGAAGGCGGTTGGTTGCCCCTCCAACG
>CAYGKP010000216.1:0-3462 GCA_964350605.1 uncultured Cytophagales bacterium
GAATGGCCTTCACCACAATTTGGCCCATAACCACCTCGGCCGAATAGAACGGCAAACTGTCGCGCGGAATGCTACGGAAGAACTCTTTGACCTCGGCGGGGGTCACCTCCAGTCCCCGGGTGATTTTGTTCTGCATCATCTCGATCACAATCTGGTCGCGCACCTGCTCGCGCAACTCTTCCTTCAAGTCCGAAATGGACTTGCCGTAGGCCCGCTCAATGCGCTCCACATCGCCACCCGATCGCTCGATGATTTCATCAAACCGCGCGTCGAGTTCTTGCTGCACCTGGTTTTCGTCGGCATAGACCGAGTCTGTCACCGCACGAGCCAACAACATCTTATTGATCAGCAGCCCCTCCAGAATTCCGCAACGCAAGTCCGAGATTGAGCCTGCCCAACCCGATTGCAACACTTGCAGGTAGGACACATCCAGGTCGGACTTGAGTATGATCTGGTCATCGACCCGACCAATCACCCGGTCGAGAATTTGACCCTGTACCTCTTCTTTGGGCATCTCACTGCCCGGCTGGGCGCAAAGCGCACCCAGTCCCAAAACAGTGACAAGGCAAAGACTAACGAGTCGTGCGAACATCTTCACGTTCAAGGGCCGATTGGTACAGGTCTTTTTCCATTTGTTGGATCAGTTCCTGTTTGCGTTTGTTGATTAGTAGGTTTTCAATGCGGTCGCGCACGAATTCCAAGGGCGAAGGCTGGTCGGTGATCTTGTATTCCTCGATGCGCAGCAGGTAGACGTACTGCGCATCCTTGCCTTCCACAAAGCTACTGGATTTGAGCAACTGCGCAGCCTGTCCAGCCGGACGCGCTAAGGGCGTGCCTCGGGTCAGGGATTCGAAGCTGACCCACAAGGAATCCTCCAAGTGATAGGCCTCCGCGAAGCGAAAGGCATAGGAGCGCAATTCGCGCAAATCGGCCTCTTTGTCACCCTTCATACTGGAGCGAACCCGGTCGAGGCGCGGGGTTTCGAGGGGCAACTTCAAGTAGCGCCCACGCAAGACGTGCTGCTTGAGGGCAAAGTCCTCGGGGTGGGCCTTGTAGTAGGCCTCGATCGACTGCTCGGTGATTTGGGTATCGAGCTGGGCTTCGATGAATTTCTGACGGTAGGCGTGGAGTAACAACTGGGTGCGCAGCTCGTCCACGCGCTTCTCGATCTGGTCGCCATCAATGTCAGGGTGCTCCGCTGCTTTTTCCAACAACAGTTGCTTGGTCACCCAATCGCGGATGAACCCCTCGGCGCGCTGGGCGCTGTCCTTGGGCGAAAGGCCCGGGGAGATGACTTCCTGTAGGCTTTCGGTTGTCAGCACTCGTTCGCCGACTCGGGCGACCACATCGCCACTTTGATCGGACGTAGTATCCGATTCACCCTCACCCGAACAGGCAGAAAGGCCAAGGACGAGGCCAAGAAGTACGACCCAGAGCTTCACTAGCGAATCAGGGATTCAACCACCGACTCGTCGAGCTCGACGGGGTATTTCACCCGCAACGACTTGAGCCACTCTTCCTCCAACTTTGCTTGGTAGTCAGCAATGGCCAGTCCGCGCGATTCCGCGAGGGTCTTCTGGCGGGCCGGCAAGACTTGTTCGATGCGCACCAGGACGTAGCGTTTTCCTTCTTGCACGGTGGTGTCGCCCATCGCCCACTCGACTTTGTCGAGAAGTTTGTTCTGGCCTCGCCCGTAGGTGCCGTCGTTGATCTGAAGGTTCAAGGCACTCGACTGGTTGAAGCGAGCCAAAAGCTCGTTCTGGCTCAGGGCGGGCTCCTTCTCCAAGGTGCTTTTCAGTTGCGCCAAGGTCTCCAGGTCGGGCACGCTGTACATCGAGGCTTTCACCCGCTCCTCGAAGTGGTAATTGTCACGATTTGCGGCAAAGAAGGTGCGCAAACCAGCCGTGTCGGCAATGGCCTTGTTCCAGACTTTTTCCTCCATGAGTCGGAAGAGAATCGTTCCTTCTTCAAACTCCCGGAGCAAGCTGGCGTACGCAGGCTCGCGGCTCGGCAGGTTGTCGAGTTCGAACTCTTCCAAGGCATAACGCTGCAGTTTGCCAAAGCCATCGAGCACCCGGGCTTCGTAGCTGGCCCCTTGGATGCTGCGGTTGTTTTTGGTGAGGTACTCCATCAGGTCGGCCGAAAACAACGTGTCGGTCGTCGAGAGGTACGCGAGCGGACGGCGCAGGTCCAGGTCAGAGCCAGGGCTCCGGGTGTTGGCCGCCAGGATCAATGGCTCGGCGTTCGCTTTGAGCCATACTTCGGCTGTGCCATCAATGCGCAGGTTGTGGCGCGTCTTAAGGGTTTCGAACAAGCGCTCCTTGTTGGCCTTGGCCCGCGACTTGCCAAGAACTTGACGACGCAGGTCGGCGGCCATGGAATCGTAGGGTGCCACCGGCTCGCGCTCGATCAGCTTGATGATGTGCCAACCATAGGGCGAATGCACGGGCTTGGCCACCTTCCCAGGCTTCTTGATCGAAAAGGCAGCTTCCTCGAACGTCGGAAGGCCCAACCCACCCGCAGCGAAGGGGTCCAAGCGACCGCCATTGCCCTTGCTCGGTCCGTGGTCCGAGAACTGAGTGACCAGTTCGTCCCAGTTGGCCGACTTCTTTTTCGCACGCTTGTACAGCTCGTCGATCTTGCGTTTAGCAGCCACTGAATCCTCGGTGCTGATACCCGAAGGGGCGCGAAGCATCAAGTGAGCGACCGTAACCACCCCACGGCTTGGGCGTTTGTCGACCACTTTAAGAATGTGATACCCAAACTCGGTGCGGAAGATCTGTGAGACCTGCCCGACTGGCGTCTGGTAGGCAACGTTCTCGAATTCGTAGACCATGCGCAAGCCCCGGAAATACCCCAAGTCGCCCCCATTCATGGCGGCCGATGGGTCGTCGGAGTACTGGCGCGCCAAGGATTCAAAAGACTGACCTTTCAATGCCTTCTCGCGGATCGTCTTGATTTTCTCATAGGCCGCAACGGTGTCTGAACCCATCGCTCCTACGGGGACGGCGAGTAGGATGTGCGAAGCCCGCACTTCGGTTTTCATCCGGTCATATGCCTCGCGGGCCAAGCCTTCGGCGATCTGTTTTTCGGTCAAGTAGGGTCCAGCCAACTGGCGGCGATAGGTGTCCATCTCCTCGCGCAAGGCGGGCAAGGTGTCCAGTCCCGTGGCGTAGCCTTCGGCGACTTTCAACTTAAAGTTGATGAACAGCCCGAGGTATTCGCGCAGGTTATCCTCCTTGTAGAGCTCGGCGGCTTTGGGGTTGTTCTTCTCGTAGATGTAGCGGAATTCGCTGACATGAACCTCCCGGTCGCCGACGGTCAGGAGCACCGGATCGCCGGGCAAGCTGTCGGTGGGTGGCGTGGCGCGAAGAGGCGCCAGGGTGGCCAAAAGGAAAAAGGCGAGGGTCGCGAGACGACTGGTCGTCATAAATCGTGGGGTTGGGATGGTTGGGGCCCGCT
>CAYGKP010000217.1:0-3427 GCA_964350605.1 uncultured Cytophagales bacterium
TCTCGGCGACCTACCTGTGCGACAAGGAGGATCCCCTGAGCCGCATGGACATGAGCGAGTACATGGAGAAATTCTCCGTCTCGCGTCTGGTCGGCGCGCCTCCGGGCTACGTGGGCTACGAAGAAGGCGGGCAGCTCACCGAAAAGGTGCGGCGCAAGCCGTATTCGGTTGTCCTGCTCGACGAGATCGAGAAGGCCCACCCCGACGTGTTCAACTTGCTCTTGCAGGTGCTCGATGACGGCATTCTGACCGACGGCCTGGGCCGCCGGGTGGATTTTCGCAACACGATCATCATCATGACCTCGAATATCGGGGTGCGCGACCTGAAGGACTTCGGCGCAGGCATTGGGTTCTCGACCGCTTCACGGTCCGAGAACGTGGATGACCTGATGAAGAGCACCATCCAAGGGGCCCTCAAGAAGGCATTCTCGCCCGAGTTCCTCAACCGCTTGGACGACGTGATTGTGTTCAACTCGCTGGAACGCGAGAACCTGCACAAGATCATCGACCTCTCGCTGGTCAAGGTTTTCGCGCGCATCAACTCGCTGGGCTACAACGTGGAACTGACCGAGCCTGCCAAGGACTTCTTGGCCGAGAAAGGGCACGACCCCGCCTACGGCGCGCGTCCGCTTCACCGGGCGATCCAACGCTTCCTGGAAGATCCGCTGGCCGAAGAGATTCTGGGCGGTAAGCTGAAAGAAGGCGAGACGATCCACGCCGACTATGACGGCAAGTCTGAGAACCTCACCTTCCAGGTAGTGAAGCCAGGTAAGAAGGCGACCCCGCCGAAGAAGAAAGATTCGGAAGGCGACTCGGATACCGAGGAGACCAAGGAAGAGGAACCCAAAAAGTCCTCAGACTAGCACTGAGCTAAACGGGACGAGCAAAACAAAAGAAAAAGGGCGGCCCTAAATGGCCGCCCTTTTTTCATGCCTTTGGGCGAGCGACTAGTAGTCGTCCCAGCTTTGGCGATCAATGTAGTACGCGAAGTCGCGGCATTCCTCGATCACTTTGCCGTGGTAAGCGGTTTCGCCGTACTCCTCGTTCAGCTTTTCGAAGTAGCTGCGATAGTTCTGTTCTAGGTTCCAATCGCGGGTATTCCAACTGCCTCGTGGCTCGTCATCCGAGAGGTAACATTTCACCCGCTCGCACTTAGCGGCCATGTAGCAGGCCCGCGCGCCCAGTTCCTTGTTGTCCTTCGCCAGGATCATCGCCCGCTCGTAGTACGCAAGCCCCCGAATGACGGGCGACACGTATTCGCGGTTCTGGCCCAGCGGCGTGTCGGTTTCGTCTTTGATCTGGAAGCTGTACCAGTCCTGTGAGGTGGTGTAGTAATCAATCGCCGAGTGATTCGAGCCGAAGTAGCTCAGGTTGTACCAGGCGTTCCCCAGCAAGTAGGCATTGAGCGCCGCGTCCGGACCGCCCGCCTTCAGCTTGGCTTCCATCTGGATCATCTCCTCGACCAGCGAGAGTTTGGTGTATTCCTTGTCGCCTTCCTCGTACTCGCTGCAGTGGCGGCAATCCATGATGCGGCCCTTGTAGGGCTCATACCCCAGCCCGAACGTTTCGGATTTAAGGCGGTATTCGGCGGGCAGGGAAGCGAAGAGTTTCTTGGCCCCCGATAGGTCGCCTTCGGCCAGTTTGAGGCTCCCTTTCAACTCGACGAATAGCCATTTTCCGCCCGAGCGATCAAGGAGGTACTTGTTGAAGGGCAGGTCGCTTTTCTCCAACCGACCGAGGTAGTTGATCATTTTGTCCACCACATCTGCCTTCGGGCCGATGGTGATTTCCGCACCCAGTTCGCGGCAAAGGAAGGCTTGCAGTTCGTAGCCCTGCGCCGCAAAGCGAACGGCCAGCGCCCCGCGCAGGTAGAGCAATTCGTCGGGCTCGTTCCAATCGCCGGGCTTCCAGCCGACCAGCCCGAGCAGTTCGACATACAAGTCGTTCGCCTGTTCTATGGTCACTTCTCCCAGGTTCTGCACTTTCGAGAGCCAGCGGAAGGTGTCCAGTTGCTGGCGAAGGGCGGGGTCGTCAGTTGCATCCACTTTGCCCGCTTTCCACGCGCTTTCTGCGCCTTTGGCATCGCCTTGTAGACAGGCCAAATAGCCCTCGGCCAAGGCCCACAGTTTGGTATTGGGTACCTTCGAATCCTTCACGCATTCGCCAGCGAAAGCTTGCAGTTGGGCGGCGTAGCTTTCCGCTTCCTCACGAGGAAAACCCATGTAGGTGTCGGCATTGAACCACTGGTAGCTTTTGTGACCCAAGAGGTCATTCTCCAGCTTGGCCACTTCGCGGGCCAAGAGCAGGCGCAACAGCGGACTGTCGGGGTCGAGTTTTTTCACCTCGCGCATTTCTTCGAGCACAAAAGCCCGCGGGTCGATGGCGCGTAGGGCGTAGAGGGCGGCCTTTTCCTCGTTGGTTTTGCACTTTTCGAGTGAGGCGTTCCAAGTTTCCTGATTCGGCAGATGAAGGCTTAAATAATACTCCTCGCGCTTCGAGGGGCACTCGGCCCATAACAGCGCAAACCGTCGGTTGGCCTCGGCCACTTCGCCGCTGTACATCAAGGCACCTGCGTAGTCTCCTTCAATCCATTGGCGCACCACGCCTGAGCGTTCGCCCATTGGCGAGACCAGTTCCTGGTAGAGTGTTTTTGTGCGGTCTTCGTTCCCCGCATAGTGGGCCAAGCGAACGGCTTGGAAGGCGTACCGTTCCTGAAGGAAGGCATTCTTTTTCACCTCTTTGCTGCGCGTCGCGGCGACTTCCCGCAGGCGCGCCATTTCAGCCACATCCCGCGTGGGGGCATCCCAGTGATAAGTCGAGGGCCCAACCAACGGTTCGATTTCCTTGGCTAAGACGAGGTATTCGAGTGTGGCTACGTCCTTGTTTCCTTTCAGGGTCGTCAGGAAGGTGTTGGCGGTCTCGTGGCCGCGCAGGCCATGAGGATCGCCCTTAACCCAATGAAGGGCCATTTTGGTCCGGTCGAGCGGCCAGTTGTAGACCAGCGAGCTGATGTCATCGATTTTGGCAGTGGGTCCCGCGTGCGCTTGCCAAGCCGCTAGGTTCTCGCTTTTCGTGTCCTGTTTGTGGTCCGCCAAATCGGCGAAGGTGAAAAAGAACGCCGCGTAGCCCGGGACCTTGGCCTGAGCCGGCTGGTAGAAATGATAGAAATAATCATCCGCCGGCTCGTAATAGCCACAGCCTTGGGCCAGTTGTTGGGGGACAAGGGCAAGCGAGAAACTAACGCAACCGATCGCGAAGGGTTTCCAAATCCGAAGCAGGGTAGGCATCAAGGTTCGAGGGGCTTAAGTGATAGAAAAGTAGGGTTCGAGGCTCGCAGCGTGCCGCCGACAACAACCGGGCAGTGGCTTCAAGATGCGAAACCGAGACGGATTCCACGCGGATTTCGTCGCCTTTTCTCAGATAACAC
>CAYGKP010000218.1:0-3415 GCA_964350605.1 uncultured Cytophagales bacterium
ACCTATGAAGATCGGACGTTGAACCAGTTTGCCGATGGGAGCGACTTTTTCTTCGATGCAGCCGTTGAAGCGAAATACGAACCCATCAACGCCCGCTTGAAAGTTGGGTATCGCGACGTAGGTCCTGACTTCCGTTCACCGGGTGCACAAACTCGTCGCATCAATGACTTCGCAACGCCCGCTGTATTTCCAACCTTCAATGCAGGGGCAGACACCCGTGGGTTGTTTCTCTACGATCGCTTTACGCAAGAAGGAACCTACAACCGGGGCATCACCAACCAGTTGCAGGATTACTTGCCGCAATACGGCATCATTAACCCTTACGGTGCGGCAACGCCTAACCGCTCGGGTGTCTACGGACAAGTTAATGTTGACTCAATCGGGGGTTTCTTGCGCCTTGAAGCCGGAGGTTCGTTCATGAGCGAGGTCAAAGGTGAGCAGGTTTCTGATCTTCGTAGCTTCTTGGGCTTTCAAGGCGGTGTGGGTGCCGAGTTGCACAATGCCTTTGGCTGGGAGAAACGGTTCTATGTTTCGGTCGGTGGCCGCCATGAAGACGTGGTTCGCGATGCAGGTAACATTGACCTCGCAGCCGATCAAATTGACGCTGGCCTGAGTGCCGAGATCTTCCGAAACTTCGAATTGCAAGCCGGTGTTAAGTACCTGAGTGCTAAGGGGGATGAGATCATTTCGACCCGCGACCAGTTCAACCAAATCACGGGCCCAGCAACGCCAACAACCGTCGACTTGCAGGAGGAAATCATTTCGTTCGGGTTCCGCGTCAATTTCGCGACCAATTCGTTCTTCTCGCTGACTGGTCAGCAGATCAACGTGCTGGACTTCACCGATGGAAACGACGACAACGAAGTGGATTGGCAATTTCAGCAGCTCTTTTTCAACTATACCCTTCGTTTTTAACGTTAGGTAAGTAGCAGCAGAGGAACGCAACCAAATTCAGTATGAAACGAGTACATCAATTATTGATCGCCTGTTTGGTGCTTGGCGCATTCGCGTCATGTAAGCGCGACAGCAAGGACGATCCGTTCCTAGGCCCAGAGATCAAACCTGCTAAGGAAGGCTTTGCGATCACCACTTGGGTGCCGCCTGTCTCTCCTGGTAATTATGCGAGTGCGTCGGATGTCTTCGCTGCACAATTCAACCAAGAGGTGACCTATACACTCACACTGGTAGGGCAGTCCAGCGGTGCGAAACGTGTATACCAAGGCACAGGCGTCGACTTCGATGCGAGTGACTTTGTGTTCCAAGGCGAAGCAGATGGTTCGAAGTTTTTTAAAGCAGGTGAAACAATCCGGGCAACTCTGTCGGTCATTGGTTCAGATCAGACTGAAAGCATCGAGTACACGGTATCTACGACCAAGAACTGGGCCGTGCCAGGTGAGGTCATCTATCTCACCAACTTCGATGGAGGAGGCTTTTATTCGGCTGGCAGTTTTGGCACGCAATGGTTTGCTTTTGATGACGGACCCTTGCCGACTGAATTAACCTATTACGACTATGAAACGGACTTGGTAGCTCCGATTGAGGGGAATACCTATGGTCGGATCTCAGGCCTAGATGGGGCTGGGAGCAGTCCCTTCTTTATGGGCGGCATGGGTACGTTTGTGACCTTCACACCAGCAGTCTCTACTCTCTCGTCAGATCCATCTGAGATTTACTATAACATATACCTTAATAACAACGGGGTAAATGATTCAAGAATCAAAGTCGATTTGCGCCAAAGAGATGGTTTAGGCAATACGCTGCTCGTGTTTTCAAACGAAATCAATGTGAATTGGTCAGGCTGGAGATTGGTAAGCATTCCATTAAGCCAGTTCGCGAATGATGTAGATGGTGGCTCAACTCCAGGAGCCGATTTGACCGCCTCTCTGAGTCTACTGAACGCCATTGGCTTTGTTCTCCTCAATGGTGAATCGCAAGGGGCAGGAACTGCTGCTAGCATCAGCATCGACATGATCACCCTAACGAAAGGCAAGCCTTTCAGCCAAACCGGATTCTAAACCAAGCGCTGTGCGACTTCTTTCAACGCCTTCTGCACTTCTGATCGCCGGACTCGCCGTTTTGGGCGCCTGTGCCGGTTTCGAACCGCAACAGATCGCCCCGCGGGCATCGGTGGCCTACAGCCCTGAACTGGCTGGTGGCTATACGGTGACACGCAATCCCATTGCGCCCCACGACACCCTCTTGAACGACTTCAAGTCGGGTGCCGCTGGTTGGGAAGCAGCCGAGAAATTCGAGTTGATTCCTCGCGATGGCACTTCGCTTCAAGTGAAGGTCAACGGTGTGGGGCCTCAGTACGCCTCGTTCACCTATAAGTTCGACGCACTCGACTTGCAGAAAGCACCCGTTGTGGCCATCAAAATGCGTGCTGTAGGGCCCTCTGCTCCGTATGTCCGAATCGATTTAGGCGATGGCAACTCGATGGATGCCAACGCCGTGCCGCAGGTCAAACAAATCAGTACCGATGGCGAGGCGACTTATTATGTCTTCGATTTCAACAACAAGTTCCGCCAGGGTTTTCCCATTGCGGGCGACGTAGATCAGGGTGGCATCACCTCCATCAAAGTATTCGTAAACCCAGGGATGGAGGCTTGGTCGGGTGACCTGTTCTTTGAGGAAATTCGCCTATGGGGTAACAAGAACGGTACAGCTACGATTGATCGTGCGCTGGTTATCGACGACTACACTAGTGGTGACTTGACCAATGTGTGGGCTTGCACGCCTGGCACGGAGATCCTAACCCAAGGTGAGAACGCACTAAAAGTTGAGTTGAAGGATGCGTTCTTCCACTGCTTTGGCGAGTACATGGGTACGACCGATGCGACCAAGTTCCCGGTGATTCGCATTCGAGCGCGGGCTGAAGGGAACCTCTCGAACATCAAGTTGCTTGCTCGATTCATTGACGCTGACAACGGAACCACTGACAACGAGAATAAGGAGATGTACTACCCCATGGATGTGGGGACTTCGGATTACGTGGACTTATACTTCGACTACAGCAAGAACCTGATCGGTCTGGGCAAAGAGTTCGATCCCAAACAGACAGTCAACGTCATTGTCTTTGTGAACGTCGATGGAGGCAACACCTTCACCGGAACCCTTTACGTCGATGAGATTGCCTTGATGGGTCCAAACGATGTGCCCAAAGGCGTGAACCTTCAGCCAACCACGGGTGGACGCTCCTGCGCCGTTGCGCTTGACGCGCCCAAAGGCCAGGCGGATCCAATGCTTTCGGACTTCACGATGGGGGCTCCAGGATGGATGGGCGAGGGCTCGCTTCTGGCCAAGCCAGCTGCTGGTGTTCTAAAAGTCGAAGCGACAGCTACTGGCCCCAACTGGGACAAAGTCGTGGGCAGCATCACCCCCACAAACATCGACGCCAACCGGATACTGAAGGTCC
>CAYGKP010000219.1:0-3386 GCA_964350605.1 uncultured Cytophagales bacterium
ACCGAGGAATAGGCGACCAGTCGCTTGAGATCGTTTTGGGCCAAGGCATTCCAGCCACCGACCAGAATCGAAACGACCCCAATGGTGCCCAACAGCAAGTCGTAATTGGCGAGTTGCTCGGGAAAGACGGGCAGCACGAGACGCAGGATGCCGTAGCCCCCCACCTTCAAGAGGATGCCCGCCAGGATGACCGAAATGGGCGTGGGGGCCTCCACGTGAGCCAAGGGCAACCAGGTATGGAGCGGCACGGCAGGCAGCTTGATCGCAAAGCCAATGATGAGCAACAGGAACCCAAAGCTGCGCGCGGACAACCCCATGGCCAGGCGGCCCGATTCGGGATGAAAGAGTGCGCCGGGAATGTAATTGTGCGCATCCGCCAAGTGGACCATATTGAAGGTGTGGACCATCGTCTTGGCCGGCACCGCGCCAGAAGCCAGCATTTCTTGCACACGAATCCGAACCGCAGCGTCCACATCCGAAAGCGATTCCACCAGTCCCAACGACAAGGCCGTCCGGTCTGGGTCGATGGCCGATTGGTACAGACCGATCAGCACGATGAGAATGAGCAGCGAACCAAACAGCGTGAAGAGCAAAAACTTCATCGCCGCCTTTTGGCGTTGCGCCCCGCCCCAAATGCCGATCAAAAAGAACATCGGCAGCAACAGGAACTCGAAGAACAGGTAGAAGAGCAGCAGGTCGAGCGACACAAAACTCCCGATCACCGTGGTGTTCAGCAGGAGCAGCAGGGCATAGTAGCCTCGTTGCTTCTTTTGGATTTCGCTGGAAGCCAAGGTGGCGATCAGCATCACCAGCGTGGCCAGAAAAACCATCGGCATGCTCAAGCCATCGACCCCTAAGCAATACTCCGCCGAGAGTCGCCCCATCGAGGCCATGTCGAACGCAGAGCATTGGCTGCGCTCCAGGTAGGCGAAGTCGGCCAGTTGGTTTACCCCGGCGGCCGCGCTGTTTCCAAAGCCAAAGTCCCACCAAAGCAGAATGGCCAGCATGAACTGGGCGAATGCCACCGCAAGGGCCGCTTGGCGATAGAGCTTCTCGCGCCCATTGGGCAAAGCCATCACCACGGCCAGGCCGAGCAATGGGAGGAGCAGAAGAAGGGACAGCAGGTGGCTCATGGGGCAGGTCAGCGAAGCGCAAGCACGCCGATCACAAGGAGCAGCGCAAAGATGGCAACAATGAGGTAGAGTTGAAGAGCGCCACGGCGCAGGCCCGTAAGCGTACTGCCCAAGGTTGTGGCTGTGCCAGTGACAAAACCGATCAGTCCATCGATCACCCAGCGATCAATCCAAGCGAAGACCACCGCGAGGAGGACTTGCGCCTTTCCCAGGCCAATCATGAACGGCGAAAGAACGACTTCGTCGAGCCAAAGGAAGCCCATCCCGACACGAATTCCGCCAATGGGCACGTCTTTGCTCCACAAGCGATCCAGGCCGAACTGGGTCTCAAGTGCCCAGCGAATCGGTCGTGGCAGCGCGAACTGATCAAGGCCCCGCTTCCCGGCAGTGAGGTAAGTAAAGGCAAAAACCGCCCCACCGAGCGCAATGGCCAGCGCAGCCCAAGGCAACCAGACGGGGCCGTGTACGGCCTCAGCAAGTAGCCAGCCTTCCGGGTGCAGCGGATTGAAGGAGACGATCACAAACAGCGAAAGCACAGCCAGCACCAACACAGGCGAGCGTTGCAGCAATGGGGCCTCTTTCGGCGTTTGGGTTTGCGCCCCCCGGAAGGAATCGAAGAACACCAGCCGCCATTGGCGGGCCATGTAAATGCCGGTCAGAAGCACACCAGCCAAGGCGAGCACAGCGGGGATCGTTTGGGTCTCCCAAGCCCCGGCGAGGATGGCATCCTTGGAAAGGAAACCTGTAGTCAGCGGCAACCCGACGAGCGCAGCGGCGCAAATCGTGTAGCCCCAAAACGTCATCGGCATGGTCTTGCGCAAGCCGCCCATCTGGCGCATGTCTTGGGCGTCGAAGCCTTCCCGTTGCTCGGGTTTCAGGTGGTGCTCCACTTCGTGCATCGCATGAATCACCGCTCCGGCGGAAAGGAACAGCCCGGCTTTGAAGAAGGCATGCGTGACTAAATGCAGGTAGGCCAACTCCGGGTGCCCCGTCCCCAACCCAAGCATCATGTAGCCAAGTTGGGAGATCGTCGAAAAGGCGAGCAACCGCTTGATGTCCCATTGACCCAAGGCCAACAGCCCCCCGGTCAGCGCGGTCAGGCCGCCAATCCAAGCCATGCCATCCAGTACCGAAGGCGCAAGGAGCGGCGTGATTCGGCCCATTAAGATGATGCCAGCAGCGACCATTGTGGCCGCGTGGATGAGCGCAGAGACAGGCGTCGGTCCGGCCATCGCGTCGGGCAGCCAGACTTGCAGCGGCAACTGTGCTGATTTTGCGAGGGCTCCCACCAAGAAGCACCCCCCCGCGACTTCGATCCAGACGGGCTCGATGGCGGCGGCCCCGCCCCCAGTCACGAATGTTTCGATGGCCACTCGGTCGAAACTCCCATAGGCCGCCCAGAGGATCAGTAGCCCCCCAAGTACACCCACATCACCAATCCGGTTGATCAGGAAGGCTTTAAGGCTGGCGCGCGGCGGCTCCTTGTCCTCGTACCAAAAGCCAATCAGGAGGTAGGAACAGAAGCCCATCAGCTCCCAGCCGAGGAACATCTGCAAATAGTTGTCGGCAAGTAGCAGCCCGAGCATTGCCGCCGTGAAGAGCGAGAGTTGGGCGAAGTAGAGCGTCGGGCGATTGTCCTGGGCCAGGTAGCTGCGCGAGTGCAGGTGCACCAGAAACGAGACGAGTGTGACCACCACAACCAGCACCGCCGTCCATTTGTCGATCAGGATACCGGAAGTCACGTTGCGCGGCACGGCCCCGTCAAAATAGAACCAAGCCGCACGCCAATGGCTGGGCTCGCCACCCACATTCAGGAGAACAAAAACCGCGAGCAGCAAGGAAGCGCCCATCGCGCCGATGCCGATCCAGGCGGGCCACTTGGCTTTTCGTGGCAGGGCAAACAAGATGAGGCTGGCCGCCACGGGCAACAGCAAAAGCAACGCCCCCATCAGGGAGGTGCTGTCCATCGACAAGGGCTGAACCAGGGGCGCGGCACTCATTCGTCGTCGGCGTTCAGTTGTTCAACCCGGGAGATTTTCAAGCGGCGCACCACTTGCAGCAAAAGCGCCAACGCGACCGCCACCTCCGCAGCCGTCACGATCAAAAGGAACAGCGCGACCATCTGGCCGTCGAGTTCGCCGTGCGCTCGCGAGAACGCTGCGAAGGTCAGGTTGACCCCATTCAGCATCAACTCGATGCCCATCAGGACGAGCAGGATCTGGCGGCGCATCAGCACCACACCCAGCCCCAGCG
>CAYGKP010000220.1:0-3335 GCA_964350605.1 uncultured Cytophagales bacterium
GTCGAAGGCGACGCTTCGGATGTCGGGTGTGGTGGCGGTGGTACTCGCAAAGTCGTATTCCACGTAGTAGGGCTTCAGGAATCCAAGCGAGAGGCCGCCGTGAAAGGTCCAGTTGAGCTTAACGCCCTCCTCGGGGTATTTGCGGAACAACAAGCGTTCAAAACCGAAGCCAGGGCGCAGGGTGAAAACATAATTCTGCTTGCCAAAGATGAAAGTGCTGCCGGTGGCAAAGCTCTGGTATCGCACTTCCTTCGGGTGCTTGATTTCGGCCAGTTGGAGCGAGAAGACGCGCAACGTTTTCGGCCCAGCTACTCGTGCGATCCGCAGATCAACGCCGCCCAATGCACCGCCATTGGTATTGAAGTTTATCCCGAAGGTGGTCTCCTTGGTATAGCCTTCCTCCACTTGGGCCTGGGCAGCCAAAGGAAGGAGTAGAGCCAGGAGTAGGAGGTTAGACCGCATGGCGGGCAGCCTGTGCCATCACCTCGCCATAGCGGATGGCCATGTGCGACCAATCGGCGACCGCCTGTCCGTCCCTGACCAGAATGGCCTGCGGCGATTCATGGGGCACATGAAGCGTGCTGGCAATTAGGGTCGAGAGGTCACGGTGGGCAATCAGGTCCAAGAAGTACGCCTCGGTGGGCTCTTTGCCCGTCCATTCGCGCTCCAAGCGGTTCAGGGCCGAGGAACTAATCGAGCACCGCGTGCTGTGCTTGAAGAGCAATACGGGCCCTTCGGCAGAACGGCGCAAGGCTTCCTGCAGGTCACTTTCGGTTTTCAAGGTCAGCCACTTCATCGCTTCTTTTGCGGCTAATCGTACCAGATCTCGCGCTCGCGCTTGTCGAACTTCGGCTTCTCGACGCGGCGGCGCATGTAATTGGGCATCTGCAAGTCGCCGCGGCGCTTGTATTTTTTGATCGTGCGCTTGCGCAAGCGCTCCTTGGCTGCGTAGGAATTTTTGACTTTTCCACCACGGTAGACCGAGCTGGGGTGGGCCCCTTTCTGACGGCGGCGAACAACGATGTCGCCTGAGTAGTTGGCCATGTCCTTGCCCTTCTTGCGGATGCGTTTCTCGCGTTGACGCAGCGATCGGACGGTGATGTCGCCCGAGTAGCTCGAAATCTGCCGATTCTTGGCCTTGCGCGAGCTTTCGCGTTTCGAGAGGTAGTTCGAAGGCAAATCGCCCGAGTAGCGTGCTTGCTCTTTGTCTTTTGAACGGCGCAGTTTGTCGCGTTTGGTCAGGAAGTTGCCCGGAATGTTGCCCTGGTAGTTCGAAATCTCGGCGTTTTTGGCCTGGCGATTGGCGGTGCGCTTGTCTAGGTAATTTCCCTTGATATCGCCCGAATAGTTGGCTTGCTCCTTGTCGCCCGCGCGCATGGCCTTATCGCGTTGCTCCAGGTAATTACCCGGAATGTTGCCCGAGTAGGAGGTCACGTCTTTGTTCTTCTCCTCGCGCATGTGCTTGCGATCGGCGAGGTAACTGCCCTTGAGGTCGCCTTCGCTTTGGCCCATCTCCTCGCTCTTTCGCTGGCGTTTTTTGGCGCGACTGTCGAGGTAGTTGCCCGGGATGGGCCCGGTTCCCTCGGAGATCATCTCGTTTTTTTCCTCGCGCAGGAAGCGGCGGTTGCGGTTGTAGTCGCCGGGAATGTCGCCCGAGTTTTTGCCAATGGCCTCGCGCTTGCCCTTATCGAGGCGACGTTGGGGGATGCTTCCGCTGTGCGAGCCGATCTTGTTATCCTTAACGCCGCGCTTGAACTTCTGGCCTTTCAGTAGCCCCGGGGGAAGGTCGCCCTCCGATTGGGTCATCTCCTTGCTGCGCTTGCCCATTCGCTCGGCATTGGTCTTCTCGATTCCTTGGGCCTGCAACGTACAGAGGCCCGCACCGAAGAACAGCGCGAGCGACAAAGCCAATACCAAGGGAAAACGACGCATCAAGAAGGAAACATCCGGCCTAGCGGCGGCGGATCTTTTTGGGGCTTTTCTTTTTGATCAGGCCGTTTTTGCCCTTGCGGCTCTTTTTGCCGTTGCCTTTCAGGACCATTTCGCCCGCTTCGTTTTCTTCAAACTGGCTCATGTCTGCGGCCGTCGATAGGCCATTTCCTGGGCAGGGATAGCTGCGGCTGCAAGCACTCAAGCTGGCCACCAGTGCCACGCAAGCCGCGATCAGTAGAGTATTCAGTTTTCGGATCATGAGTCGAAAGATAATAAAATGAAAATCAGGTCCCCGAGGGTAAAACGTAGCCAGGGCCTGTGTTGTTGCAACGGGTGACCGGGCCGAATCGTTCGGTGCTAGTAGTTCAACAGGCGGTCCAAGGCTGCCCCCAAGCGTTCTTTGGGCAAAAACTGTTCCTCTAGCGGAGTGGCAAAGGGAATGGGGGTGTCCAGGCTGCCTAGGCGTTGAACTGGCGCATCGAGCTTCTCGAAACAGTTCTCGCCGATCCAGGCGGCGATCTCGGCGGTGATGCTGCCCGTCAGGGTGTCTTCGGTGAGCAGGAGGACCCGGCCTGAGGCGGCGACCGCTTCGGCGACCGCTTCCTTGTCCCAAGGGAGCAGGGTACGGAGGTCCAGAATCGTGGCGTCAATGCCTTTTTCCTCGCAAATCTCGAGAGCCCAATGGACACAGAGTCCATAAGTGATGATGGTTACTTCGCTGCCTTTCTTCGCCCAACGGGCCGGGCCAATCGGAACCGTGTAGGCTTCCTGTGGCACCGGTTCGGTCAGCGAGCGGTAGAGGTATTTGTGTTCGAAAAACAGCACCGGGTTCGGGTCGGCGATGGCCGCGAGGAGCAAGCCTTTTGCGTCGGCAGGTGTGCTGGGGTACAGAATTTTCAGGCCGGGCACACGCAGAAACCACGCTTCGGGCGATTGGGAATGAAAGGGGCCGGAACCCAACCCGCCGCCGCTCGGCAGGCGCACGACCACGTCGGCGTTTTGGCCCCAGCGGTAGTGGCTCTTCGCCAGGTTGTTGACCAGTTGGTTGAAGCCGCAGGTCACAAAATCGGCGAACTGCATTTCGATGATCGACTTGAAGCCGCGCACCGATAGGCCAAGGCCCATGCCCAAAATGGCCGATTCGCAGAGCGGCGTATTGCGCACGCGGTGCTTGCCGTGTTTCTCGGAAAGCCCTTCGCTGGCTTTGAATACCCCGCCGTATTCGGCGATGTCTTGGCCCATGAAGACCAGGCGTTCGTATTGTTCCAAGGCTTGATCCATCCCCTCGCGGATCGCATCGACAAACCGAATCGGGCGTTGCGGACCGCTGGGCAGTGCGTCGGGCAGGACCGGAGCGGGGGCGTACACATCGCGTAGTTCTTCCTGCGGGTCGGGGGTGAGGG
>CAYGKP010000221.1:0-3217 GCA_964350605.1 uncultured Cytophagales bacterium
CACTCCGCTGCGAACCCAACACTTGAAAGCGCCCCTGAAGCCGCTGTCAAGACCCCGACCGAAAAGTCCGCGCCCACCAAGCGTGTAAAGAAGGATCGCAAGCAAGGTAACGGCGCTGGAGTTGTCACCATTTTGGTGGTCATCCTGCTGGTGATCATCATCCTTATCCTCATTTAGTAGCTGCGAGGAATGGTGTGGCCGGTGTCCGCGCTGCTTGCGTTCATTCCCGCATTTGATGTCAGCCCGCGTCCCTTCAGCCCCCTGGGTTGAAGGGCGCAGCTGTTTTTGGGCCACCCACACCAAGCCAAACTGAGTGCAGAAACCAGTAGTTTAGGGGCCCACCCGCCACCCGCTCACCCATTGAAAACCAAAGAAGAAATCGTCCGCGACTGGCTGCCGCGCTACACGGGCATGACCCTCGACCAGTTCGGCGATTACGTCCTGCTCACCAACTTCCACCAATACCTCGACCTGTTTGCCGAGAAGCACGGCGCGGAGGTCTACGGCGTCGGAAAGCCCTTCCAAGCGGCGACCGCCGAGGGCGTGACGCTCATCAACTTCGGAATGGGTTCGGCCAACGCGGCCACCTGCATGGATCTACTCTCGGCGGTGATGCCGAAGGCCGTGCTGTTCCTCGGCAAGTGCGGGGGGCTAAAGAAGACCGCCATCGGCGACTTCATCCTGCCCATCGCGGCGATTCGGGGCGAGGGCACCTCGAACGACTACATGCGTCCCGAGATTCCCGCGCTTCCCTCCTTCCGGCTGCAACGCTCGGTCTCACAGGCCATTGTCGATGCCGATTGCGACTACTGGACGGGCACGGTCTACACCACCAACCGCCGGGTGTGGGAGCATGATGAGACGTTCAAAGACTACCTGCGCGAGTTGCGTTGCATGGCCATCGAGATGGAAACGGCGACGATTTTCACCGTCGGGTTCGTGAACAAGATTCCGCACGGGGCACTGCTCTTGGTCTCCGACAACCCGATGACGCCCGAGGGGGTGAAGACCTCGAAGTCGGACGAGAAGGTGTCGCGGGAGTACGTGCGCAAGCACCTGGACATTGGCATCGCCGCGCTCCTCGACCTCAAGAACTCCGGGGAGAGTGTTAAACACCTGCGTTTCGAATAGACTGCACTTGGCTCGTGGCTCCCACGAGCAGTGCTTCACCGCCAGCCTTCGTTCGCTTTTTGTTCATTCTTTTGCGTGCCCAAAAGAACGAACCAAGAAAAGGCACCCTCCGATGCGCAACGCTTGCGCGTCGACGCATAGTCGGGACTCGCCGCTCATCCGGCCTTGACCAAGAGGCCAATAGACCCTCACTTACATGGACCCGGCGACCTGTGCGCCCCATGATAAAGTGATGAGGCCAACACCACGAAGGGCGCGCCGGGAGCCTTGATTTTTGGTTCTTTTCATCAAGGAAAAGAACGAAGAACTACTTGCCCTTCTTTACTCGCTCCCATTCAATAATCAAGATATCCCTGAGAGTATCAGAAAGTGTCTGAGTGTCCGAAACTATTTGCTCTTTCTTTATTCCAAGTTTTTTCATTTTCGCCTCACCTGAAAGCCTCTTGCTTTCATCGATATTAACCAGTTCTTCTAACCTCTCACCGATAAGAGTCAGCACATCAAGTACACTTTGATGCTTCTCTGGATTGAGCCTCATTCTCAAATTATCCAAGAACACATTTGTGCGAGCCATAGCCTCAACATAAATCTGATACTGCTCTTCCATTCCCTTTTTATCCTTCTGGATCAAGTGGTATCTACAATTTCCATAGGAAACAGCAGCAGTAACTGCATTACTATTGAACTGACTCGCAATTTCTCTCGTATCCTCCATCCAGGCTAACCTTGCCTGCGCAATTCGAGAGCGCTTAGCAGATAATATCTGGATTAAAACACCTAAGATGCTTGCGAGTGCTGCAATACAAGCCACCGCAATTGCCACGATACTGGTCGCCGACTCAGACTGGTTAATCGTGATTTGAACTGGCTCCATGTCAGGTTCTGGTTTTTAGAGAATATACGCAACCCCTTAGCAACCCCACCCGACTACTTTTCCACAAGCCTCCGCCCCACGGCCTGCTCGGGCGGCTAATCCCATCCTTGCTGGCTTGTTAGGTATCTTTCAGCGATGAAGCAACTGTTCTCGGGGAAGTGGCTGCTGGTGTGGGTCACGTTGGCCTACGCGCTGATCGCGGTGTGCTACACCTGGCCGATGGCCCCACAACTGGGCGAGGCGCTCCCCTGGCAACCCGGCGAAAGCGACGTGGCGACGTACATCTGGGGCGTTGACTTCTTCCGCGAATCGATCACCGCCGGACAGAGCCCGCTTTACTCCCAGACAATTCTGCACCCCCTGGGCGGCAACTTGTTGATGAACACCTCCATGCCCCTGATGGGCCTCTTCTCGCTCCTATTCGAGAACCTGTGGCTCGCAATGGGCTTGTTCCTGCTTCTGAACTTCGTTGTGGCAGGGCTGGGCGGCTACCTCCTCGCGCGGCGCTTTTTGACTTCGCCCTTCGCGGCCTTCGTGGTGGGCTTCGTGTTTGCCTTCTCACCCCAGATGCTGGGCCGACTTGGCATCCATTACAACATCGTTCTGATCTCGGCGATCCCGTACGCCATCCTCGCATTCTTGCATGCCTTTGCGTTTCGCGAGCGACGCTTCCTGCCCCAGCTCGTCAGCTGGAAACACTTCACGTGGTTGGTGCTCAGTTGCATCCTCATGGTCCTGATGGATTACTACGCAACGTTCATGTTCCTGTACTTCTGTCTGTTCTATGCGATGTACTTCTGGCTAGTGCCCCGGTTCATGGCCCTTCGCGCACGGGTCAAATGGATGGTCGTGGGGCTGGTGGTCCTGGGTGGGCATGGATTGGTGTTGCTGCTTCGCGACCTAAAATTTAATAACCAAGGAGCCTTCTGGTGGAGTGGCGATTTGCTCGGATTTCTTGCGCCTACGTACAACAACTGGCTCTACAATGGCGCCGCCTGGAAGCCCTTTCGTGACCTATACTCTCAATCGCCCGAGAGCATGGAATACCAAATCTTCATGGGCTATGGGCTGCTCCTTCTGGGGCTTTGGACGTTGGTCTATGCCATCAGAAAAGGGCTTTCGCCCCAACTGCGCCCCCTTGCGTTTGTGGCGGTGATTTTCGTGGCACTCCTCTTTCCTCAGATTCAAGTGGCCGGCCACCGGATCCTACAC
>CAYGKP010000222.1:0-3164 GCA_964350605.1 uncultured Cytophagales bacterium
CAAGAAAAGGCGACCCTCCGAACCAGCCTTGCTTGCGCAAGTCTGCTAGTCGGGAAGCCCCGCACATCTGGCTTCCTACAAGAGGCCAATCTAAGATTACTTACATGGACCCGGCGACCTGTGCGCCCCATGATAAAGGGATGAGGCCAACACCATGCGAGGCGCGCCGGGAGTCTTGACTTTTGGTTCTTTGTGTCAAGACAAAGAACAAGAAGAGAGCTTTCATTAGGCCGTGAACCGCCGCGCGCATGAGCCAAGTCAGTCGTGATCATCCACCGTCGCTTCTTGTTCATGAATGCCAAACAGAAACGAAAGTGCCTTGCTGAAAACCCAGAGTCCACCAAAGAAAAGAACCACCGAAATCAACAAAGTCACAAGGAAAACCTTTGTGCCAGGACTAAGCTTGGGCTTCATACCCCTTAGTCTCCCAGAAATCAGGAAGTAACCCTAGCCCCCCAACCCCTTCACCTTCTCCTCAATATCAGGCCGAGTAAACTTGTAGCGCGTGCGGCAGTAGGTGGCGAACTGGTAGAGGTACTTGTCGGCCTTTCGTTTGTCGCTTTCGCTCTCGTAGGCAATGTCGATCATCGGGGTCTCGGTGGCCCCTTCCCCACCCCAAATCAGCGGCGAGAAGTAGGCCTCCTCCAACTCGAAATACGCCCGGTTCATCGTGTGCATCGTGAGGTTCACGAAGTGCTTCGCGTGCGCCCCGTGGCCGTGCTTGCTGAGGAACTCGGCGATGTCCTTGGGCAGCCGCGCGGGCTCCATGTCGAGGGCTTGCAGGTCGAAGCCGCTGTCTTCGAGCTGCTTCTTCGCCTTGCGAATTTTGGGCACCACCACCAAGATGATGACAAGTACCAGACCGATGAGAAACCAAAGCATGGAACGATGATACGGAATTGGGCCTTAACTCCCTGTCATCTCGAACGAATGTGAGAGATCTAGGCGGGTCAGCGTACAAGTCCTGCGGCCCCTAGATTTCTCGCTTCCGCTCGAAATGACATAGACCAACTGTCTGCATGACAACCCCCGGCTTCACTTCGTGGCTGACCTTGGCTGGCTCGTGGCTCCCAAGAGCATTGCTTCATCAGTTACAATAGAGGGTACGGTCGGCAATCAATCGAGCCATCAGGGTATCAGCAACCTCGATGGCTTTCTCTCGATCTAAAGGAAGGTGGTAATCGACGCTGACTGTGCGTACAGTATCGGCACTGATTTGATAATAGCCGTAGAAGCCTGGATGGTGACCCAATCCAAGTATTGGCGTCCTTTCTTGCCAATCAATCAGGAAGAAAAATTCGAGGCTATCCGTCTCAAAATAGGCCACGAGCTTGTGCCTACTGGCAAATTGGCTGTCAATCACGTGATAGGGATAGACCGCCTGACAAACGCAAGTGTCATATTTGAATCGGCAGGAATCCCTGCGCCATGAGTAGTCGCCATATTCCCAACTAGATGCGAATCCGATTGCCCCAATTGATTCCTGATCATCTGAATGCTCTGGGGGAGGGAAGGTTACGCTAATGGGTTCGCTGGTATCGCCCGGATAAAAAAGCCAGAACAGAATTACGCCCCAGCTAAGTGCGATGAGAACTAGGGCTCGTATCCAAGGGCGAAATCGTTCCAGGAGCTTATAGACCACAAAAAGGATCAAGCTCCATAGAAGAAGACAACCGATAATGAAGACCCACATCACCCCTTAGTTTCCCAAGAGCACAGAAGTAACCCTACGCCCCCAGAACCCCCAAAACCAACTCATTCAAAATCGCCGCTTCGTCGCGGGAGGGCGAGTCGATGCCCTTGGCTTGGGCGTCGGCCTTGCGCAGGGCTCCCAGCACCCCCGGCATCCGGCCCAAGGGGTAATTGCGCAGGGCGACCATGTAATCCTTCGCAAACCAGGCGCTCCGCAGACCGAGGGCTTCCATCACGCCACGCTCGGATTTGTCTGGGCTGCCATGCACGATCAGCAGCTTGGAAAAGAAGCTCGAAAGGATCGCCACCACCCCAATCGAATCGCCGGACTTCGCACCCTTCCCCAGCTGGTGGGCGATGGTGAACGCCTTGCGGCTGTCGCGCTGGAGGATCGCCGTTTGCAGCTCGAAAACATTGTATTCCCGCGAGATGCCCACGTGCTGGCTGACCAGTTCGGCGGTGATCGGTTGGCCCTTTTCCAGGTGGATGGCCAGTTTGTCGAGTTCCTTGGCGAGCCGCGAGAGATCGGCCCCGACGGCCTCCTGCATGAGGGCGGCGGCCTTGTCGTCGATGGGGTGTCCCTTGGCCTTCGCGACCCCGTGGAGCCATTGGGGCACTTGGTTGTCGTAGACCCGTTTAGTGGTCACAAGGACGGCCTGTTTGTCGAGCGTCTTGACCAGGGCCTTCCGCCCGTCGAGGGTTTTGCCCTTGTAGGCAAAGGCCAGCACCGTGGTCGGCATCGGCGATTGGGCGTATTGGTCGAGGAAGCCTTGGGCCTCCTGTTGGCCGAGGTCGGAGAGTTCTTGGGCTTCTTTGACCAGGATGACTTGGCGTTCGCCCATCATGGGGAACGAGCGGGCGCGGGAGATGACCTCGCGGACCGTCGTGTCGCGGCCATAAAGGACCATTTGGTTGAAGCCCCGTTCGGCCTCAGGCAGGGCGTTCTTGTCGAGCCAGTCAATGATCTCGTCCAAGAAGAAGGCTTCTTCGCCTTGCAGGAAGTAGAGGGGCGCGATGCGGCCGGCTTTCAGGTCGGCGAGGACGGCAGCGGGTTCCGAGGGCATGGTGCAAGATAGGGAGGCTACTTCGCTCCGAAGAAGAGAAACAACGCGCCCACATCTTCTTCACCTTCACTTAGCTTACCGCCACTCACTAAATCCGCATACCCATCTCCATTCAGGTCTCCCCCTCCAGAAACAATGTGACCCAAACTTGCCTCTACTCGTTTGGATTCAAGGATCAGATCGGGCTCACCCGATACACCATTCGATGAGCCGTGCCATACTAACAAAGCGCCCTCCTTGTACTCCTCATTTCGATACCCGTAGCCCATTCCAACCAAGTCTGCTTAACCATCTGCGTTCAAGTCTCCCGAGGACACACCGCTGCCCAGCCACGAACCGTACGCATGGGAGGCTAGAACAACATCCGCCTCGCCCGAAACACGACTCGAAGAACCGTACCACACCAAC
>CAYGKP010000223.1:0-3076 GCA_964350605.1 uncultured Cytophagales bacterium
AAGGCGCCATCGAACTGGACGCCAAACGCATGTTGAGCCTCTCGGGCAAGACCTCGAAAGAGGACCTGGAGAAATCGCCGATTAACCCCGACCGAACGGTGGAAGACCTGCCCGAATTCCTCGATTTGCTGAAGCGCGGGGTGATCTAAGGGCAGCCCCTTACAGCCAGCCCTGCTCCTTCATCCAGGCGTCCGAGTAAATCTTACCCAGGTAGCGCGTGCCGTGGTCGGGCAGGATGATGACCATCGTGTCGCCTTCTTTCAGGTTGTCCTTGGCGTATTCGAGCGCGCCGTGTACAGCCGATCCACAGGACCAACCGACAAACAAGCCTTCCTCCCGGGCCAAGCGGCGGGTCATCAGGGCGGCGTCCTTGTCGGAGACTTTGATGAACGAATCGATCACCGAGAAGTCGACGTTCTCGGGCAGGATGTCCTCGCCGATTCCTTCGGTCATGTAGGGATAGATTTCCTTCTCGTCGAATTCGCCGGTCTCTTTGTATTTCTTGAATACCGAGCCGTAGGTGTCGATGCCCAAGGTGTACACATCGGGATTCTGCTCCTTGAGGTATTTGGACGTCCCACTGATGGTGCCGCCCGTCCCCACGCCCGCCACGTAGTGCGTCACCTTGCCTTCGGTCTGCGCCCAGATTTCCGGGCCCGTGGTCAGGTAGTGCGCCTTGGCGTTCGAGAGGTTGTTGTACTGGTTGGTGTACAGCGAATTGGGCGTTTCCATCGCCAGTTTTTTGGCGATGGAATAATAGCTGCGTGGGTCCTCCGGGGTGACGTTGGTGGGGCACACAATGACCTCGGCGCCCAGCGCTTGGAGGATGTCGATCTTCGCTTGCGACTGTTTGTCCGACATCGTGAAGATGCACTGGTAGCCACGCGAGGCCGCCACCAAGGCGATGCCCATGCCCGTGTTGCCCGAAGTGCTTTCGATGATCGTGCCGCCGGGTTTCAAGGTGCCGTCGGCCTCCGCGTCGTCGATCATCTGAATCGCCATGCGATCCTTGACCGACTGGCCGGGGTTGAAATATTCGGGCTTCACCAGGAGGGTGCCTGGCAAGTCGGCGCCAATGCGGCCCAGTTTGACCAGCGGCGTGTCGCCGATTGTCTCCAGAATCGAGTTGTAGTAGGCCATTGGGCGCGAAAGTTACCGAAAGGACATGCAGGGGCAAACGAAAGTTTCCAATGGTTCGAAGTTCTGAGCGATTGGCCCCATTCTTGGTAGCTTATGGGAGCGACAACTCTTGATTCCCTCGTTCCCATGCGCCGTTTCCTTTTTCTCGTCCTACTGGGCTCAGCCACGTTGGTTCACGCCCAGAACACCAATTACTTCCTGCAATACAGCCAAATCGAGGAAGGCACCATCGTACGCCTGTTCGCCGACAACGTGATCGTCCGCAGCGGCCCATCAACCAAGACCAAAAAGGTCGTCAAGCTGAAAATTGGTTTCCCGGTCGAGATTTTGGAGCGAGCCTCCGAACCCGAGACAATCCTCTGGGGCTATTCAGCGCCTTGGTACAAGGTCCGCTTCGAGACCGATGGGATGCAGACTGGCTACATCTGGGGCGGGCTGATCGGTTGGGGCCACCTGCAATTGGAAGACGGTCCATTGATCGTCACCGGGCCGCTGTACAGCGACGATCATTTAATGGGTGTGGCCAAGGCCGTCAACCACGGTGCGATTGTCGATACGGCGACTTTTCAGCCGTTTAACAGCTACGGCGGTACATACGAGGGCTCTTATGGCCTCCAAGAGGTCATAGGCGAAGGCTGGAACTATGACGGAGGCCCGGGCATTTTTGCCATCCACATGGGCTATGAGGCTTGTGGCTACGCGAACGGCGAGAGTTATTTCTTCTACGTGGATAAGGAACTCAGCTATGGCTTCGACCGCATTGATGTGTCTGACGCTGGCGTGTTCCATTGCGGAGAGGAAATCGAATGGGCCGCAGCGAACCTGGGCACCGCGAACCAGATCAAAGTGACCGAAGAATGCACCGAATACGAGTTTGACGACGAGACGGGCGATGAACACATCCTGAGCCACTCGCTGACCGAAAGCCTCTACCAGTGGAACGGCAAGCGACTCACCGCCGTCTACGAAGACAAAGAAATTGCCGCCGAGTGATGAGGTTACTTTTAGGTCTTGGCTTCCTTCTCTCAGCGGGCGTGGCCGCCGCGCAGGATGGCATCTACTCCCCTGAAGGCGCCTACTACTATTACTTCGACCCATACGCGTATGGGTCGAATGAGCCTTACATGCGCTTGTTTGCCGATGATGTGATTGTGCGAAGCGATACGAGCCGAAACTCAGCGGTTATTGCTACCCTACCAATCGGCTATCCGGTTCAAATACAGGAAGCCGCTTCCAGTCCAAAAAAACTCCTCTGGAACTATCCTGCGCCTTGGTATGAGGTGCGGTTCAAGTACCCGGGCACATGGCCGGAGAGTCGCGACTTCGAAATCGATAGCGACAGCATGGCCTATGGCTACATCTGGGGTGGCCTGCTCGGTTGGACTTCGTATCCGCTTGATGATGGGGCTTGGCTGGTCAGCGGCCCGATGGCAGGAAAAGGCACATACGGTGGACAAATCAAGGTGGTCAAGAACGGTAAGCTGTTAAGCTCGGCCCCGGTTGCGCCAGTGGATGTGCTGAGTGTCGGTGGTGAATTCACCATGTACGAAGCCTTTAGCGAAAAAGGGACCATCCAGTTTCAGGGCAACCCACAAGTCATCCTGGTCTCCTCCGCTGCGGTCGGCTGCTCGCACGGGATGTGGAATGAAACCCAGTATCTTTTTTACCAGAATGGAAAACTGATCCCCGGCTTTACGAGCGAGTTCAACTATCAAGAGGGCGTATGGCAACAAATCGAAATCGAGTGGCCCACCGACTCGACGGGCACGCCCAACCAGATCAAGCTGACCCATACCACCACCCCGTGGGAGGAGGAAACAGGCGAGGTCACGCGCTCCGAAAGCCTGTACCTCTGGGACGGGAAACGCTTGAAAACCCTCGACGAAAACAAACCCGATCCCCTCGAATGAAACCGCTCGCACTCTTTCTTATTTCG
>CAYGKP010000224.1:0-3012 GCA_964350605.1 uncultured Cytophagales bacterium
CAACCACCGACCATGAAATTCCCCCTGCTTTTTGCCGTTCTGGCCTTCTCCACGACTAGCCTGTACGCCCAAAACCGCAACGACGAGGACAAACTCGACTACGGCGACTACGACGCGTGGGAAGGTGACTTTTCTTTCGGCGAGGAGGACGTAGACTTCCCCAACGACCCGACGCTCTATGGCTTCACCGCCGAGTTCCCCTCGCCCAAGTGGAAGAAGCCCAGCGGCTTCATGGTGAACTTGGAGCTGGCCACCATGTCGGGGCAAGGGGAGGAGTTGGCCTACTATGTGATTGAGGACTCGGACCTCGCCGAAGAGGATGAGTTGGCCGAGTTCATCGTGACCGCTTATCACAAGGACCGTGTTTGGGGCGTGGACTTCACGCTGGCCGGGGTGCTTGACCAGCATGCCACCAATTTGCCTGGCGATTGCAGCGATGTGACCGATGTGACCGTCGACGGCCGCACGGGCTTGTTCCAGAAGTGCTACGTCGATTTGGGCGGCACGGTCTATACCTATGACTATCACGCCCTACAGAGCGGCGACTACATCCTGATTTTCGAGTTCTCGTACATCCACCCGCACGAGAAGGCGGTGCTCGACGGCATCTTGGCCTCGCTCAAATGGACCCAAGACTAATCATGAAGCAACTGCTGGGATTTCTATTCTGTTTGGCTTGGGCCCCGCTCAGCGCGCAAGTCACCCTGGGCGGCGAGCCCTACGGCTTCACACTCGAACTCACGGGGGAATGGGACACGTACGAGGACGATATGTATCCCGCGCACCCCACCTGTGGCTACACCTACGTCGCCTATCCGGTGGAGGAGGACGGGTCCTATTTCCTGAGTTGCCGCGCGGGGGCGAACGATGCCCAAACGGTGACCGAGCAGTTTCAGGTCAGCGAGGAGATTATGGGTCTCTGCGCCGATGGGGAGTGCGACTTCTCCGAGGACAAGCCCCGCAAAGTCAAATTGAACGGGCGCAGCGTATGGCTGTGGACCTGGACGCTGTTCGACGGCGAGACCCATTACCTGGAGACCGAATACATCTGGCAGCAAGGCGACCACTGGGTGCAATTTGGGGTGGAGTGCCCCACAGACAACCTGGAGTGTCGCACCAAGGCGATGCTCGCGAATCTCAAATGGCTCAAGTAGGAATGAGGGCGTTGGTTCTTTTTGTGGGATTGCTGCTGAGTGCGGGGACACTTCGGGCCCAAGGTGTCCTTGGGGGGCCGGAGTATGGATTCGAACTAACGTTCCCAAAGACTTGGGAGGTAGGCGGAAAGGATCCCTTGACGGCTGATCCCCCATGCATGTACATTCATGGGGGGTGGGACCGAGGCGTGAGCCACTCAAAAATTGGCTTGTATTGTTACTTGGAGGCAGCCGATGCCTTTGATGTTTATGAACAGATTCGAAAGGACCTTCGTGAGGTAGTTTGTTACGGCGAGGATTTCGATTGCGTCTTTTCGGAGGAGCTTCCCGGTCTGGTTGAGCTACGTGGCAAGAAGGTTTGGGTCTGGGGCTGGTCAGTCGTAGGAGGGATAAGGGATTTGCAAATCAACGAGTACGTCTGGAAGGAAGATGGACTCTGGGTTCGCCTTCGTAAGACATGTGACGGCGATCCCTGCTCGGCAAACGAGATTTTCAAGGATATCAAATGGCTGAAGTAGAAGAGATAGAGAAGTTGAGTAAAGTGATTGACCACCCCCCCTTACGTTTATCGGGCCTCGAGCCCCTGATCGTCCTGCCGGGCACCTTCGTCAACGTCGGCGAACGCTGCAACGTCACGGGCTCGCGCAAGTTCCTGCGCTTGATCAAGGACGGCGACTACGAAGCCGCCCTCGACGTGGCCCGCGACCAAGTGGAAGGCGGCGCCATGATCCTCGATGTGAACATGGACGAAGGCATGCTCGACGGCAAAGCCGCCATGGTTCGTTTCCTGAACCTGGTGGCTGCCGAGCCCGACATCTCGCGGATTCCCGTGATGATCGACTCTTCCAAATGGGAGATCATCGAGGCAGGGCTGCGCTGCATCCAAGGGAAGGGCGTGGTCAACTCCATCTCGCTGAAAGCGGGCGAAAAAGAATTCCTCGAACAAGCCAAAAAGGTCAAGCGCTACGGCGCGGCGACGGTCGTCATGGCCTTCGATGAACAGGGCCAAGCCGACAGCTACGAACGCCGCATCGAAATCTGCGAACGTAGCTATCGCCTCCTTGTCGACAAGGTCGGTTTGCCACCCGAGGACATCATCTTCGATCCGAACATCTTCCCGGTCGCCACGGGCATCGAGGAGCACCGCCAGAACGCGATGGACTTCTTCCGCGCGACGGGCTGGATTCGCCAGAACCTGCTGGGGGCCCACGTCTCGGGCGGGGTGTCGAACGTCTCGTTCTCGTTCCGCGGGAACGACAAGGTCCGCGAGGCCATGCACTCGGCGTTCCTCTACCATGCCATCCAACAGGGCATGGACATGGGCATCGTGAACCCCACCCAGCTTGAGGTCTACGAGGAGATCGACAAGGACCTGCTCGGCTTCGTCGAGGACGTGCTGCTCGACCGCCGCGACGATGCGACCGAACGGCTGCTCGACTACGCCGAACGCTTCAAAGGCGAGAAGGGCGTGGAGCGTGCGGCCAAGGATGATACCTGGCGTCAAGGCACTGTCGAGGAGCGCTTGTCGCACTCGCTGGTGAAGGGGATTCTGGACTACATCGACGAGGATACCGAGGAGGCACGCCAGAAGTACGTGCGTCCCCTCAAGGTGATCGAAGGCCCGCTCATGGCGGGGATGAGTGTCGTTGGTGATTTGTTCGGAGCGGGCAAGATGTTCCTGCCCCAGGTGGTCAAGTCCGCGCGGGTGATGAAGAAATCCGTCGCCTACCTCTTGCCCTATTTGGAGGAGGAGAAGGCCGCGAACCCGAACGCGAAGGAGCAGGGCAAGATCCTGATGGCCACCGTGAAAGGCGACGTGCACGACATCGGCAAGAACATCGTGGGCGTGGTGCTGGCC
>CAYGKP010000225.1:0-3006 GCA_964350605.1 uncultured Cytophagales bacterium
GATCGAGATGGGTCGGGGTTTGCGGGGCGAGTCGCTGGAAATGTTCGTGGCCCGGGCCTTGGGTTTTTGCCGCGAGAAGGGGGCAACCGCCTTGCGCATCACCCAGCCGCCGCTCGATTACCCAGGGGATGAAAACGCGTTGGTTTGTGCCGAGCTCACCAAACAGGGCCTCGAGCTCATGCGCGCGGAAGTGAACCAAGCGATGACACTCGACGGGCGGCCTTTCGAGGACTACCTGCACGAAACCAAGCGAAAACGCATCCGCGCCGCCCGTGACCATGGCTTCCGCTTTGCCAAAGTCGACCTGCGCGACGAGCCCCAGGCCTACCCCTTGATTGTCGACACGCGCCAACGCATCGGAGTGCCCACTTCGATGAGCGAGGCCGACCTGCTCGACGACTTCACCCGCTACCCGGCCCGCTATCATTTGTTCTGTGCCTACCAAGGGGCGGAGCTCGTGGCATTATCGCTGAGTGTGCGGGTCGCCCCGACGATCCTGTACAATTTTTACCACGCCGACCATGCGGGCTATCGCAACCAGAGTCCGATGCTCATCGTGCTGGAAGAGTTGGTGAACGGCTATTGCAAAGACGAGGGCATTGCCCACCTGGACCTGGGTATTTCCACCTTGCTGGGCGAGCGGAATAACGGCCTGTTTTTCTTCAAGGACCAGATCGGCGCGCGGGCCGCGTTGAAGCCGACCTATGAGTATCGCTTCTAGTTTCCTCACGTTCGCTGCCCGATGAGCCGCCCGCTGGTCACCGTCATCGGGTTGTGCTACAACCAAGCGCCCTACCTGCGCGAGGCATTGGATTCGGTCCTGGCGCAGACGTATCCGAATCTTCAGATTCTGGTGGCCGACGATGCGAGCACCGACGACAGTGCGGCCTTGCTGCGCGACTATGTGGCCCAGCATCCCCAAATTGAACTGACACTCCACACTGAAAACCAGGGCAACCGCCGGACGTTTAACGAGCTGTTCCGGAAGGTAAAAGGCGAGTACGTTGTGGACTTTGCGTTGGACGATCGCTTCGCGCCCGATCGCATTGAGCGGCAGGTCAATTTGTTTGAGACGCTGGGCCCCGAAGTGAGTATGATCTACACCAACGTGCGGCGCATTTCAGCCGATGGCAGCCTGCTAGGCACCCAATTTCCCGAGGGCTCCGAGCAACCAACAGGTGACCTGTTCGCCACGTTGCTCGGTCGACATCACTTGGACCCCTGCGCGTTGCTCAGTCGGCGGACGGTGTTCGAAGGGCTGGGTGGCTACGATGAGTCGTTGGCGTACGAGGACTTCGATTTCTTGGTCCGCGCCGCGCGGGACTGGCAGTTTGCCTACCTGCCGGACTGCCTGACCGAACGGCGGATCGTGGCCTCGGGCTTTGCCGCACAGTTTGTGGGCGAGCGGAAACGCACCCTAATGGAAAGCACCCTGGCAGTGCTGCGGAAAGCCCAAGGATTGGTGAAGACGCCGGAAGAAAAAGCCGCATTGATCGGGCGGACCCGTGCGGAATTGCGCTTTGCCTACCGTGTCAAATTGCCCGAGATGATGTGCCAGTATTGGGCCTTGCTCGGCGAATTGGGCGCGCGTCCCTTCAAGGAAAAACTGTTGATGGGCGCAGCCCGGTTGGGGCTTTTTCTGTACCCCGCTCGTCGCGCCTAGGCGCTATTCTTCTTCTCCTTCTAACATGCGCAAGTAGTTGCGGTAGCGGCTGCCCGAAATCTCTCCGGCCCCAACGGCGGCGATGATCGCGCAACCGGGTTCGCGCAGGTGCTTGCAATTGTGGAAGCGACAGTCGCCAATCCGCTCGCGCATTTCGGGGAAGTAGTGGGGCAACTCGGCCTCGCCGATGTCGTGCAACCCCAGTTCCTTGATGCCCGGCGAGTCGATTACGTGGGTGTCTTTCGAGAGAGTGTACAACTCGGCGAAGGTGGTCGTGTGTTTCCCTTTTTCGTTGAAGTCCGATACGTCGCCGGTTTTCAACTTCAGGTCGGGGTTCAAGCAGTTGAGCAGCGTCGATTTTCCCACCCCTGAATGGCCGGCCACCAAGCTGGTTTTTCCCGCCATCAAGGGCCCAACTTGGGCCTTCACGTTTGGGTCTAGCAGGGAGAGCAATTGGGCGGGGTAGCCAATTTCCTCGTATTGATCGGCGAGGGCTTGGGCTTCCTTGCGTTCGGTTGCATCGAGCAGATCGGTCTTTGTCCAAAGGATCAGCGCCGGGATCCGGAAGGCTTCGGCGCTGACGAGGAGCCGATCCACAAAGCCCAAACGGGTGACGGGCGACTTGAGGCTGGCGAGCACCACCAGTTGATCGACGTTCGCGGCCAACAGGTGCGCGGCGGAGGAAAGCTTGACCGCCTTGCGTGCCACGTAGTTTCGCCGTGGCAGGATGTCGGAAATGACCCAGTCGTGGGTTTTGTCTTCCTCGATCTTCACCCGGTCGCCGACGGCAATGGGGTTGGTCGTGCGCAGGCCCTGCAAGCGAATTTTCCTCCGCAGCCGCGCGGTCACTTCCTGGTCCCCGTCCAACCGGACGCGGTACCATAACCCGGTCGATTGCAAGACTAACCCTTCCATGAGGTGACAATCGGTACGGCTTGCGCCAAGATCTGTTCGCTTGCCCCTTGGCTGGCACTTACGTAGGCTGCCGCTTTCTTGCCTGCTTCCTGGCGAACTTCGGGCATCTCGACCCAGCGGGTCAGCACTTCGCGCAGGGCCTCAGCGTCCTGGCAACTGACTGCCGCGCCTTGGGCGATCAGATCCTTGGCTTCCTGAAACTTGCCGTACTTGGGCCCAAAGGCGATGGGCAGGCCATAGGCCGCAGGTTCGAGGGTGTTGTGCAGGCCCTTCCCGAACGCCCCACCGATGTAGGCCAGGTCCGCGAAGCGATAGAGTTTAGAGAGCTTTCCAATCGAGTCGATGACCAGAATGCGGTGTTCGGCGGCCGATTCGCGGGTCGCAAGGGAGTGGCGTGTACCCGCTTGGTCCCACACGTCGCACCAGGC
>CAYGKP010000226.1:0-2975 GCA_964350605.1 uncultured Cytophagales bacterium
TTACCGTCTCAACCAACGCCCGCTCTCTCTACTCATGGCACGCAACGAAGAAGAAAAACGCATCGAACGCAAATCGACCCGTGGCTGCATGGGCGGCTGTGGCCTTTTTGGGCTCATTGGCATTGTGGTCTTCCTGATCATCATGTTCTTCGTCGGGAAGGGCTGGTATAACAAAATGGTCGCCAAGGACGAGGTTGTGAAAAACGCCTGGGCCAATGTCCAGACCGTGTACCAGCAACGTTACGATCTGGTCGACAACTTGGTCGAGACCGTACGGGGTGCCAAGAACTTCGAGAAGGAAACCTTGACCGACGTGATCAAAGCCCGCGCGAGCGCGACGCAAATGACCATTGATGCCGATGACTTGACCCCCGAAAAGATGGCCGAGTTGCAAGCGCAACAAGGCCAACTGGGAAGTGCGATCGGCCGCCTGCTTATGGTGACCGAGAACTACCCAGACCTCAAATCGAACCAGAACTTCTTGCAGCTATCCGCCGACCTCAAGTCGCTGGAAGCCGATATTCGTCCAGCGCGCGAGAAGTACAACGGCACGGTTCAGGAGTTCAACACCTATGTTCGCTCGTTTCCCCGCAACATCATCGCCGGGTGGTTTGACTTCGATCCGAAGACACCGTTCGAAGCCGATCCAGGGGCCGAGAAGGCCCCGAAGGTTAACTTCGAATAGGCACGACAAGTAAGCCCAAAACAACGCGAGCCGCTCCATTGGAGCGGCTCGCTGCGTTGAGAGAACTCGGTGGTGCCGGTTACGGGAACGTCCGGGTGAAGGAGAGGTCGTAAACCTGAGCAGGATCGACGAAGGGGTCAATCGCGCGGATCACCAGGCTATCGGTCTGGATGTAAATCACCGAAGGGCCCAACGATTCGGTATTGAAGCGAACCATCGTTCCGCTCACCGAGTAGGTGCCAGTAGCAGTAAAGCCGGCGGCGGCAAGCTCGGTTGGGATGTTTCCCGTCGAGGTATAACTGCCCGAACTGAAGGTGATGCCGAACTCCTCGCCCGACATGATGGGATCGAAGGGAGCCTGCGGATTGTTAAAGTCATACTGGCTGGTTCCCCACAAGTCCCAAGCTGGCGGGCCTTGAAGGGCATCGTCGAGTGCTGCGCCCGTGGGTACAGTAGAAGAGGAGGATCCACCGCTCGTGCTTTCTTCTTTCTTGCAAGAGAGAAGGAGCGAGGTAACTGCCAAAATTGCCAGAAAGGAGGCCAGGGAATGTTTCATCAGAGTAGGTAGGGAATTCATCGGGTCTTCTCACCGTAGCTGGAAGACATCAATAGATGCCTTAATCAAGCAAAAAGTAAGCCTCCTTTTCCCCGTCTTGTGTTTCGCGCCGAGTTACCCCTGCTGCCGCTGCCGATAGACCTCGCCGAGCCGCCGCCCAAAGGCCGCACGTTCTTGGTCGAGCAGGAGCTTGGCGAACACCACCCCACAGTCAAGCCTCAGGACCGCTTCGTACTTGGTTGGGTCGCCTTCGGCCAACCGATCGACCACCGCGAAATCGCCAAAGCGATGGAGCTTTTCCACCCCCGCTGCCTGCTCTTCCGCACTCGCCTGGTAATGAAGCGCCGCCAGCCAACGCTCGGTTTGTGTTTTGGTCTGGTCAAAAAAAACGCACCCCAGGGGTAAGCCTCGGCTGCGTTGAGCTTGTCGACTTCCGAGAGAAAGGCCAATGCCCGACTTTCTTCGTACGGCTGACCGCTCACCAGGGGTTCCAGGTAAATGGCCAGGGCCAGGGCCATTGGTTCGAGTGCTTGCTGCCCGATTCCTTCGCGCAGCAATCGTCCGATGGCCAGGCGTTGCCCGAACGTTTCTTGTTCCAGGTCGCTGGGTGGCACAAGGGTTGCCCCGTTGAGGGAGAGCGTCGCGGGGCGAGGCAGTTTGTTCCATTCGAAGGGCTCGGCAAAGCGCGCGAGAAGGGGCTCGATCTGTTCCATCAAGCCTTGCGCACGGGCGGCGGACCACAGCTCCTGGGGAAATCCAGAGAGTGCGCAGAGCATTCCCAGTTCAGTGGGGGGAGCCTTTGCTAAGGCGCGCAACTGGCCGAAGGTTAGCTCGTTCCACTGGGTAGGAAGCTGAACGGTCAGCTTTCGTTTTTGGGTCGGTGAGACCAGACGGAGTGTAAGGGATTGCATGCAGCGGAGGGCTAGGTTTGTGGAATCAAAAGTGCCCTTCATCCGCCGCCCCGGTCGCTAAAGTTGGAATGGCGGGCTTCCTTTTGGTACGATTTCGTGAAGGGTTGTCTTTTTCCGCAACTCGGCCCGTACTTTAGGAGTATAACTGATGTTCATACCCAACACACGTAATCTCTTTCATGAATACGTCTAGGAAACGGCTTTCACTACTTGGTGTTTTGCTGACCCTGGCAACCTCTACGTTGCAGGCACAGTATTACGTCGACCGTCTGGACAACCTGTTCGCGTTGCCCAACACCCAGACTTTTTCGTATCCTGTGGTCTGGAATGGGGCGATCTATTACGTGAACGCCTTCCCAGGGGCTGGGGGAGAGATCATGAGTTTTGACCCGGTGAATGGCGTTCAGCTTGCCCTCGATGTGCGCCTGGGAGGCCCAGGTTCCGGGGCGCGGGACTTGGCCATCGTGAACAACCAACTCTTCTTCGAGGCCGACATCGCCGACGGCGCAGGCGACGAGCTGTTCGTCTGGGACTTTTCCAGCCCCACCGCCACACGGCTATCGGACATCCACCCCGGCACGGGCAATTCCGATCCTGTGCTCATCACCGATCTGGGCGGCATCGCCGTGTTCCGCGCCAACGACGGCACCACGGGCCAGGAGCTTTGGCAAGACAACGGCTCGATCAGCCAGGTGCTCGACATCCGCCCCGGCACCCCGAACAGCGCACCCAACTTCCTGACCGCCTGGAATGGCGTACTCTACTTCCGTGCCAACGACGGCACGAACGGCAACGAGATGTGGGCCTAGGCGGGCGTGACCCC
>CAYGKP010000227.1:0-2969 GCA_964350605.1 uncultured Cytophagales bacterium
AACGAAAAAGGGCCCCGAGGGGCCCTTTTTCGTTGATGTGTGTAGCTGCTAGCTGCTATTGCCCTTGCCCGCGGAAGCACCCGTGGGTTTGAAGGAAGGACACCAAGTCCTCGGCCTCAGCGGTCCGGCCTTCTTCTTGGTAAGCCAACGAGACGATGTAGATCATCTGGCAGGCGCGCTGTTGCTCGTAGCTCTCGCTGCTCTTGCGCTTGGCTTTCAGGTAGACCAGATCGGCCCGTGCATCGGCTACGACGATGTCGGCGATATCCTGCGCGCGTTCCTTCTGGCCCATCTTGTTGAGCAGCGGAATGAACTGCGCGCTGAAGTAATCATACGGCATGCCTTCGTGCGGAATCTGCTCGAAGCAATAGTCGATCACTTTGAGGGCCCGCGCCTTGTCGCCCTGGTTGAACAGGGTGGTGGCCAGCGTCAGGTACTGCCCGCGCAAGTTGAAGGGGAAGCGCTTGTAGTTCTCGTCGAAGAACACCGATCCGTCCTGCAAACCGCGCAGCGACATGCGCTCCATCAGGTTGGTGTACATCACCTCGGTGTTGATCAATTCGAAGTTCGAGCGGCCTTTCACAGGCATCAGGCGGTAAGCCAGACCTTCTTGGACCATGTAGGGCTGTAAGTCCAAATAGCTGCTCGGCCCCAGGGTGGTCGAGAAGTAAATGGGCCGCTTCCAATCGTCCTCGGCGATGTTGACGATCATGTCGAGCATGATCAGGTCTTTCTTCTCCATGTAGCCCCGGTTGAAGGTCCACTGGAGTTTGTCGACCATGCGCGGCTGCAAGCTGTCGGGAATGAAGCCCTGCTCGAGTGTCGCCTCTCGGTTGAAGTCGATGAAGAAGTTGTTCGAAGGGAAGGCGTAGGCGTAGTTCTTGCCCATGCCTGTTGTTTGCAGCGAGATGCGCCGATCCACGTTTTCGTTGTGAATCTGATCAATGAAGATTTTCAAATTCATCGGGCGGTTCTGCTGGGTCGGATCCGAGTAGTACAACTGGTCGTTGGTGCCAGAGATGTAGTTGCGCTCCTCCAGGCTGATGGGAAGCGGCGCTGACTCGTAGGCCTGCTGTTTCATCTGCGTGATGTACCAGTCGGTGTTTAGCAGCGAGAGGTTACAGACCCGCACGTCGGTGCGGAAGCCTTCCACTTCCTGGACGTACCAAAGAGGGAAGGTGTCGTTATCACCCCCGGTAAATAGGATGGCGTTCGGCGCGCAGGAACTGAGCAGGTTCTTGGCCGAATCGACCGAGTGCCAGCGTTTCGAGCGGTCGTGGTCGTCCCAGTTCTGGGCCACTAGAATGGCAGGGATCAACAGGCTGAGGCCCGTGGCGGCGATCGCGCGGGTCATGCTGCTTTTGATCAGCTTCTCACCCAGGCTGTAGAGCCCCAGAACACCCATGCCCAGCCAAATCGAGAAGGTGTAGTAGGACCCCGCGAAGGCATAATCCCGCTCGCGCGGCTCGATGGGCGGTTGGTTCAGGTAGAGAATCACACCGACCCCCGTGAGGAAGAACATGGCGAACACCACCGAGAAATCGTTGCGGTTCCGACGCAGTTGGAAGAACAAGCCGAGCAGACCGAGGACCAGTGGCAGGGCGAAGTAGCGGTTGCGCGCTTCGCTTTCCAGGAACGGCGCGGGGGCTTTCTGCGGACCGAACAAGAGGACCCCATAGGTTTCCACATCGGTCTGGCGACCCACAAAGTTCCAGCCGAAGTAGCGCCAATAATAGAATGCCATCTGGCGGTCGAACATATAAGTGAGGTTCTCCTTACCCGAGGGTTTTTCGCCCTTGCGGTACTTGCCGCCGCTGTATTGCTCCAGCAGTTGCTCATAGAGCTGAACATGGCGGCCTTGGCGCGAATACATGCGCGGAAGGAAAGCCTGGTGCTCCTGAGCCTGAGGGCTATTCGCCTCGATGGTCAGCTTGTAGTCGTAGATCTCGTACTCGCCGGTCTCCTCATTCCAACGCCACTGCGGTGCGCCGTCAACATAGTCCTGGCGCGGATCAACTTGGGCGGTGAATTGTGGGCCCAACAGGAGCGGGCGGTCGCCGTACTGCTCGCGCTTCAGGTACGAGACGAACTTGATGGCGTTCTCCGGATCGTTTTCGTCGATCGGCGGATCGTAGTTCGAACGGATGACGATGATGGCATACGACGAGTAGCCGATCAAAACGAACACCAGGCAGTGCAGCGCCAAGTGAAGGATCGACTTGCCTTTCTTCTTCGCGTAGCGGATGCCAAAGACAATGCCCCCGATGAGCAGAACGATGAAGACAATCACCCCGGTGTTGCGTGGCAACCCGAAGGAGTTGACCCCTTGGATCTCAAAGACGTTCGCTATCGAAGGCAGACCAGTGATGATTCCGCTCATGATGAGCAGCAGAATCACCGCCGAGACGGCCAGCGTACCGAACGCGCCGTACACACCTTTCCAGTTGACCTCGCCTTTCTTATTGGCGGTGTAGACCCAGTAGATCCCCATGCCAAGCACGAGGAGAACCGCTAGGTAACCCGCCAAGCGGAAGACGCTGCCACCGCTGCCCGAATGGGCACCAAGCGACAACATGGTGCCGATCACAAAGACCGCCAAGGCGATCATGGTGCCAATGAAGGTAAGTTGACCCACGATGCGCAGCCAAGCCGCGTCTGGCTTGCGACGGAAATAGAACACCAAACCAATGGCCGGAATGGCCAAGAGGTTCAAAAGGTGAACCCCAATCGAGAGGCCGACCATGTAGGCGATGAACACCAGCCAGCGGTCCGCGCCCTCTTCGTCGGCGACTTGTTCCCACTTGAGGATGGCCCAGAAGACCAGCGCAGTGAAGAAAGACGACATGGCGTACACCTCCGCCTCAACCGCCGAGAACCAGAACGAATCAGTGAAAGTGAAAGCGAGCGAGCCCACCAGACCAGCACCGAGGATGGCCCAGGCTTTGCCGCCTTCGGGTGTCTCGCCGTAG
>CAYGKP010000228.1:0-2969 GCA_964350605.1 uncultured Cytophagales bacterium
AGCGTTGGAAGGTTTCCTGCTCCAGCATCCCGGTCGGGCGGGTGAATTGGCGCAAGCCGCTGGGGCATTCGGGGCAGCGCAGGTTGCACGACGTGGTCGGCTCGTAGCTGATCGCCATCGGCATGCCCTTGTGCGCCAGCCGCCCGGACGCTTTCGAGCGGCGGTAGCTGGCGTACAAACGCACCATGTTCCAGGCCCGCTTGGGGGTCAGCTTGGAGGCAAGGTTGAGGCTGTCGCGAAAGGAACCGATGCGGCTCATACAGAGAGGCTACCCCAGGAATACCCTGCGGGGCTCCGGGGTAAACACTAAAGGTAGGGAAAGGGTGCGGGGGAGTCTTTAAGTCCGGGCGACGCACCGAGTAAGTACGTGTCTACATCACGGTAACGGTCGTCCGCTTTTTGTTCATTCTTTTGCTTCCCCAAAAGAACGAACCAAGAAAAGGGGACCCTGCGGGGCTTTTCAACATTAATAGTGCCTCACGCATAGAAAAGTCTAGTCTTCAAAATCATCGTCCTCATCGTATTCGATATCCTCGAGAAAATAGATCTGTCGAGCGAGTTCAATAACTCTTGAAGCGTTTCCAGTGTCTGGAATGTCTACAATCATATTTAATGTCCCTTCCTCAGGATTGAAAGAATTTAGTTTCTGATGGATTTCATCACCAGCCCCGTATAATACCTCTGAGAACCGAAGAAATTCATGTTTAAACTCGTTATTCAGTTTCTTGGGTGCTTTTGTGACAATTGAGGTCACTTCGATTGCCCAATTATTAACTTCTTGAAATCCGTGAATCAGCAAAAGTGAAGCCTTGTGTATCAGTATGGGATCGGGATTTGACTTGGCTGCTGAGTTCTCAGCTTGACCAGTGAATGCCATTAGTAGTGCTCTATTGTATGCGTTCTTATATACTCTCAGTACCCGATACATTTTTTCAATCATCATCTTTAGCCACTTGTCCTCAAGTGGATGTGAGAGATAGAAAGGGGGACTAAATCTGTGTCCTGCCTTAATCAACTCATATTCTTCTCGACAATTCTGGTACCTCTTATTGAAAAGTTCTTGAAAGACGTAAACCTCCCAACCAAAATCTGATTGAAGGATGACGTGTCTTTGAGCCTTCTTCGTCTCGTTTCGATACAGTTCACGAATCTCTTGAAGCTTCGAATCGGCTTGATCTAGGCCTGATTGAAGAGCGACTTTAAGTGTCTGAATCAGAGAGCTCTTCTCTGTGTCGCTATCACCTCCTTTATTATATGGTAGAATTCTTCGGCTCCTGAGGTCGAAGGGGAGGTCGGTAACCGGACCATAGTGCTCATTGAATACACACACGATTCGATCCCAACCAAGAACCCCGGCCGCGTAACCAAGTTCTATGGCAACATTGGAATTGATGTAGCCTTTTTCCTTGTCCTCGGAGCAGAGAGTGACATCACAGACAAATACATCTGCCTCTTCGATCTTCCCGAAAATGGATTCCGCGATGTCAGGGCTGCCTGATTTACCCTGCGTATCACGATCCAAAGAGAGCTCAAGACTAGCTTCTTGGTTGAGCTGCTTGATGGCTTTTTCCAAGCAATCCTTTATGTACCCTCTATTGGTCTTATTTGGGAGCTCCGAAAGCCAAGAGTAGAAAATGGTGTTCATATCAGGCGTTTGCCTGAGAAGTTAGCCCTTTACCCAAACAACTCCCCAAAAACCTCTTCCAACTTCCCAACCTCAACGACTTGAATGCCGCCCTTGGGCTTGGCGTATTTGTTGAACTTCGAGATCAGGATTTTGGTAAAGCCCAGCTTCGCGGCCTCCGCAATCCGCGCCTCCACCCGCGCCACCGCCCGCACCTCGCCGCCCAAGCCCACCTCGCCCGCAAAACAGACCTTCGCGTCCAGGCTCAGGTCCTCGTAACTCGACACAATCGCCGCGCAAATCGACAGGTCCGCCGCCGGGTCCTCCAAACGCATCCCCCCCGCCACGTTCAGGAACACATCCTGGGTCGAAAGCCGAAACCCCGTCCGCTTCTCCAGCACCGCGAGCAGCATGTTCAGCCGCGCCTTGTCGAAGCCCGTCGCGCTGCGCTGCGGCGTGCCGTAACTGGCCACCGAGACAAGGGATTGCACCTCCAGGAGTAGCGGTCGGTTGCCCTCGTGCGTCGCCGCGATGGCGACCCCGGAGAGCGAGCCCTCGCGCTGGGAAAGGAAAATTTCGCTGGGGTTCGAGACCTCGCGCAGGCCGTCGCCCTGCATCTGGTAAATGCCCAGTTCCGAGGCGGGCCCGAAGCGGTTTTTGCTGGCGCGCAAGAGGCGGTAGGCGTGGTGGCGGTCGCCTTCGAATTGCAGGACGGTGTCGACCATGTGTTCGAGCACTTTGGGGCCCGCGAGGTTGCCGTCCTTGGTGATGTGCCCGACCAGCACGACGGGCGTGCCCGTTTCTTTGGCGTAGCGGATCAGTTCGGCGGCGCATTCACGAACCTGCGAGATGCTGCCCGCCGCCGATTCGATTTGGGTCGACTGCATGGTCTGGATCGAATCGACGATCAGCAGTTGGGGTTCGACCTTCTCGATCTGTTGGAAGAGCGAGCCGGTGTTGGTCTCGGCCAGTAGGTAGCAGTCGGTGTTCTCCACGCCAATCCGGTCGGCGCGCAGCTTGATTTGGCCCGCGCTTTCCTCGCCCGAAACGTAGAGGATTTTGGTGCCCTTCAGCTTGAGGGCGACTTGCAGCAGGAGTGTCGATTTCCCGATGCCGGGTTCGCCGCCCAGCAGGACGACAGCACCCGGCACGAGGCCGCCACCCAGGACGCGGTCGAATTCGCCGTCGAGGGTCGAGAGGCGGCCAATTGGGTCGGTGGGGATGTCGTTGATCGCGAGGGGGGCGGCCGTCGCCATGCGCGCGGAAGTGCAGGGGCGCTTGGTGGGGTTTGTCCCCGAGCGGTCATTTATCTCTTCAACGAAGGTGTTCCACTCGCCGCAGGAGG
>CAYGKP010000229.1:0-2937 GCA_964350605.1 uncultured Cytophagales bacterium
TCGGGGTTAATCGGCGATTTCTCCAGGTCCTCTTTCGAGGTCTTGCCCGAGAGGATCAAGATGCCTTTGCCGTCCAGTTCCATCGCGCCTTGTATGTCGGAGACAATGTCGTCGCCGATCATCACGAAGGGATCATTCGGCGGTCCGCCCGCTAGTTTTCGCCCGGCGTCGAAGAACGCCTTGGTGGGTTTGCCCATTACTTGGGCCACTTGGCCGCTGGCATACTCGATGGCCTCGCAGTAGGCACCCACATCCAACTGAAGCTTTCCGGTCACGGGGTGTTGTCCGTACCGATTGTGGTGGATCGCTACGATTTTCGCGCCTTTGTCGTGACAGAGTCGGAAGGCTTCGTTGAGCACTTTCACCGACCATCCATCTTCTAGATCGCCCAGGACAATCGCCTGTGGATTTTCCGCATCGACACGTGAACCAAAGTGGGCGACCACCTCCGGTTTGGCGAAGACGGCGACCCGTTCGTAGCGCGTGACATGGACCAAGGTCGCATCCAATGCGGTCATCACTGGAAGGTTTCCCACGGGCAACCCCAGGGCCTCCAGGTTGGCCTTCAGGTCTGTGCTTCGCGTTTTGCTGGAGTTGGACAGCAGACAGGTGGCTTGCCCAGTATCGTTTAGGTAGCCAAGTAGGGCCTTGGCACCAGATAGGGCTTCCCCTTGGGCGCGCAGCACCCCGTCGATGTCGAGTAGCAATGTGGGCATGCCCCGAAGTTACGAAGCGTACTACACCTCGCCATCACTCCAAAACACCTCCTGCTCCCGGAGCTCCCTGGCACGCGTCCGGTGGCGTTTCGCCGCGGCGGTTTTCCCCAAGTGGGTCAGAGCCTTCGCCCGAAGGTCGTGTGCATCGGCCAGGGGTTCGAATCGTTCGAGGGCTTCGGCAGCCCACCGTTCAGTCGCCGGCCAAAAAGCGTGGAAAGCTTCGGCCTCGGCCAGGGCCAGGTAGCGTCCCGGGTGTTCGGGTTCCAGGTCGCTGAGGCGGTCGGTCCAGGTTTTGCAAGCCGTTCGGTCGCCTTCTCGTGCCGCCAGCCGCGCCAATTGGAACACGGCCATCGCATGGTGCGGGTCGGCGGCCAAGACTTGCTCGAAGCGCTTGGTGGCGCCCTCATGTTCGCCCGCGCGCAGCAACAGAAGCCCGGCTTCGTACGCGATCAAGGGCTCGGATTCGTACCACCCTTGATAAGGTTGAAGCGCGGTGATGGCCAGCGAAGTCATGCCCTGGCGGACAAATTCATCCGTCGAGTGAAGCGCACGCAGCCACTCGCTGCGCTGGGCCCAGCGGGCCTTCAATTTGGGATCGGCGGCCAGCACCTTGTCCCATTCGGCCAGTAGGGTCGAGAGCGTCACACGGTACGCGGGGTCGAGCTGGGCGACGGTTTCCTCTTGGCTCCAACCGCAAAGCTTGGTCTGGGCGATGTGGAGCAGCACCAACAGTTCGGGCGTGGCAAAGAACCACTGCCCGCCGTGTAATTCTTCTTCCAGCAACCAGGGCCCAAAGCCGTGCATCATTAGACCGACCAAGACCGTTTCGTTCTCGCGCAGCGGCACTGCCAATTGGTCCAAGCGGCTGAGGCGTTGCAGGTTGACGAGCTCCCCCGCGAGCGAGAGTACCGTAGCCGATGGGGTATCGGGCAACGTTTCGCCCAAGGAGATGTAGTAGTCCTGGCCTGATGTCCCGGTTTGTTGATCGCCAAGCAGGATGGTGTGAGTCTCGAAGCCGAAACGTGGCGCGAGGTCTTCTAACGCACCCTGGAGATCGCGGTGCTCGCCCGCAAAGTGCTTGGGCAAGTGGGCGCCGTCGTAGCGCACGGGGTGAAAGTGCTGCCAATGGCCCAGCGGGTGCCAAGCCAACCATTGCCGCAAGGCGCGGTCAAGCGAAGCCCAGCGTGCGGGGGGCAGTTTGAGCGAGGGCAGACGGGGGAGCAGAGCAGCCATCGAAGAAAAAGGTACGGTTCCCTGGGCGAGAAACCACTGAAAATGTGCGCCTAAAACTTAAAGTAGATGAACGACTGGGTTTCGGCCGTGTTGATTTGGTAGAGTCCCACGATCATCAGGATGGCGAGCAGCGCAATCACCACATCGGGCAAGCGATAGAAGCCCTCGCGGTACCAGGTTTTTACCGAGTTGGGCAACCAGTGAATCACAAAACCAATCGACAGCAACAACACAAAGGGCCAATAGCCGACCACAAAATCCCTGAAGATCGAAAGATTGAAGTGGTAGGCAATTTGGTCGAGCATCCGGCCCACGATCTGCATGTCGGTCACCAGGACGGCACCCGTCGTGGGGTCCACTACGCTTTGGGCACGGAAGAAAATCCAGCAGAAGCAGACAAAATGAAAGGTGATTACCAGCCCCAGGATTCGCGACCACGCCGGGACTTTTGTCCGAATGGGAAAGAAGTGCATCCATAGCTTATGCAGTGCCAACGCCAGCCCGTGCATCGCACCCCAAATCAGGAACATCAACGTGCGCCCGTGCCACAGGCCCCCGAGCAGCATGGTCAGGAATAGGTTCACGTACTGGCGCACCTTCCCCTTGCGGTTCCCGCCGAGCGGGATGTAGAGGTAGTCCTTCAGCCAGGAGGAGAGGGAGATGTGCCAGCGTCGCCAGAACTCGGTGATCGAGGCGGACTTGTAGGGCGAATCGAAGTTGAGCGGCAGCTTGAAGCCCAAGAGACGCGAGGTCCCGATGGCGATGTCGGTATAGCCACTGAAATCGCAGTAGATCTGGAGCGCGAAGCCGTAAACGGCAAAGAGGTTTTCGAGCCCTGAGTAGGCTAGCGGATCGGCAAAGGGACGGTCGACGAAATTGGCCGAGATGTAGTCGGAGATCAGGATTTTCTTGATCAGGCCGTTGAAGATCATAAAGACCGAATGTTTGTAGTCCCGCTCGGTCAGCGTTGAGGGCTGGGTAATTTGCG
>CAYGKP010000230.1:0-2906 GCA_964350605.1 uncultured Cytophagales bacterium
GGCAGGGGCTTCTCGAAGGGCATGTTGTCGGCGGTGCTCTGACGATACTGATCGGCAGGCAAGAGCAAACTCCATTGCTGACGTAGAAGCGAGTCGGCCACGCCACGTTTGTTAAAGGCCTGAAGCCACTTGGGTAGACTTGCTTGTCCGTAATAGCTGCTGGTGATGAAATGCCCGGTTTCCGAATCAAACCAATAGGCTCCGTTCGGAAAGTGCCCGGCGGGCAGGATCGAGCCACGGTCCTTCAGGCACACGCTGACCACCTTGCCACGTAGGTTGGTCGAAAGGCGCAGTTCATCAGTTATGGTCGAGGTCATCAGGTTGCGCGGCGACATCTCGCCGACGTAGCCCCTGGCCCCCACCCCTGTGACCGTTGTGTCGTTCACGCAGTAAACGCGCTTGCCCAACCTGCGGTCGAACCAATCATTGCCGACAATGCCATGCACGGCTGGGGTGCCACCGGTATAAATCGAGGCATGGCCGGGGCCCGTGTACGTTGGGACGTAAGGATAGTGCGCGTAGCTGAACGAATACCCCTCTTCGACCAGACGACGGAAACCACCCTCGCCGAAGTTGTCCCAATAGCGGGTCAGAAAATCGTAGCGCATCTGGTCGACCACCAGACCCACGATCAGTTTGGGTGGGTTATCAACGGGTTGGGCTCGCAGGGAAAGAACCGAACAGCACGCGGTGAGCGCAAACGCAAATCGAAGCATTGTGGTGGGAATCCGTCGCATGAGCCGCAGTTTAGTCCCCGCATGTGACCCTTTCATTACCGAAGAGCAAAAAAATCCCCAAGGCGACAACTTCAAGGCTTTTTGGGTGGTTATTCTTTCGTGAACGCCGCCGTGTCGACCCGCAACTTCATTGAAGAACGCCTCGAGCAACGCCGCCGCAAGTCCAAGGCCCTGACCTGGATGCTGTGGTTGTTCATGGTGTCCAGCGGTTTTCTGTTCGTTTCAATGGCCCTCAACTTGCTGGCTCGTAAGAACGAGGCCGTGCCGTTTCCCGAACCGTTTTGGGCCAGCACGGTCTTCCTTTTGCTCAGCGAACTGACCATTGTGCTGACCAACCGCAGCTTTCGGCGCGACGAATTGGACCGTGGCGTATTCTGGTTGACACTCACGATCGCCTTCACTGGGCTGTTTGCCTCGGGGCAAGTGATTGGTTGGGCGGCCTTATTTGAAGGGCTGTGGGCCGCAGAGTTTACTGAGCCTGGCATGGCCAGTCTCTTCCTGTTCCTCTCCATCTTGCACGGCCTTCACCTGCTGGGCGGCCTGGTGTTTCTGGGAGTCTTGGCCAACGATTACCGAAAGGGCGAGCTGCATGCAAAGCGTCGCCTGCGCCTGCAAAACGCCGAACGCTACTGGCATTTTCTCGCGGCAGTCTGGGTCCTGGTGCTGATCGCGGCACTACTGTAACGAAGCAACTACCGCTACATTCCCCACTTGGCGGGTCGGGATTGCAAGCCGCCCTCAGAAACAGGTTTTCGATAGAGGGAATAAAACATCAGCGTGCCACCGAACAGCGAGACGTCTTTCAGCAAACTGATGAAAGCCTCCTCGGCCAGCCATTCGTTCTTCGCAAACACCCAAGGCAGGTCGACAGCCAGAATGAAAGTGGTCACGAAAACCAACAGGGCTGCGGTGGCCAGCTTCGCCAAGTAGCGCGTGATGATACTGAGGGCCGCGCCCGTTAGGGCCACCCCCGAAAAGTAGACCCAGAATCGTCCGCCGGGCACAAAATCGGGCACCAGACGGTCGAAATGCGAAGGCACCGCGAAGTGCATGAGGCCGAACACGCCCAGGGGGGCGAGGAAAAGCAGGCGGTGGATTGGATGACCAAGTGAAAAGGTAAAACGCACGGATGATTGGTCTTTCCTACCAAACTCTTTCGATGCCCAGGCTGTTCGCTAGTTCAATGAGTGATTTTCTCGGCCAGTTTCTCTCCCGCCTTCGTGGCGGCACCACAAGCCCGGGCCAGCCCTTGGTTAAAGAACCGCTCGTGCGTTCGGATTCCTATCAGACGGCCTATGAAAAATGGCTGGCTGCCGAAGAAGGTGCCTCCATCCTCAGCGAAGTTCACGAAAGCCTTTCGCGGCGCGTGGCGGGCCTGCACTCGCCCATTAATGCCTTCGTAGTTGAAAATCCAGGGTACAGTGGTTTTTACTTCACCCTCGACGATCAGTTTGAGGGGGTGAACTCTGATTTCCTACTTGATTTCTTTCGCGACCGGGTCTTGGGGCTGGAATATCATCTGTACACCTCCTCGCGGAGCCATTTCGATAAAGGGAAACGTGTGGAGCAGACCGACCGCCACTACCTGAAACCTAACTACAGCAATCAGCTGCAGCCGCCACTCGATCAGCACTTCGGCAACCTAAACCTCGAGAAAATCTCGGTTGACGGGAAGCCCAGCTACCTGAAAGTGATGGCCACCACCTACAACGATGCGAATTACCAGCCGCCTCGCGCCTTTTCAGGTTTGATTGACCACCTGCTTGGTAGTGAACCGAAAAAGTAGCCGGTTGGCCTTATGGGCCAAAACTGTATCTTTAACCCGTTCCTTTCCGTAGTAGGGTTACCATCCCGCTAAGAATCGGATACAGCCAAGAACCACCACCAAGCGACATGACTCGTTTTCCTGCCTTTTTTCTCGCCTTTGCCCTGGCTTCCTTGTTCACTGCTTGCAGCAAAGACGATGGGGGAAGCAGCAGCAGCACTTCGGCAACCACCTTCTGCTCGACCTGCGAGAACCCACCACCACGCGTGACCACAGGTAAAGTCGCAGTCACGCCCATCATGGAAACCTTTTGCGGCACCGAGGCTTCGGTCAACTCGAGCAAATCCAACTGGTTGACCTCGAATGCGGGTGGAGCCTGCACAGCCAACCAAGCGCAGTAGCGC
>CAYGKP010000231.1:0-2880 GCA_964350605.1 uncultured Cytophagales bacterium
CGGATCGGCAAAGGGAGTGTCGAAGAAATTGGCCGAGATGGAGTCGGAGATCAGGATTTTCTTGATCAGGCCGTTGATGATCAGAAAGACCGATTGTTGGTAGTCCCGCTCGGTCAGCGTTGAGGGCTGGGTAATTTGCGGGACAAACTCGGCGGCACGGACAATCGGCCCGGCGACCAGTTGGGGGAAGTAGGCGACGTAGAACCCAAAATCGAGAATCGACTTGACGGGCGCGATGCGACCCCGGTAGATGTCGACCGAGTAGCTGATGGTCTGGAATGTGAAGAAGGAAATCCCGGCGGGCAGGATGATTTCTTCAATGTTCAACCCCCCATTGAACAGGCCGTTGAAGGCTTTCGCCAGTAGGTCTTCGGCGATGTACTGGGTACCGAATACGTCATTGAAAATGCCTGTCAAAAAGCCCGTGTACTTGTAGTAGAACAAGAGCAAGAGGTTGGCCACCACACTGAGCGCGAGCCATCGCTTCTTCGCCCCCTGGCTGTCCGAGCGGAAAATTTTCCAGCCAATCGAATAGTCGATGAGCGTCGAGACGATCAACAGGATGAAGTAGATGCCACTGGACTTCCAATAGAAGAACAGCGAGAAGACCAAGAGGAACAAATTCCGCCCCGCGGGCTTGTTGCGCAGCCCGTGTGTGATGACCAGCACCAGCGCGAACCAGTACCAGAACAACCCCGTGGTGAAAATCATCGGGGCCTTTTCCAGGTAGCCGAAGATGTAGCTCCAGTCGAAAAAACCGGTGGATTCAGCCGTTGCTGCGGTGGCGGTCTGGAGCAAGGGGGTCATCTACTCGAAGATGTGTTGGTAGGTGCCAAAGTAGGCATCCATGATCAGGGCTTGGAACAGGAGTTCGCCTTGCAAGCGGTAGCCGTCGGCGGTGAAATGCAGCTTGTCGCCCTGGGCCAAGCTGAAGTGATGCCAATCGCGAATCGAGCCCTTGCCGCCCATCACGGTATAAAAGTCCCAAAAGGCACAGCCCTTTTCCTCGGCCACGTACTTCATGGACGAAGCCGCATCTGCGATGTCCGAGTTCAATTGCCAGCGGCGGCGCAGCCCATCGCCTGGGCTCGCCAGCAGGATCGAGCAGGTGGGCGATGCCTCGCGAATCTTCGCGATCAAAGCCCGCAGGTGGTGCTTGTAGAGGGCTTGGTTGAAGCCGGTGTTGTACGCATCGTTGGTGCCCAGCGAGATGATCACCAAGTCGGGGTCCAGGGTACGCAGGTGTTCGGAGAACTTGCTGTGGCGCAGGTAGGAATCGACTTGCGCGCCGTTCACCCCCAGCGAGTGGTAGACGATCCCGGGGTCCTGGTTGTCGAAGGCGATTCCTTGGAGGAGGAATTGGTCTTGCAGCGAATCAGTCCGAACCAGCCCAAAGCGGAAGAACCCGCGCGCCTCCTCGAAGTCGAATTGGAGGTAGCCTTCCTGGTTATAGGTGATGGTGAACGTGCTGGTGTCCACATCCAAGGGGCGGATTTGCAGCGAGCGATTGTCCGACACCGGGTAGTAGACCCGCACGCGGGTCGCCTCGTAGTGCTCTTTGTTGATCCGCTGGTTGTTCAGCTCGATCTCGAAGGTGGCCGAGAGCTGGGTGGTTTTGGCGGTGACCCCTGCCAGGCCCCATTCGGAATGATCGCGGCTGACCGAGTTGCGCGCGCCGTCCCAGCGGCCCGTGTAGCTGACTTTGTAGTTGCCTGGGTTGTTGGTGGCCGCTAGACGGTAAGGAAACACAAAACCCCGCCCGCCGTTGGCAAAGTAGCACTCGCCCTGAATGCGCTCGCGCAGGTAGTGGGAAACGAAATCGGCCTGGATGTGCGAATCGCCGATATGGACGATGTTCACCTTGCTGTCCCGCCACCCAGCCAATGAATCAAGGGCCGAGAAGAAATGCGTCAGGCAAGAGTCCGAACCCAGTTGAATCTGGTTCTTCCCGTACTCGATGAAGGGGAAATACCCCATGAGCATGCGCTTGTCGTCCTCGGTTTGCGCGTGCACCGCGCCCCAAAGGCTCGCCAAGGCCAAGAAAAGAACGCCCCTAACTGCCCGCACCTTTCCAGGTTTTGTATTCCAGCATCAAGGCATTGAAAATCAAGTCGGCGACGATGCGTGCGCCGCTGGCCGAGAAGTGCGTGTAGTCCTGCGCCGCGAGGCCCTTATCGACCCAGGCGGCCATCGAGTTCTCGCCGCCCATCGCTTCGTGCAAGTCCCAATAGGCACAACCCGAACGGAAGGCCGCGTTCTTCTGCGCATCGCGGATGAGCACCACGTTGGGGTACGAGACGTAGTCCTCCTCGACTTTTTTGGCCATGTCCGACACACTGATCACCAGGATCGAAAGGTCGGGGCTCAGGGCCTTGAGGGCCCGCAGTTGATTGTAGAATCGCTGTTCGTACCAGCCGTAGGCTTCGGCCTCGCCGGGCACCACGTTGACTCCGAATTGCAGGATCAGCAGGCGCACATCAAGCTGGCGAATCTGCTGGGCCAGGTAAGTCATGTTCATCCGCGAGAACTCGACGCCCGAACTGCCGCGGAAGGCCATGTTGTCGACCGCCACGCCGCTCTGGCAATCGAAGGCAAGACCATAAACCAGGGGGCTTTCCGTCGCCCGGAAGGTCAACGAAAGGTCGGTGAAATCGGTGGTCGGCAGGATTTGAACGCCGAAGCCTTGGGTAGCCGGCAAGCTTTTGCGCCCAATGGTGTCGGAGCCCGACGCAATGGCAACTTCAAAAGGTACGGGTGCTTTTCCGTAGAGTAGGCGAATTTGCTCGGCGCGCTTGTTGCCCGAGGTGGTATTCTTCGAACGCTGGTAGCGGACCCAAGCGGTCTTCTCAGTCGGTGCTTCAGGGGCCACATAAGGAAGGG
>CAYGKP010000232.1:0-2864 GCA_964350605.1 uncultured Cytophagales bacterium
GCTTTTTACCCAATGCGCGTGCGGCGAAAAAGGCCCCAGTGTCGCTGTCCCAGAGTAGAAAGAAAATGCCCAGGAGCAGTTCAGTATGCGTGGAGAGCAAGGCGAGCAAGAACCAAGGCAAGACGACATAGAGAATCGCCAACACCGAATGGCCTGTCGAACCCGTGGGTTTGGGCTTGGATAGGTAGAGCCGAAGGATCAAGATCAGCCCCGGCACCAGGGCGAGAAGCACTGCGCCCATCAGGGCATACGCTTCGACACAACCGACGGGCGGGAAGGTCTCGGGCCGGGGGGCGTAGAGGAACACGGTTAGCGCGGTGTGCAGGGCAATCAGGTAGACGATGACGCGCGAGATGCGAAGGCCTTTGCTGCGCAGCAGGATGTCATACTCGATCAGGCAGGCAAGAGAGAGCACAATCAACAGCCCGGTAGCTGCGTACGGGTGCACCCACAGCAGCGTGACCATCGCGGAGATGCCGAGCACCCCGATCAGGACCCGCGAGATCAGCTCGCGCTTTTTTGCGTTAGCCGAAGGAGACTTCATCGTCAATCAATTTGCGGGCCGCGAGGGCATGTTCGTCGGGCACCATCACTTCGTAGTAGCCGAACAGGTAGGCACTGTCTTTCTTGGGCAAGACGACGGCCGGGATTTGTTCGTCGCCCAAGCGGTCGCGAACGATCGCGGCCTGCCATTCCTGTTGACTGGAAAACACACGGATCCAGTTACTCATCGAATTCTGGGGTTGGGGGGCAGGTACCCGCGCGCTTGGCGCAAGAGAAGAAACACAACCAGGCCAGAAAACAGGGGGACCCAAATTACAGTGCCCTGCCCGACGGGGGCTTGTGGGTCGTTCAGAATGCTTTCGGGGGCCAGGTAGGCAATCAGGAGGCTGAGAAAGTTGTTGAGGAAGTGCGCGGCCATCGGGAACAGAATGTTGCCAGACCAGAGAAGCAGATACCCGAAGAACGCACCGAGCAGCAACCGGGGAAAGAAGCCCGCAAAGTCGAGGTGAACGGCGCTGAAGATGATCGCTGTGACCCAAATGGCCACCTGAGGGTGCCAATACTTCGTGAGGCCGCGTTGGATGAGGCCGCGGAACATCAGCTCTTCTCCTACCGCGGGGATCAAGGCAATCACGAAGGCCCCGATCAGGAAATGGCCCACCGTAGGAAAGGAGGTCAACAGCTCCACCTGCCTTTCGTACAACTCGGTCAACGCGCGGAGTTGCTCGCCCAAGGCTCCGCCCAGTTTGAAGGATTGGTTTAGTTCCCAAATCCACAGGATCAGTGGCATCGAGAGGGCCAGCGCCAGCAGGGCCAGCCCAAGGGCTTGCCACTTCAAGTTGCGGGTCAGGGGCAAAAGGCCCACCGCCGCACGGGGCACCAGGCGGAAATAGATTAGGGGAAACAGCAGAAAACTGATCCCCAAGCCAAAGCCCGCCGAGGCCAGCAGCACGGCCCGGGCCCGGTCAGGGCTATAGTCGTCGGGCGACGCAAGGACAGATTCCGCCGACACACCATAGAGGCTTTCGGTCAGTGCGCTGCCCAAACTTTGGCCCACCGCTGTGAACCCAAACAACAAACAGACATAGCCCAAAAGGGCCGCGAGCCCAAAAGCCCAGCGCTGACTGGCGGGCGGCCCCACGGGGTTGGTAGACGGCATTCCCTCCATTCGGTGTAAATTTACACTTTCCGTATCGCATCGAACCGATTGGCACGCATCCGAGACATTGAACTGGGGGACTTTCCCCTGCTGCTCGCCCCGATGGAGGACGTGAGCGACCCGCCGTTCCGCGCCGTGTGCAAAGAACAAGGGGCCGACTTGCTTTACACCGAGTTCATTTCGGTCGAGGGGTTGATCCGCGATGCGGACAAAAGTCTCCAAAAGCTGGACATCTACGACGAGGAGCGGCCCATCGGCATCCAGATTTTTGGGGCCGAGATGGATTCGATGCGCCAAGCGGCCGAGATTGTCGAACAGGCGGGTCCCGAGCTCCTCGACATCAACTACGGCTGTCCAGTCAAAAAAGTCACCTGCAAAGGCGCAGGCGCGGGCATCTTGCAAGACATCCCGAAGATGATTGCCCTGACTGAGGCCATCGTGAAACAAACCTCGCTGCCCGTCACGGTGAAAACACGCCTGGGTTGGGATCATGATTCGATTCACATCGAAGAGGTGGCCGAGCGGTTGCAGGACGTGGGCATTCAAGCCCTTTCGATCCACGGACGTACGCGTCAACAGATGTACAAAGGCGAGGCCGATTGGTCGCACATCGCTAAGGTGAAGGCCAATCCGCGCATCCACATTCCCATCTTCGGAAACGGCGACATCGACTCGCCCCAGAAGGCCGTGGCGTACAAAGAGCGTTACGGCGTGGACGGCGTGATGATTGGGCGGGCGGCGATTGGCTATCCCTGGATCTTTCGCGAGATCAAACACTTCATGGCCACGGGCGAGATGTTGCCACCCCCAGACCTGGAGGAACGCCTAAACGTCTGCCGCCGTCATCTGGATTTTTCAATCCGTTGGAAAGGCCCGAAAGTGGGCATCTTCGAGATGCGCCGCCATTACACCGCCTACTTCAAGGGCCTAGTGGGCATCAAGCCCTACCGCGCCGAACTGGTCGAAGCACCCGACCACGAATCAGTCTTGGATATTTTGGACCGAATGGCCCAGGAACTGCCCGTCCTCGCCTAGTTCGAGCCCTTCGCTCCGTCGTACCGATCCTCCCACCACTTGTCGACAAAGACATGAGTTGGCACATTGTAGATGACCGCGTTCAACGAGTAGAGAATCTTCTCGAATAACCCGGCCTCGGCCACCGCGTGTTTCTCCCAATTCCCGAGGCTATCGAGCGCCAGCG
>CAYGKP010000233.1:0-2858 GCA_964350605.1 uncultured Cytophagales bacterium
GATCTACACCGACCAACTGAAAGCCACGCCCGACGATTCGGAGCCTGATGCAGCAGATGGGGATGCGGATTGACATACTGACCGTGCTGCCGGGCCTGCTGGAAGGCCCCTTCGCCCACTCGATTTTGGGGCGCGCCCAACAGCGTGGGTTGGCCGAAGTGCACGTTCATGACCTGCGGCCTTACGGCGTGGGCAAACATCAACAGACCGACGATTACGCGTTTGGCGGCGGTGCGGGCATGGTCATGAAGATCGAGCCGATTGACACCTGCATCACCAAATTGAAAGCCGAGCGCGACTACGACGAGGTCATTTATATGAGCCCCGACGGCGAGCTGTTGACCCAACGCTTGGCCAACCAACTGTCCCTGAAGGGCAACCTGATTTTTCTCTGTGGCCACTACAAGGGCGTGGACGAACGCGTTCGCGAGCACCTGATCACCCGCGAGGTGAGCATCGGCGATTTTGTCTTGTCGGGAGGCGAGCTGCCAGCGGCGGTGTTGGCCGATTCGATCATCCGCCTGATTCCCGGTGTGTTGAATGACGAGACCAGTGCCCTTTCTGACTCCTTTCAGGACGGTTTGATTGCCCCGCCCGTTTATACCCGCCCGGCGGAATACAACGGTTGGACGGTGCCAGACGTGCTGCTTTCGGGTCACGAGGCGAACATCGAAGCGTGGAAAGAGAAGGAATCCATCCTGCGTACCGCCCAGCGTCGCCCGAACCTTTTGGGGGGCGCGAAAGATTCTTAATTCACTCGCTTTAGAGTTCCAAGGAAAACTCGTAGTTTTGCCCTCCGTTTTCGCCGCTGATGCAATGCTGCATTCGCCCACCGAAATCGGACTTAGATACCAGGATCGCCATGAGCAACGAAAAAATCCGCCTCTTCGAGCAAACCTTCACCGAGCGACGCGTCGCGCTGCCGAATTTCGCAGCAGGTGACACCGTGAACGTTCACGTTCGCATCAGCGAGGGGAACAAGGAGCGCATCCAGCAGTTCCAAGGCACTGTCATCCAGCGTCGCAACGCGGGCAACGCGGAGACCTTCACGGTCCGCAAATTGTCTTCGGGCATCGCGGTCGAGCGGATCTTCCCGGTCATCAGCCCCAACATCGAGAAAGTCGAACTCATCCGCCGCGGGAAAGTCCGTCGTGCGCGTCTGTTCTACCTGCGCGATAAAATGACAGGGAAAACCTCGCGCATCAAAGAGAAGCGCGACTAACGCCGACAAGCAGCAGAGAGAACTTGTTCTCTTACCCTGAAGAGCCGGCGTTTTCGTCGGCTCTTCTTCTTTTTACGTAGTAGCAACACGACCCTTCATGGAATTCAGCTTCACCAAGTACCAAGGCACCGGCAACGATTTCGTTCTGATTGATGATCGGGACGGGCGGTTTCCCCAGGCCGATCAGGCCTTGGTGGAACGCTTGTGCCACCGCCGCACGGGCATTGGCGCGGATGGCTTAATCCTGCTTCGCGCGTCGAAGGATTACGATTTCCAGATGATTTACTTCAATGCCGACGGCAAGGAAGGTTCGATGTGCGGGAACGGCGGTCGGTGCGTGGTGCGCTTTGCCCATGATTTGGGCCTGATCGAGAGCGAGACGCGCTTTGTGGCCGTCGACGGCGAGCACGATGCGCGGATTGATGCCTCGGGCTACGTTCGCCTGCACATGCGCGACTTGGAGGTCATGGAATCGATGGGGGCCGATTTCTTTTTGAACACGGGTTCGCCCCACTACGTCCGCTTTGTCGAGCAACTCGATGCGCTGAACGTGTTCAAGGAAGGGCGCAATATCCGCTACGGGACGCACTTTCGGGCCGAGGGCACGAATGTCAACTTCGTGGAAGAAATCGAAGGGGGCATCGCAGTGCGTACCTACGAGCGGGGCGTGGAGGATGAAACCCTGTCGTGTGGGACGGGCGTGACGGCTTGTGCGCTCGTGATGGGCCGATTGGGCTACAAAAGCCCGGTGCAGGTGCAGACCAAGGGCGGTGCCCTGCAGGTGGAGTTCACCCGCTCGGGCGACGGCTACACGGGCATCTACCTGAGCGGTCCGACCGAGCGATCGTTTGCGGGCACGTTTGTGGCCTGATTTTCGTTCCCTTCTCTCTGGCGGTCCACAGGCACGGTCGGGCAAAAAGCCGTACTTTCGTCGTGGCCGTCCCTAGGGACACAAATCCACCATTTCCCCGATGCTGAAGCTGCTCACCAAAGTTCTGGGCACCAAGTCCGAGCGCGATATCAAGGCGCTGTCTCCCGTTGTCGAACTCGTCAATGCGGAATTTGAAAAACTCGCCGCGCTGAGCGACGATCAGTTGCGTGGCCAAACCGCGGAGCTCAAGTCCGCTATCGCCGAGGCCTTGGGTGAGATTGACAAGAAAATCACCGACTTACAGGCGAAGACCCGCAATGACGCCCTCGACGTCCACCAGAAAGAAGACCTTTTTGCCCAGATTGATAAGCTGGAAGAAGACCGCAACGACGCGGTCGAAAAGGTGCTCGATGAACTCCTGTCCCGCGCCTTTGCGGTGGTGAAAGAAACCGCTCGACGCTTCAAAAACGGCGGCTTGACCGTTCAAGCCACCGACATGGACCGCGAGCTGGACCAGAAGTCCGACGCGCTGGAAATCGTGGGCGGAACGGCCCAGTGGAAAAATTCGTGGTCGGCAGCGGGTACGAAAGTCACCTGGGAAATGGTGCACTTCGACGTGCAACTGATGGGGGGCTCGGTCCTCCACCAAGGAAAAATCGCCGAGATGGCCACGGGCGAAGGAAAGACCTTGGTCTCGACCTTGCCAGCCTTCCTGAGCGCCCGAGTGGGCCGCGGAGTCCACCTCGTGACGGTCAACGACAGCCG
>CAYGKP010000234.1:0-2856 GCA_964350605.1 uncultured Cytophagales bacterium
GATACTAATCGACCGCGAAGGTCAGGCGCATGGTGATCGTGGCGGTCTTGCGCTTCGAGAGGGTGTTGAAGGCCCCGCCCCAGCTGTACTCCTCGCTCGAATTTTCCGCGACGATCTGGAACACGCCCATGTCGGCCATTTTCAAGTGGCCCAGAGCCGTCTTCGACTCCTGCGCGATCCGCTCGGCACGGGTGCGGGCGTCGGCCGACGCCTCGCCAATCATTTCGAGTTTCAACTCGGCCAGTTTGGTGTAGAAATACTGTGGCTGGTCGGAATAAATCTCGACCCCTTGGTTGATCAGCTCGGTCACCTGGCGGGCCAATTTTTCCACCTGATCGACATTGCTCGACTCGATGCTCACCGACTGGCTCAGGCGATAGCCCTTGAACACTGAGCGGCTGCGTTCGTTCTCCCAATAGGTCTCGTACTCGCGCTGGATGTCGACCGCCGAAAAGACCACGTCAGCCTCGGGGATGCCATTGTCCACCCAAAAGCGCTTGACCAATTCACGGTTCTGGCCCAGGCTGGCGTAGGCATCTTTCAGGTCCGGGGCGCTGGTCGAAAACGAACCGCTCCAGACGATCAGGTCCGAAGTAAAACTGCGCTCCGACAGGCCTACCACATAGATCGAATCATTCGCCGAATACTTCTTCGCGTAGAAGCCGCCAAGGATCAAAGCGGTCAGGATCAGGCCGATGGCCGTCCAAAATCCGCTAGTGGTCAGGATGGCCTGTAGGTTCTTTTTCTTCTCGCTCATGGTGGGGGTTGGGTCTGCCAGAAAGGTGCGCTTTTATTCGAGGATTTCGAACTCGGTGCGGCGGTTTTGTTGGCGACCGTCCTCACTGCTGTTGGGTGCGATGGGCTGGGTTTCACCATAGCCCACTGCTTCCAGGCGCGCGGCCGGAATTCCCTTACCCACCAGGTAGGCAACTACCGATTTGGCCCGTTTTTCCGAGAGGGAAAGGTTTGCTCCCGCATCGCCAATGTTGTCGGTATGGCCTGCAATTTGAACACGCAGCTTGGGGTATTGCTTGAGGATGGCGACTAGGTCGTCCAGCTCGGCTCGGGATTCGTTTCTCAGCGCATCGCTGCCCGAATCGAAGAACACGTTACGCAGCACAATTTTCGAGCCCTTCTCGGCCTTCAGCAGCTTCACGTCTTTGCGCAACTCCACGTAGTCCTTACCCTTCTCCAGGGTGATGTTCTCGGAGTGGAATAAGTGCCCCTCCCGCTCAATGCGCAGGCCGTAATCCTTGCCCGAAGGCAGGCTGACCAAATACTCCCCCGTCGTGCCGTTCGAACGCAAGCGCGCCACTTCCTCGCCCGTCTTGTTGTCGGTGATCGAGATGTCCGCCTCGATGGCCTCGCCCGTCAGCGACTCGGTCACTTTGCCTTTCACCAAGGCCATTTCGGGCTTCTCCGCATCGAGGAAGCGGATGGTGTATAAGTCCTGGCGACCAAAGCCCCCCTCCTTTTCCGAGGCGTAGTAGCCTAGCGTTCCATCGGCGGAGAGCACAAAGCAAAGCTCGTCACCCGCGGTGTTGATGGGGTAGCCCAAATTCTCGGGCGTGGACCAATAGCCCGTGGGCTGAAGCGTCGACTTGAAGATGTCGTAGCCGCCCATCGTGCCTGGGCCGTTCGAGCTAAAATAGAGGGTCTTCCCATCGGGGTGCAGGTAGGGCGATTCTTCGTCGTAGGGGGTGTTAATGCCCGGTACGCGCCGCGCCCCCGACCAGCCACCCGTGGACGAACGGCTGCAAAAGAAAATGTCCTTGTTGCCCCCCAAGTCGCGCACGAAGAACAGCGTTCGCTCGTCGGCCGAAAGGCACACCGACGATTCCTTCATGGCCGTGTTGACCGCCTTGATGGGCTGTGGTGTGGTCCAACGGTCGCCCTTTAGGGTGCTTTGATAGATGTCGCCTTGGTTGTCGCCGCGAAAGATGAACATGGTCTGCCCATCGGCCGAGAGGCCCACAATCGCGTCGTTGTTGTCGGTCGAAATCGGCGCGCCAACATTTTTTGGCTTCTGCCAAGCGCCACCCTTGTTTTCGGACACATAGATGTCCTCGGGGTTTTCCGGGCCGCCGATCATGCCGGGACGCTGGGAGGTGAAGTAAAGTCGCGAGCGGTCCGCTGTGATTTTGGGCAGCACGTCGTGGTCCGAGGAATTCACCAGGTCGCCCATGTTGGTGATCTTCACATTCACCGGGGATTTCATCAGCCGGATGCCCTGGTCGCACTCGGCGGTCATCTTCGAGATGTGGCGGTGGTTGGTGCGCCCCGGATCGGACTTGATGTAGTGTTCCTTTGCTCGGGCGAAATCATGGGTCAGGTGATAGGACCACGCCAAGGCATAGTTCACTTCCGCGTCGCGGCCCTTGAGGTATTTCTGGGCCTTCCGAGCATGACCAATGGCTTTCTGGCCGTTACCATACTCCAAGTAGCATTCGGCCAGCCAGAGGTGCACCTCGCCATCCTCGGGCAGGCCGATGAGTGCCGATTCCAATTCGGTAATCGCCGTGCGCAAGTCGCCCATCTCCAGGGCTTTTTGGCCCTTCTTTTTCTCCTTAAGGCCTTGGGCCTGGGCCGTCGTGGCCAGACAGACCACCGCAAGACCGAACAAAATGATTCTACGCATCTACTCTTCCCTAACGATTCAGCGAAGGGATAAGATACACAAACCCGAAGGGATCGACTCGACAGGCAGCTAGGCCTTGCTATGCTGGCGGGCCAGCGAGGCGAGGATGCGGTTGCCGATCACGTTCGCCAGGAAGCCCGCCACGGGCAGGTAATAGCCCAGCCCAAAGCTGTCGGGCGCGATGGAGGGGAACAGTTCGCGGGCGGTGTAGATCTGAT
>CAYGKP010000235.1:0-2842 GCA_964350605.1 uncultured Cytophagales bacterium
CCTCCCATGGGGGTGAATGAACGGCGAATCCTCGTCGAACGGGGTATTGACCTCCGGGCCCAAGTGAATGGGATCGGCCCACGTGCTGTTGGGCAGCAAACGCGCCATGTAAATATCGAGCCCGCCGTAGCCGCCCGGACGGTTCGAGGAAAAGAAGAGCACTTGCTCGTCCGCCGAGATCGAAACGCTGGGCTCGAGATGTTTCGAGTTGATGCCTTCCAGCTGTTTGGGCACCGACCAGGTGTTCCCCTCTAACTCGGAAGTCCAGATGTCGCCCGTACCGTAGTTGTTGCTGCGGTAAAGGAACAAGCGGCTTCCGTCGGGCGAAATTCCGATGGCTGCGTCATGTTCGGGGGTGTTGATGTTAGTCGAAATCTTTTTGGGTTCACTCCAAGTGCTGTCTTCTTTCTCGGAAATGTAAATGTCTTCGAGGTACATCTCCTCGTTCTGCGGATCGCGACCCCCACCTGTGGTGTTCGGACGGCGCGAGGTGAAGATCAGCGTGGTTTCATCGGCCGAGATTACCGGGGTGTACTCGGGAAACTCGCTGTTGAGGATCGTCCCAAGGTTAACAATGGTCACCTCAGCGGTATCGCCGATGAGCTCTTTTCCGTTCAGGCACCCTTGGATGTAGTTGTCAACGATGATTTTGGTGTCCGAATAGGCGCGTTTCTTCGGATTCAAGTTGGCCAAATAAGTGCGGTATTGGTCGATGGCGATGTCGAACTCATGATGCAAATGAGCGGCGCGACCCAACAAGAAATTGAGGTCCTCACTGAACAAGTGCCCCAATTCATCATCAAACAGGTAGGGGTTCTTCACTTGGGGGTCCAGATTTTTACTCTCGGCAAACAAGAGCAGTTTAAAGGCTTGGTCAGGAGACTGCCCCACTTTCATGTACGTCTTTCCTAGTAGGTAGGCATACTCCCCGTTTTCGGGGTCAAGCGTATAGGCCTTGCGCACGCCTGCCATTGCTTTGTCGTAATTGCCGTAATAAAAGTCGCCCTTGGCTGCCTTGTAGGCTGCCTCGGCTTCTTTGTTGCCTTGAGCTTGAGTGATGGAAAGAGTGCCAAAGGTCAGTGCCAGACAGAGGAAAATGCGGATCTTAGTCATGGAAGAGAGAGTGGCGGAGAAAAAGCGCAAGTTTGAGTCCATCCCTAAAGTTACGGAGCGGTGGGCGAAGTCTTAGGATGCAGCGCAGACCGATTTCGATTATTCATGGAAAATCTACCCCCAGAGGCCCGTTTCGTACGTTCTTGTCCCAATCTTGAGGACTGCCCCGCCCCCGATCGGGCGGAGTTTGCACTCATTGGGCGCTCGAACGTTGGAAAGTCTTCGTTGCTCAACCTGCTGATGGGTCGCAAGAACCTGGCCAAAACCAGTGGAACACCCGGCAAAACCCAGTTGCTCAACTATTTCGAGGTGGATGCAGGCTACTACCTGGTCGACATGCCGGGTTATGGATTTGCCCGGGTGCCGAAGGCCATTCGCTCGGGCTTCGAATCGATGATCTGGACCTACCTGAAAGGCCGCGAATCACTCACCGGTCTGTTGATCTTGATCGATCTGCGCCACCCACCCCAAACCATCGACCTGCGCTTCATTGAAAAAACGGCTCGTGAAGGTGTGCCGTTCGTGCTCGTCTTCACCAAGGCCGACAAGCTTGGTGCCAACGCCCGAAAGGCTGCCTTGGCTGACTATCAGGCACAATTGGCCGAACGCTTCGAGCCCTTGCCGCGGCATTTTGTCACCTCCTCGTTAAAAAACTGGGGGCAAGACGAATTGCTCGATTTCCTGGAATCTACCGCGAGTGGAGCACCGGAAGCTGAAACCGATGAGAATGGCTAACTTCGCGCCCTCGCGAATCAATTTCACGACAGCGCACACACAATGGATCTTCAAGAAGTAGCCACCGTTTCGGGGAAACCCGGCCTTCACCGCGTACTCAAACCCACGCGCAATGGCGTGATTCTCGAAAGCCTCGACGGCACCGCTCGCAAGTGGGTGGCTGGTTCGGGCCAACGCGTCTCGCTCTTGAAGGAAATCTCCATTTATGTCACTGAAGGAGAAGGCACCGTGCCATTGGAAGAGGTACTCTGGGACCTGCGCGAGAAATACGGGGAGACCTTGCCCATCGAGACGAAAGCCAGCAACGAGGAGTTCTTTGCCTTTTTGGGCGAGCACGTCAAGAACTTCGATGCAGAGAAAGTCTACCCCTCCGACATCCGCAAACTGGTTGGTTGGTACGAGTTGTTGACCCAGCACCTGCCCGAAGTCCTCGAACGCCCGAAAGCCGACGAGAAGAAAAAAGCCACTGCCGAAGGCGGTGAAGCCAAAGCCCCGAAAGCAGCGGCAAAGACCGGCGCGGCCAAAAAGACCCAGCCCCGCGCATCGACAGCGGCGAAAGGTGGCGGCAAGACCAGCATGCCGCGCAAAACTGGCGGCGCGTAGCCTCTTCTTAGTCCCTTTCCTTCAGGCGCTCTTCCAGAAAGCGTTCGGTCGAACGGTCCAGGATCGAATAAACGGTTTCAAAGCCCTGTTGCCCTCCATAATAGGGATCGGGCACGTTGCGGTCCCCCGGCTCGGGGTCAAAGTCCCTCATTAAGGCCAACCGCGCGCTGCTGCCCACTGGACGAAGGGACTCCAGGTTGCGCAGGTTCTCGTGGTCCATTGCCAGGATCCAGTCGAATCGGGTAAAATCCTCAGCCTTCACCTGGCGCGCTCGGCTGGTCAACCGGAGGCCATGTGCTAACGCCGTCTCGCGCATCCGCCTGTCAGCCAGCTCACCAGCATGCCAGGCCCCCGTTCCCGCCGAGTCCCAAGCAAAACCTTTCTCCAAGTT
>CAYGKP010000236.1:0-2730 GCA_964350605.1 uncultured Cytophagales bacterium
CGTGAGCCTCGTGGAGACCGTGAACCACGGCCCGAACGCGAACCCCGCGGCGAACGTCAGGAACGTGACCCACGTCCACCTCGCGAGCCCCGTGGCGAACGCCAGGATCGTGGCGACCGCCGCCAGCGCGAAAACGCCGGCAACTCGGACAACGAAAACCAACAAGACGAGCAGCAAGACCGCGGCCCGAAAATCAGCCTGCGTGAATTCGACGGGTTGGTCGATGGCCACGGCGCACTGGAGCTGATGCCCGACGGCTATGGCTTCCTGCGCTCGCCGGACTACAACTACTTGGCGTCGCCCGACGATGTCTATGTTTCGCCCCAACAGATCAAGCAAGCACGCTTGAAAGTGGGCGATGCGGTGACTTGCACGATCCGTCCCCCGAAAGAGGGTGAGAAGTATTTCGCGCTGCACGAAATCGTGAGCGTTAACGGACGTACCCTCGACGAGATTCGCGACCGCATTCCATTTGAATACCTCACCCCGCTATTCCCCGACGAGCGCCTGAAAATGGCCGGTCGTCCTTCGGAGATGTCCACGCGCATGCTCGACATGTTCGCGCCCATCGGAAAAGGCCAGCGCGGCATGATCGTCTCGCAGCCGAAATCGGGTAAGACGGTCCTCTTGAAGGAAATCGCCAACTCGATTGCCGAGAACCACCCCGAGGTGTACTTGATGATCCTACTGATCGATGAGCGCCCTGAGGAGGTCACCGACATGCAACGCAGCGTTCGCGGCGAAGTGGTCGCTTCGACCTTCGACGAAACGGCTGACCACCACGTGAAAGTCGCCACCATGGTCTTGGAGAAAGCCAAGCGCATGGTCGAATGCGGCCACGATGTGGTGATCCTGCTCGACTCGATCACACGTCTGGCACGGGCCTACAACACCGTCGCGCCTAGCTCTGGAAAGATTCTTTCCGGTGGTGTTGACTCGAACGCCCTGCACAAACCCAAGCGCTTCTTCGGCGCGGCCCGCAACATTGAAAACGGCGGTTCGCTGACCATCATTGCCACCGCACTGGTCGAGACCGGTTCGAAAATGGACGAGGTCATCTTCGAAGAGTTCAAAGGTACGGGCAACATGGAGGTCGTGCTGGACCGCAAGCTGGCCAACAAGCGGGTCTACCCAGCGATCGATGTGCCTTCTTCGGGTACACGCCGCGAGGACCTGCTCATGAGCAACGAAGAGCTGCAACGCATCTGGATCCTGCGCAAGTTCATGAGCGACATGACCTCGATGGAGGCCATGGAGTTCCTGCTCGAGCGCATCAAAGGCACCAAGAACAACGAAGAATTCTTGGTTTCGATGAACAGCTAGACCCAAATCTGGGTTACAGGGAAAGGCGGCTCGGTTGGGCCGCCTTTTTTGTTTGAGTTCACCTGATGATGCGCCGCGGTTTTTTCCTTCTCCTCGTACTGCTTTTCCCGCTCGGCCTGTGGGCCCAGTCGGCAGCGCAGGTGATTGTCTTCACCCAGCCCGAGTCGGCCTTGGACCAAAAATTCATCGCCGAGCAGCTTCCCGAACTGAAAGCCTGGTGCGCCCAGCGCGGCATTCCCCTCATTCACCGCGCCGATCCATCGGAAGGAATCCCTAAGGAGGTCGGCTTCACCCCGGCGATCATCCACCGCAGCACTTCGGGGGTCCAAGTCTTCCAAGGCCGCTACGTGATCCTCGAGAAGGTCACCACTTTCCTCGAAACCGCTTCGCTCTCTGACTCGCTCGGCGAATCCGAACGGTTTGATGTAGCGGTCAGCTTGATGGGTCGTTGCGCGTTGGTGGGCTGTATGAAAATCACCCACCCGAGCGGCGGGGTGCCGAATGGCTTCATCCCCTCGCAATTCTCGCTGGCGGGAAAGGAGCGAGTGACCGTCGGACTGGGCTACACCTGGCAAGACGAATTCAACCTGCGGTCCTCAGATCGGATGTTCTACCTGGACGTCTACCCCCACCGCGACGGCAAGAAACTCTACCTGAGCTACGCCCTCTTCTCGCCGTTCAACTGCCACACGCCGATTTTCACGTCCGAAAAGCCGATCAAAGGCAGTTGGGACAAGCCCGGCAAAGCCTTTCAAAAGGTAGGCGTTGCCTTCCGCTCGGAAATCAAGCGGACGATGGAAAGCGCCTCCCTCGGCGACGGCCTCACACCCCTGCCCCGCGCCACCCCACTGATCGAATGGGACCAAATCGCACCATTGGCCGGTGGCCTCAAGATGGCCAGCGAACTCGGTCCGCCGATCACGCATCGCACGTTCATGTATTTGAACGATGGCTCGAAAGCTCCGGCCCTGAAATTCGCGTTCCTACCCCCTGTCCAGCATTATTCGGGGACCATTTCCGGCGGCTCGGCGAATTTTAAATTGGGTGAAGGGGGCAGCCTCGACGGTGCGAGCGGAAGTTTCGAGGCCAAAATGGGCACCTTGACGATGGGCGATCCTGCGTTGGACGAGTACGTCTTGGAGATTCTAGAGGTGGCACACCTGCCTGCCGCAACAATTCGTTTCGAGATCGAATCGGACGAAACCCTACACATCGGCGGGGTCTACCCTTTGAAGGCGAACGCGTACCTGAGCTTCCTGGAAGAGGAAACGGAAGTCCCCTTGGCATTAACCTTGCATGGACTGGGCGAGAACCGCATTGCGGTGAAGGCCCAGTTTCCACTCGTCATTACGCCCTTTGGCTTGGAAGGCCCCGACGGTCCTTCCCCCGCCGCTGAAACCCTCACGG
>CAYGKP010000237.1:0-2671 GCA_964350605.1 uncultured Cytophagales bacterium
TCCCAGCACCCCGGGCAATTGATCCGGACGAAAGACGTCGAGGACAAAAAAAGTAAGAATGCCATCGATAGGCCCAAGCCGGGAAACTTCCTTGTGGTCCCCGAGGAACCAGTGCACCTGTGCCTGTTGCGCGTCGGTGAGGCGGGCCTTGGCGCGCTGCTGCATGCGCGAAGACGGTTCGAGGTAGATTAGCTTCCGGTTCGGAAAGCCGACGACGAGATCGGGGAGAATCTGCCCTGTGCCGCCACCCAGAAAGAGAATCGTTCCTTCGGCTGGCAACTGGTCCAGGTGCGCTCGTTGCGCCCGCAAAAGAGCCTTCCCGAAGACCATACGCACCAAGCCATCGTAGGCCCAAGCGATGCGGTTGAAGCCATCGCTGCGAGGCATGCGCTAGAACAAGAGAACGAAGAAGGGCAGGCTAAAGAGCCAGTCGGCAACCACCCGGTATCGCTCACGTTCGGCGAAGTAGGGGTAGAAAATCAGGAGCAAGGCGTGGCCTGCAAAAATGAGGAAGACCAAGGCTTGCACTACCCAATCGAACAGGGATTCGGCCAGTACGAGTTGCCCGGCGAAGGCCACCAAGAACGTCAGGGAGAAGAGCACGAGCAGCAACCGGGCCCGCTTGGCCCCCACCAGTCGCACCATCGAGGACTGTTGATCCGTCGTGTCAGATTCTTGATCGAACAGCGAGAAGAGCACCAGGTTGGTCAGGGCCAACAGGAAACACTGGGCCAAGAGTAATTGCGCACCTAGAGGAAACCGCAACCCTTCCACTAGGCTTAGCGGCCCAAGCAAGACACCCAAGGTGAAGGCCATCGCCGTGCCCAACTCTTTTTGAAGGATTAGGTTGCCTTGGGGGCGTAGCAGTACGTGAATGATGAAATGAATGACCACCAAGGTGCCCACCGCAAAGCCGATCAAGATCGTCTCGAAGGGCAGCAGGAAGAGGCAAAACGGCGTAGCGATACCCATCAAGAGCCACCAGACGAGCCAGATGTTGCTGCGGTGGCGCTGGTAATAGGCGTGTCGCCGAGAACTGGCTTGGTGGGGAATGCTTCGGGCGTCGAGCAGGTGGTCAAGCGCGTAGACCAACCAAACGACCAAGGAAAGCGCGACGTGATTGCGCCAATCGATCGGAGTGCCCAGGACCCGGGCCCAGAGAATGGCCCATGCGTTCGCGCCCGCGACAACGTCGAGGCTCAGAACACCCAGGAGTCGAAGGGCTTGTCGCAAGCTGCCTATCCGTTGGCCAAGGCTTCGGCCCCGCCCACGATCTCGGTGATCTCGGTGGTGATGGCCGCCTGGCGGGTACGGTTATAGGTTTTACGAAGGCCGCTAAGCAATTCGCCCGCGTTATCGGTGGCTTTGTCCATCGCGGTCATCCGCGCGCCGTGTTCGGCGGCATTGGATTCCAGCACCGCGCGGTAAAAGCGAATGCGCAGGGCGGTAGGCACCAACTCGGAAAGGATGTACTCCACGTCCGGTTCCATGATGTAATCGGCCGGCGCACCCTCACCTTCCGGCTGGGGAATCGGCAAGAACGGCTCGATGGTCATGATCTGTGTCGCGGCGTTCTTAAACGCGTTGTACGCAATCTCGACGCGGTCGTACTTGCCCGAGAGGAACCCATCAATGGCGTACTGTGCTGCCTCGCGCACGGCCTCGAAATTCAGATCAAGAAACAACCCAGTGAATTGGTCGCTCACCGCATAGCCGCGCTTCTTGAAGTAGTCGCGCCCTTTCTTTCCAATGCTGAGCACCTCAACCTGTCCGGCTTCCTGTTGCGCAGCGTAGTTCTTATTGATGTGGGCAATCACGCCCTTACCAATCTGGTTGTTAAACCCACCACAAAGGCCGCGATCCGACGTGATCACCACAACGAGTACACCCTTCACCTCCTCGCGAACGGTGGTCAGTTCCAACTCGGCCGCGCCGTCCAGACTGGCGGTCACGTTCGAGAGAATGCCCTCGAGTTTCGAGGCGTAGGGGCGCAAGCGCAGGATGTTGTCCTGGGCACGACGAAGCTTGGCCGCCGCGACCATTTTCATCGCGCGGGTGATCTGCTGGGTGGACTGCACCGTAACGATGCGTCCGCGAATCTCCTTTAGGTTGGCCATTTAGCTTCTCTCGAGGATGATCGGTTAGGCGTAGCTGGCCGACAATTCAGCGGCTACTTTTTTCAGGGTGGCAATTACCGAGTCCTCCAACTTCCCCGCTTTCAGCGAAGCGAGTGCTTCAGCATGCTGGGTGCGGAGCAGTGTGAGGTACTCCTTCTCGAAGGTGCGAACCTTCTCGATAGGCACTTTATCCAGCAAGCCATTTGTGGCCGCGTAAATGACGGCCACTTGCTCTTCCACCTTCACAGGCGAGAGTTGGGGCTGCTTGAGGATTTCTAGGTTGCGGCGACCGCGGTCGATGGTCAGCTTCGTGGACGCATCCAGGTCAGACCCGAACTTCGAGAAGGCTTCCAGTTCACGGAACTGCGCTTGGTCAAGCTTCAGGGTGCCCGAAACTTTCCGCATCGATTTGATTTGAGCACTACCCCCGACACGTGAGACCGAAATCCCCACGTTGATCGCCGGGCGAATCCCCGAGTTGAACAGGTCGGACTCAAGGAAGATCTGGCCGTCGGTGATCGAGATCACGTTGGTCGGAATGTAAGCCGATACGT
>CAYGKP010000238.1:0-2631 GCA_964350605.1 uncultured Cytophagales bacterium
CCATTACGACACCGACATCTACTCGCCCAAGTCGGTGAACATCACCGCGTCGGGCAAGATGTACGTCCAGTCGCTTGAAGGACTGAAGACCGTGGTCTACCAAGTCGATTCGACGGGCGCGATTGAGAAGAAAACGGTCATCAAGCACACCTTCGGTTCGTCGGACGGCCACCTGTTCGGCGGCGAGACGACCGTCTTCGGCTACCCCTATAAACAGGCGCGTGCGAACCCCAACATCTTCTCCGGCAAGCCTGTAGAGAGCTGCCTGACGCACAAGGGCAAGTACCTGTGGGTCACCTACTACCGCCGGACGTTTGACCCCCACGCCGAATCGCCGAGCGCGGTGGCAATCATCGACACCGAGGCCGACACCATCGTGCGCGTGATGCCCACCGGGCCGCTACCGAAGATGGTCGCTGCCTCGCCGGACGGCAAATGGCTCGCCATCACCCATTGGGGCGACAACACCGTGGGCATCCTGGACATTTCGTCGGCCAGCCCGGCGGAGTGGACCTATGTCAAGCACTTGGTGGTCGACCGCCAGTTGGCCATGAATTTCTCGGGTTCAGTGAACCGCGATTCGAATTGCGGCTATTGCCTGCGCGGGACGGTCTTCACGCCCGACTCGGACCACCTGATCGTGGGCCGGATGGGTGGCGGCGGGCTCGCGGTCTTCGCGATGGATTCGCTCTACTACCTGGGCACGGTGTGGGGCATGGAGGGCAACGTGCGCCACTTGGCCATTCATGGCGAGACCCTTTACCTGACGGCCAACCGTTCGGGTAAGGCGCAGAAGGCCAGCCTGGAAGGGGTCATTTCGGCGGCGGAGAACGGCGAGCGCACCTTCGCGGATTGGAAGACGGTCTATTGCCAGGGGACGGGCGCGCGGACGGGGGTGGTGTCGCCGGATGGGCGGTATTTGTTTGTGGCGGTGAACAACCACAACAAGATTGCGGTAGTGCGGACCGAGGACATGGTGGTGGTCGCGACGGTGGGGGCCGATTCTTACCCGGTGGGGATGGACATTAGCCCGGACGGGACGTTACTGGCGGTGACGAGCCAAGGCCGCTCCGGCGGCGGCGGGAATTCGGTGATGGTGTATCGGGTGAGTTATCGATAAAAATGCCGCAGTTAGCTTTTCTCCTCCATCCTTTCTCAGAGCCAACATACGCTGGTCTGCAGGAGGGCAATACGATTGGTTTTCACCCATCGAAGATTTCAACACATTGGAGAAAACTTCTAGTTTCAGATTACACACGGCATGTCAACAACGAAGGGTTTGAGGTTGAAGGCCCAGCTACTTTCTATGGTGAGTGGGAAGCACCATCCCTTCTCCTCAAGAGAAGGACTCAAAGAATTAAAGGTCTAGCAGGAAAATACCTCCACAAGCCTCTGGCAGCCCAAAGGGCTATTACGACGTCAGATATGACAACAGACCCGATGGTCTTTGGGTCGCAGTTCGCTTACACCCACTGCCAACAAAATGGCCGAGGGCTTGCCTACACCTTACAAAAACTTGAACCCGGCTCAATCATACTTTTCGGAAAACTATCTGGTAGTCGAAGAACGGCCATTAGCCAATTTTTTCTCGACACGCTTTTTGTAGTCGATAAAGCTGGCGTTCCTAATCAAGAGTTCAATAGCATCGTTTCTGATCTGAACTTGCTACCATTTAAGAAGCTATGGTTTAACCAAGTCAGCTATTTAGGCACAAAGTATCTAGCCAAGAAACAAGAGACTATAAGCTACTACTCTTACGTAGTTGGTAAACATTACAACGACGAGTGGGAGTTTTACCCATACAATCAACAAGACGTTATTCCCGCCATAACTAGCTTGTTTCCTAAACTAGACCTGGAGGAAAGAAGCTGGTCCCGAAAGGGAGCTGTTTTCAACCTCCGAGCTGAGGAACTGCAATATGTCTGGGAAGAAATCTCAAACTATCTCGATAAAAAGGGCTTCCTCAGGTTACACCATATAGACGAACCTACTTAAACGACTTCGTATCTTCCCCCATGCCCTACAAGGAAAAGCCCATCGAGAAACGCTACTACGCCATCGGCGAAGTGGCCGACATGTTCAAAGTGGCCCCCTCGCTGATCCGCTTCTGGGAAGGCGAATTCCCCGAACTGCACCCCAAAAAGAACACCAAGGGCAACCGCCAATTCACCAAGGACGACATCGAAACCCTGCGCCTGATCTACCACTTGGTCAAGGAACGCGGCTTCACCCTCCAAGGCGCCCGCGACGTGATGAAAGCCGACGGCCGCAAAGCCCAAGACGAAATGGAGGCCATCGCCCGGCTCGAACGCGTGCGCGGCTTCCTGGTCGAAATGAAAGACCAGCTCACCGAGTAACAGCGACTGGCGTGTTGCAAAGCTACTGCAATTATTTTTAGTTACACCGCAACTATTTTTAGTTTTTGTTCGTAGACTTGCCCCATGAAGTCTGTGGATTCCTCGCTCGCCCCCCTCGCCCTCGCCCTGACCCCCGGGATCGGATCGGGCCGCTATCGCCTACTGACCGAGATGTTCGGCGGCCCCGCCGAAGTCTTCGAAGCCATTCAAGACCCCCACTTCCAACCCGGTCGCCTGGGCACAAAAGCCTTGGAGGCCTTGCGCAACGGAAAGG
>CAYGKP010000239.1:0-2587 GCA_964350605.1 uncultured Cytophagales bacterium
CAACTCACGCGAGAGGCCCTTGATTTTGATGTCCATCTGGGTAGCGGTGATGCCCTTTTCGGTGCCCGCTACTTTGAAGTCCATGTCGCCAAGGAAATCCTCGTCGCCCAAAATGTCCGAGAGGATGGCATACTTGCCAGTCTCCTCGTCCGAGATTAGGCCCATAGCGATGCCGCTGACGGCTGCCTTGGTGTGGATGCCTGCATCCATGAGGGCCATCGAGCCCGCACAGACCGTCGCCATCGAAGACGAACCGTTTGATTCAAGAATGTCCGAAACCACACGAATGGTGTAGGGCATTTCCTCCATGGGGGGCAACGCCTTCTTCAGGGCACGGAACGCCAAGTTGCCGTGGCCGATTTCGCGACGTCCGGGGCCGCGGTTCGGGCGGGCTTCCCCGGTCGAGAACGAAGGGAAGTTGTAATGCAGGATGAACTTCTCGAAGCTCTTGCCAGTCGCCTGGTCGATCATCTGCTCGTCTTGCTTGGTACCCAAAGTCACTGAAGTGAGCGATTGGGTCTCGCCGCGGGTAAATAGGGCCGAACCGTGGGTCGAAGGCAAGTAGTCAGCTTCAGTCCAGATCTGGCGGACTTGGTCGAGCTGGCGGTTATCCATGCGGATGCGATCCTCCAGAACCGTGTCGCGAACCGCCTTCTTTTCGACCTCCTTATAGTACGCTTTGATCAGGGCAACGTTCTCCTCGTGGCCTTCTGGCAACGATTCGAGGTAGTCCTTCAAGGGCTTCTTCAGCGCGTCCGAGCGGTCGTGCTTCGAAGTGATGCGCTTGCGGGCTGCCGCTTTCACTGCTTCGTAGAACTGTTCCTTCACACGGGCACGGAGTGCTTCGTCGTGCGATTCGTGGCTGTACTCGCGTACGCCCGAAACGCCGACCTTCTTGCGAAGCTCAAGTTGGGCTGCGACTTGTACTTTGATCGCGTCGTGGGCGAAGAAGATGGCCTCGGCCATTTCCTCTTCGGAGACTTCGTTCATTTCGCCTTCCACCATCGTGATGGCATCAGCAGTACCCGCGACGAGCATTTCGAGGGTCGCAGCTTCGATTTCTTCGGTGGTCGGGTTGATGACCAGTTCGCCATCAACTTTCGCCACACGGACTTCCGAGATTGGGCCATCAAAAGGAATGTCGGTGATCGACAAGGCAGCCGAAGCAGCCAAGCCAGCCAACGCATCGGCAGGAACCAGCGGATCGTACGAGAGCAGCGAGATCATCATCTGCGTCTCCGAATGGTAATCCTTCGGGAACATCGGGCGAAGCGCACGGTCGACCAAACGACAGATCAACACTTCGTAGTCCGACAGGCGACCTTCGCGGCGCAGGAAGCCACCAGGGATGCGGCCCGCCGAAGCGAACTTCTCTTGGTAATCCACCGAAAGGGGCAAAAAGTCGACCCCCTCGCGGGCTTCGTGGTTCGAGACAACCGTTGCGAGCAAGCGCGCACGGCCTGCTTTGACCAGCACCGAGCCATGGGCTTGGCGGGCCAGTTTTCCGGTTTCGAGGGTAATCACCTTGCCGTCGGGCATGGTGATGGTTTGTACAATGGGTTCGAGCGTAGCGGACATCGTTTCGATGAATTGTGAGTGAATCAATCTCCAGGTGTCGGGGGCTCGGCTTCATTGGGGCCAACATCATGGCCACAACCGGGCGCCCGGCGGCGGGCGATCAGGAAGGATGAAAAACCAAACGGGTGCCTTTGGGGCACCCGTCGGTCAATGGGAATTACTTGCGCAGTTTCAGGTCGACAAGCACCGCACGGTAGCGGGTGATGTCTTTGCGCATCAGGTAGTCGAGCAAACGACGACGCTGACCAACCAGCTTAAGAAGGCCCAGGCGCGTGGCGTGATCCTTCTTGTGGGTCTTAAGGTGCTCGGTCAAATAGTTGATCCGATGGGTGAAAAGGGCGATCTGCGATTCGGCGCTGCCGGTATCGGTGGTCGACTTGGCGTGGCCGTGGGCCTTGAACAGCTCTTGCTTTACTTCAGCGGTGAGATACATTCTGGTCGTCTTGTGGGCACCACAGTGGCACCCGTTTTGCTTCTCCTTGCGGGAGTCACAGTGGTTTGGACATTCTTTTAGTGGGGCAAAAGTAGAAAATAACTCCGAGAATACTGCAGCAAATCCGCTAGGATTCTTCCTCCTCCTCTTTCGCTTTTTTCTTCCCTTTCACCCGAGCCCGCAAGCGATGGATCCACGCGGTCAATGAGTAATCAAACAAGCTGGCGTCTTTCCGGGCCAAGTTGATGAACAGCAGCCCAAAGGGCAAGAGCGCTACGTTGGCCATCCACATGCCCACCTCGGGGGAGATGACCAGTTGCTTGGCCATCTTCTCCCCGATCATCGAGATGACATAGTAGATCACAAAGAAGATCGTCGCCAGCAGCACGGGCATACCCAACCCTCCTTTCTTGACAATAGCCCCCAGCGGCGCACCGATCAGGAACATGATGATGCACGTGACCGCCGCCGCGCTTTTCATCAGGATGTTCACCTGGTTCTCAGCAATGCGTTTTTGGAAGCCCTTTTCGGTTTCAATTCGCCCTTCGACAGCAAACACCTTGGTGCGTACTCCGT
>CAYGKP010000240.1:0-2549 GCA_964350605.1 uncultured Cytophagales bacterium
CCCCAGAATGATTGCTACATCTGGTTTGATGACATCATCATCGGTCAAACGCTGGATGACGTATTGGGCCAACCGTGCCAGGAGCCAGAGCTGGGCGAAACCATCTCCACCTGTGGCCAAACTTTTCCCATCAGCATTCCCAGCAACACGACCACGAACACCAACGTCACCTATCGCTGGTACAGAAACGGCGGTCTGATCGCTAGCCAAACCAGTCCGACACTCGCGCTGACCAATCCCGCGACTGCAGCGGCCACCTATCGAGTGGAACGCGATTCGGCAGGGGTGTGCATCCAAACCGATTCGGTGACTGTGGTCGATGTCATCCCGCCCGTGGACTTGGGGACCAATCAGCACCTGTGTGATCCACCCAGCACCAGTTTGGATGCGGGTGTTGTGGGCGGCGGGCTTGGCTACCGCTGGGATTACGCTGACAATTTCAGTTATGGGAGTCTCGCAGAGTTGAATGGACAAACTGGGCAAGTTTTGTCCGATGTCCGCTCGGCGGGATTGTACCGCTCGCGTGTGTTGGCGAGTGGCTGCTCCACTTCTTGGGACACGATTACTGTCAGTTCGGACTTGCCCACTCCGGGGGACAACTGTGCAACAGGCTTGCCCATCTCCTTGAATGTGAGCGGACCGGACAACTATGCCTGGTTTGCCGGACCTTCGGGTGGAAGTGCGCTACACACCGGTCCGACGTACAGTGCCCCATCGGCTGGCACCTACTACGCGCAGAGCACAAGCAACTTTACCACCTACGTAGGCCCCACCTCGTTGCTCAACGATGGGTATCAGACCGATGGGGGCGATGTGACCAAACAGACACTGTTCACGACAAACGCGCCGTTAACCATCGACTCGGTCAGCCTCTACTGGATCAATTACAACACCAGCCCGACCCAGGTGGCTTTTTATGTCTACGACATGAGTGACAACTTGATTGCGGGCGACACTGCAACCCTGACCTTTAGTGGTGTGAGCAACCCAAACTATTGGGAGAACCGCGTGGATGTTGACATCCAGTTGCCGACGCCAGGCAACTACAAGTTGATGGCCGACCATCTGAATACCAGTGGCGGCATGTTCTACACGCGCCACCCGTACAATACGCCTTACCCCTATGTGGGCGCACCCTACAATGTCATCCAGATCACAGGTAATACCACCGAATCGGGGGGATTCAGCCATGTGTACAACTGGCGAATCATCTCAGGCTCGGCCTGCGATCGGCTTCCAGTATATGCACAGTTGGGGGGGTGTGCATTGCCTGTCGTTTGGCTCAATTATGAAGCCAAACGCGAACCGGGCGGGGCCCGCATCAGTTGGCAGACGGCACAGGAAGAGAACAGCGCTCACTTCCTCATTGAGCGATCAGTGGATGCCAATGCCTTCGAAGCGATTGGGCAAGTCATTGCTGCGGGACAGAGCGATTCACCTTTGGCCTACGAGTGGATTGATCCAAGTGCGCCCGAGAGCCAAGTTTATTATCGGTTGCGGCAAGTGGATCTCGATGGGCAATTCGAACTGACGCCAATTCTCTCGGTGCCCCCAATCGAAGTCGAAGCAAATTGGGCGGTCTACCCAACGGTCGCGACGAGCGGTACTGGTCTTACATTAACGGGCGAGAGTTTGGACTTGGTGAGTGCTGAGCTGTACACCACCGATGGTCGAACCCATGCGGTGATTGCCTCTCCGCCTTTTGAGGCCAAGTTGGACCAAGCGGTTCGCAGCCTGACCCCAGGTCTGTATGTCTTGCGGCTTCGTGGAACCGACCGGGTCGAAACCATTCGGTTGGTGCGCTAGGCTTTGGGTCCGCCCTTCTTGTAGAGGGACAACCACTCAAGTGCTTCCTGTTCCTCGGTAAACATGCGCGCGGGCATGGGCGGTTTGTCGAGGGTGAGGTAGAAATTCGCCAAGATGCGATTCACTGCACCGTCGGTCAAAAGGGCCCCTGCCTTCACGTCCGAACAGGCTTCGGCCGTGCCCCAATACTTTCTGGCTTCGCGACTGGCTTTTTTAATGTTGCGCGAGTCAAGTAGGAACGGATAAGCAAAGCCTGCGCAATAATACTGGCGTTCTTTTACGATGGCTTTTGCTTTTTCAAGGATCACCTCGCCATCCAATAAGTAGGTGCCAAAGAGAACACCATCCTCAATCCGAAGAATGGTGTGATCCCCTTCGACCTGCTCTTTGTAGACCGGCGCAAATTTTTCGATCGTAGGGCTCATGCGGTCGGCTTGACGGATTTGGGAGTAAGCAGCTTTTCGATTTGATCGCTTAGCTCCTGGATAGCGGCGAGTTTCTGTTGAGCCGTTGGACCCGAAGGATTCGAGCCAAGTGAGTGAATGGTTTCACGGATGGCACATGCCCGGATTTTCACTTGGTGGCATAGTTCTTCCAGTTCATCGGCCAGCATGTTGAGGCCGGAAACAAAACCCTCGACTGGGTCTTCGTGCTCTTCAGAAACGGGTAAACGGGCAGTGTAGTCGCCGTAAGCAAGTCGTGTTAGTTGGTTGTAGGCTTCGAACAACCGCTCGTTGTTCTCG
>CAYGKP010000241.1:0-347 GCA_964350605.1 uncultured Cytophagales bacterium
GCACACAAACAGAACAGTCACCGATTCCTGCGCTTCACGCTCCGAATTTTTCATACTCAAGGATTTGCAATCAATTCTTCTTAAATTTATAGCCGGATTCTGGGTTACTGCCGAGCACTTATCAGTATACACAAACGATACGCTCAACAAACGCCTTCGCTTTGAAGCCGTCGATTGAGTCCCCAAAGGGAGCCATGAAGAAAACGTTACTCATTTTTACAGATCAATTTAACTGGAAGATCGGTGCCTTGTTGGTGCTACTCACCGTAGGCTATGGCCTTCGCGAGATGAATCGTTCCAGCGAAGCAACCGGCCGCGAGAACCTCAACATCTTGGACATCGAGCAT
>CAYGKP010000241.1:357-2508 GCA_964350605.1 uncultured Cytophagales bacterium
CGACTGCCCGCCGCTAACGCGTCTTCCTTTTCTTCGCTCAAAAACAGAAAGCCCTTGATGGGCTTTTTTATTCTTCGTTTATTTGTTGATAAATCTTCTTAGTTAGAAGGTTTTACTTGAAAGGAATTCATGAGCAATCCCCAACTACACGAACTGCTCCGTGAGCACGGCTTGAAGGCCACCCTCCAACGGGTGGGTGCCTTGCGTGTGATCCAACGCCCGGGTCATCACCCGAGTGCCGAGGAACTTCACGCCGAGCTCATGGAAACCCAACCCACTCTCTCGCTGGGCACCGTCTACAAGACGCTGGATGCCTTGGTCGAGGTAGGGTTGTGCAAACGCGTGCAAACCGCCGAAGGGAAGTTGCGCTACGAAGGCAACGTACACCCGCACCACCACATCCATCTTTCCGACAGTTCGGAGATTTTGGATTACGAGGATGCGGCACTGTCCGAACTTCTGGAGCACTACTTCGCCCAGCGTGGCATCAAAGGCATGCGCATCGAATCCGTTCAAGTCCACATCGAAGCGCGTCGCTCGACCGAGGGGCGCATTCAACCCTAGTCGTATCCATCTCACTCCAAACCCCCTACCCATGTCACTCATTGGCAAAAAAGCCCCGTCCTTCAAAGCCACTGCCGTCATTGATGGCGAGTTCATCGAAGACTTCTCGCTCGACCAATACCTGGGCAAGAAAGAAGTTGTCTTCTTCTTCTGGCCACTCGATTTCACCTTCGTGTGCCCCACTGAGATTCTTGCGTTCCAAAAGCTGCTTCCCGAATTCGAGAAGCGCGACGTTGCCGTTGTCGGTTGCTCGATCGACTCGCATTTCTCGCACTGGGCGTGGCTCAACACCCCGAAAGACAAAGGCGGCATCGAGGGCGTGAAATACCCACTCGTTGCTGATGCCTCGAAAACCATTGCCGAGAACTTCGGTGTCTTGGCAGGCGAGTACGGCTACAACGAAGAAGGCGAAATGGTGTTCGACGGCACGCCTGTGGCCTACCGCGGTACGTTCCTGATCGACAAAGCGGGCGTTGTGCGCCACTGCGTGATCAACGACTTGCCACTCGGTCGCAACATCAAGGACGCTCTTCGCATGGTCGATGCCCTGCAATACTTCGAGAAAAATGGCGAAGTCTGCCCTGCCGACTGGGAGGAAGGCAAAGCGAGTATGAAAGCCACCCACGACGGTGTTGCTGAATACCTCTCGCAGAACTAAGCGACCCCTCGCTCCCCCTGCAAAGGCCGTTCGATTTCCGGGCGGCCTTTCTTTTTGCCCGGCACTCGACGGAGTTTTAGAACTTGCCGCTCGATGAGAGCCCCCCTTCATTCCTTCGTGTACCGCCTTTCGATGGGCGGGTTCGCGCTCGGGGCGCGGATCCTCTCGCTCTGGAACCAGAAGGCGCGCTTGTGGGTACGCGGTCGAAAAGACTGGCGCGCACGGTTGAAAGCCGGGTTACCCCCTGACGATCAGCCACTGATTTGGTTCCATGCCGCTTCGGTGGGCGAGTTTGAACAAGCCCGCCCCTTAATCGAAGGCTGGAAGGTCCGCTGGCCCACGCACCGCATTCTGTTGACCTTCTTTTCGCCATCGGGTTATGAATTGCGCAAGGACTATCCTCTGGTCGATCAGGTGTGTTACCTGCCCCTCGACACGCCCGCCAATGCCCGCGACTTTTTGGCGATCGCCCAGCCGAAGCTGGCGGTCTTCATCAAGTACGAGTTCTGGCGCTACTACTTCGCCGCCCTTCAGGCTCAGGACATTCCCCTGCTCCATGCCTGCACGATCCTTCGGCCCGACCAACGCTTCTTCCGTTCGGGTGGGGACTTTCACCGTGAGACGCTGCGGGCCGTGACCCAGTTCTTCGTGCAAACCGAAGAGACTGCGAAGCTACTCGCCTCCATCGGCCTGACCAATGCCACGGTGGTGGGCGACACCCGCGCCGACCGGGTGGCTGCCATTGTGTCTGAGCCCTTTGACGACCCGATCCTGGCTGCCTTTCATGCAGCGGAATCCAAGCCGATACTGGCCTTAGGAAGCGTCTGGCCTTCGGATCTGATACAGCTTGAAACCGCTTTAGAAGCCTTGAGGGGCAAATGCCGCCTTTTGATCGCGCCCCACGAAATGCACGAAGCCGAGCTCAGTGC